>JAFGQA010000159.1 GCA_016935885.1 Phycisphaerae bacterium | reverse complement strand
GTAAGCGGAGCCGCCAGCGGCGGCGGAGCTTACCCGTGGGCATCCATTCCAGCCTGTCCTCACGGGTAATGAACGACCCGCCCCCGTGGGGCGCGTCGTTCGTTACCCATGCCACACCGTTTGAACGCTAAACACGTACATGCTACAAGTAGCGCCCAAAACGTTCAAACTGCATCGCTCGGAGCAGTAATAGCCGATCATCGCGACATCCGAGCATGAGCCGGGGCCGTCGCCATCCTCGCCTCGGGCGGGACGTTCGCCGACTCCGGGTGCAACAACTCCCATATCCGCTGCGGCGTGCACGGCGTCGTGTAGGGTGCCACCCCAATTGCATCCCCTATCGCTGACAGCACCGCCGGCGTCGAGGCGATCAGCGTCGGCTCGCCGAGCCCCCGCGCGCCGAACGGCCCGCCGGGATCGTCGTTCTCCAGGATTACGTACTCGATCTCCGGCACGTCACAAATCGTCGGCAGGATATAATCCGTGAAGTTCGGGTTCATCATCCGCCCGCGGTCCATCACGACTTCCTCCATCAGCGCCATCCCGATGCCCTGCGCCGCTCCGCCGGCCACCTGCCCCATCACGCCGTGTGGATTGATCGCCTTGCCCACGTCGTGACACGCCACGTACCGCTCGACGCGAACCTCCCCGGTCTCGGTGTCCACCAGTACCTGTGCGACGTGTGATGCGAACAAGTACGTCACAAACGCCCGCGGCGACTGCCCCGTGTCGAAATCCTCACACACGGTCCGCGGCTTGAAGATGCCCGAGCCTTCCAACGAGTGTCCCCGCTTCCGCCCGGCCTCGACGGCTTCCTCAATGGGCAACACCAAGCTCGAATCGAACCGCCCTGCCACCTTCCTGTCGGCCAACTCAAGCTCGTGCGGGTGTACGTGCAGCATCTTCCCGGCGATGTCCAACACCTGCTCCCGCAACTCGCTTGCCGCGATCCTGACCGCGTTGCCCGTGAAATACGTCTGCCGCGTCGCCGATGTCGAGCCCGATTCCAGCGTCCGCCCCGTGTCCCCCCAGACGACATCGACCCGCGCGAGCGGCAGGCCGAGCTCCTCGGCCGCGATCTGCGACACGACGTTCACCAGACCCTGCCCGTATTCCACGCCGCCGGTATAGACGCACAGTCGCCCGTCGTCCTCGAACTTCACGCGCGCGCGGCTCGCGTCCGGGAATCCGTCTCCGTAGCCCAAGCCAAAGCAGATATTGCTGATGCCCCACCCGCGCCGCAGATGCGGTGCCAACGCCGTGTCCTCGTCGTCAACCGGCAAACGCCCCTGCCCCAGAAGCCCCCGGCCTTGGCTGCTAGGCGCGTTCACCTCCCCCAAGAGCCCCCGGCCTTGGCCGGGGGGTGCCTCCGCACACGGTTGGTGCAAAGATTCCGCCACGTCTGTAGGCTCCGACGTCTCGACGTTTCGACGTTTCGACGTCTCGACGTTTCGCCGTTTCGACGTTTTGACGTTTCGCCGTTTCGCCGTTTCCTCCCCCCAAAACCGCTCCAACGCCGCATCCATGCACTCCACTGCCGTCGCGGCTGGAAGCACCTGCCCCGTCGTCACCTCATCGCCTGGCCGAACCAGGTTCTTTCGCCGCAACTCGACCGGGTCCATTCTCAACCGCGCCGCCAACCGGTCCAAAACGCCGTTGTAGGCGATGGCCATCTGGCACGCCCCAAACCCCCGCATCGCCCCCGTGGGATTGTTGTTCGTAAACACCCCATACACGTCGACATAGACGTGCGGCACGCGAAACGGTCCCGTCGCATGGCTCGATGCCTTCCGCATCACCGCCGGCCCCGTGGACGCGTACGCCCCCTCGTCCGAGAACACTGTCACCTTCGCCGCCGACAGCGTCCCGTCCCGGCTTGCCCCCATGGTGTAGTGAACGCGTACGGCGTGCCGCTTGTGGCGCGCCCGCATAGACTCCTCGCGGCTGTAGCGCATCGCAATCGTCTTGCCCGGGTGCTTCAACGCGACCATGCCGAGATACACCTGAATGCTCAGATCCTCGCGCCCGCCGAACGCCCCGCCCGTCACCGGCGTGACAATCCGCACGGCCTCGATGGGCAGCCCCAGCGCCAACGCCACCAGCCGCCGCTCCTCGTGGGCCCACTGCCCGGAGGCGTGGATCGTCAGCAGCGTCCCGTCCCAGACGGCAATCCCCGCCTCCAAATCCAGAAACGCGTGATCCACCGTCTGCGTCTGAAACGTCTCGCTGACGATGACGTCGCAGGGCGACTCCGGCAGCTTGCCCGCCAGGGCCGCACACGCGTCACCTTTTCGGATCCGCTTGCCCCCCATGATGTTCCCATTCGGATGCAGCCGTGGCGCATCCGCCGCCAGCGCGTCGTCAATTCCACCTACGACCGGCAGCGGCTCATATCGGACGCGCACCACATCCCGCCCGCGCCGTGCCGCCGCCTCGGTCCTCCCCACGGCAATCGCGATGGCATCACCCCGATACAGCACCTTGTCTTCCGCCAGCACCGGATGATCACGCAGAATCAACCCTTGCCGATTCGTCCCCGTCGCGTCCGCCGCCGTGTAGACTGCCAGCACGCCGGGCACCTTCAGCGCCGCCGTCGCGTCAATATCAATGATCTTCGCGTGCGCCTCCTCCGATCGCACGACCTGCGCGAAGTAATCCGCCCGATTGAAGAACAGGTCCGCTCCATACAGGGCCGTCCCCGTGACCTTCTCCACACCGTCGACCCGCTGATCACTCCGCCCGACCGCCCCTTTAGGCACCTCCCGATACGGCGTAGTCGAAGCCTCAACCAATGGCTTTCCCCCAACGGACATCCCCGAATCAGGCTCCATGTTCCATGTCCCAGCTTGCCGTTTGGCAGACGTCAACACTCGATCGCCCCGGCTTGCCGTTTGGTGGATTCCAACATGCCATCGCCCCGGCTTGCCGTTTGGCGGATCCCAACATCCCGGTGTTTCGACGCTCGACGCTTCATCTCAACTCCCGAGCCGCTTCCCGGATCGCCTCCCGGATCGCCGCATAGCCGGTGCAGCGACAGATGTTCCCCTCCATTCCTTCCAGAAGCTCCTCCTCCGTCGGGTCCGGATTCGCGTCCAACAGCGCCTTCGCCGCCATGATCAGACCGGGCGTGCAATACCCGCACTGCACCGCGCCCTTCGACAGGAACGTCTCCTGCAAGACGTGTAGCTTGCCGCTACGGGCCAGTCCCTCAATCGTCTCGACCGCACCGCCCTGCACCTGCGCCGCCAGCACCAGGCAGCTATTGACCGCCTGGCCGTTCACGATCACCGTGCAGGACCCACACTCCCCCTCCAGGCACGACCCCTTCGTCCCCGTCAGCCCCAGCCGCTCGCGCAAGACGGTCAGCAACGTCTCATCCTGTTCGATCTCAACCTCCACAGGATCGCCGTTGACCGTACACTTCAGCAACCATCGGCGTGTATCCTCCATATCACCCATCGCAGCCGCGCGTCTCCTAATCTTCTGATGCCCTGACGTCCCGGCGTGTGGGCATTTCGACGTCTCGCAATAGCCGCCGCACCAGTACCCCGCACATCGCCCGCCGGTACGCCGCCGAAGCCCGATGATCGTCGATCGGCGATACCTCCTCCATCGCCACCGTCGCTGCCGCCGCAATCACGTCGTTCGCCAGCGAAAGCCCGCCTTCACTCGCCCGTCCGGCGACATCACGTGTGAAACCGCACAAGGCATTCGCAACAATCACCTCCGCCTTCTTTGCCCGCATCACCGTTGGCGCCACGCTTCCAAACGCGATCCGCACCACGCCCGATGGTAACACGCCGATGGCACAACAAACGACGCTGATGTTCGTTGCACCGCGTTTTCCGATCTTGTACCACGCCGTGCCCCAGTCATCTCTGCATCGAATCTGCGTGATCAGTTCGTCCGCCAGCAGCGCCGTTTGCTTGAAACCCGTGAAGTACTCGTCAATCTGGACAACACGGCCTCCTCGCGTCGCGTGGCTCAACTCCACCTCCGCGTCCATCGCAAGCAGGGCCACACATCCGTCGCCCGCCGGCGACGCCGTACCGAGGTTCCCCGCGATCGTCCCCCGATTCCGGATCGCCGGTCCCCCGACCGTCCGTGCCGCCTCCGCCAAGGCCCCGAGCGGCAACCGCCCCAGCTGGCCGAACGTCGCCCCGCCAGACACGACCCAGCCGCCATTCTCCTGCCGAACGTCCGAATAACCGTCCACGTGCGTCAGATCCAGGAAACGCGCCGGAGCCGACACCTCTCGATTCAGCGCCGCCACGAGATCCGTCCCGCCGGCGACCGGCGTCACGTCCCCGCCCATCTCCGCTCGAATACCTAGCGCTTCTTCTATCTGGCGAGGCTGGTAGAACATGCGCGAATCCAATCCCGCTGATCGTATCACACAACTGTGCGGGCCCCCGGTGCTCCTCACGGCACCAGGCGCATGATAGGTGCGCAGACTTCCCCCGACAACCCTGCCGTCCGGCCTACGTACTCCCACTCAACGTGGGCTCCCGGCTTGCCGTTTCGGCTTTCATCGTCACGACACTTGCGGTAGACTACACACACCATGACCAACACGATCTCAGCCAAACTCGACGCCACTGACCTGCGGTTCGCTATCGTCGTAAGCCGCTGGAATGAGTTCATTACTTCGCGCCTCCTGGCCGGCGCCCGCGATGCCCTCATCCGCCACAACGCCGCGGAGAAGGACCTACACGAAGTCTGGGTGCCCGGCTCCTGGGAACTGCCCCTCACCGTCAAGGCCCTCGCTCAAACCGGTTGCTACGACGCCATCATCTGCCTCGGTTGCGTCATTCGCGGGCAGACAAGCCACCACGTACACGTCGCCAGCCAGGCGACCAAGGGCCTCGCCCAGGTCTCCCTCGAGACAGGCGTTCCCGTCGGGTTTGGCCTGCTCACCACCGACACCATCGATCAGGCCATCGAACGAGCCGGCACGAAGTCCGGCAACAAGGGTGCCGACGCCGCCCTCAGCACGGTCGAGATGGTCAACCTTCTCCGCGAGATCAGCCCCAAACGTAAGGCCTCGAAGTAGCTGCCGGCGAGCCGCAGGCCTGCCGAAGAGCCGCGGGCTTCAGCCCGCGTGGACTTGAAAGGAACCGGTAGATCCCAGCTCCACCATGAAGAAAGGCAACATGATCGACCGCCGCCAAGCACGCATCCTTGCCATGCAGGCCCTCTGCCAACTCGATGTGCTGGCCGAGGACTTCATCCCCCAACTCGACGGCTTTCTCACCGACGAATCATCAGATCCCGCCGTCCGCGGCTATGCCCGAGATCTCGTCCGAGACGCCTGGCAAGACCGCCAGTCGCTGGACCGCGCCATCCAAGACGTTGCCGAACACTGGGATCTGAATCGCATGGCTCCGGTCGATCGAAACATCATGCGCGTTGCGGTCTGCGAATTGCTCCACCGGCCCGACATCCCGCGGCGCGTCGCCATCAACGAAGCGGTCGAGATCGGAAAGATCTTCGGAACTGCCGAATCCCCCGCCTTTATCAACGGCATCCTTGACGCAGCCAATACAAAAACGAAGGATGATGAATAGCACGAAGGATGAAGAACAGAATGCAAGGATGGATGGGATGTGAAGCAAGGAGAGCGAATACCGACGCGAGGAGCAGCCGCGTGCGTGCCCGGCTGCGAACACGCGAGCCGCGAAAGCGAGCCTTGCCGTTTGGCGGCCCCCTCACGCAAGACCGAACTCGACGCGGGAGGGGCGTTGAATAGACACAGAGGCCATCGCCTTTGGGAAGAGACTCTCGTAGCTGGATCTTAATCCTTCATCCTTCATCCTTCCGGAGCCTCCCATGGGACTGCTCGATAGATTCAAGAAAGCCCTTGGCAAAACCCGAGACAAGGTCGTCAGCAGCTTCAAGTCGGTCCTTCCGTTCGGCCGCAAGATCGACGAGGACCTCCTGGACGACGTCCAGGACACGATGATCCAGGACGACTTCGGTCCTGCCACCGCGGCCAGCCTCGTCGAGGCCGTTCGCGCCGCGTGGAAGGCCGGCGAGATCACCGAATCCCAGGACATCATCGCGTACTTGAAGCAGTACATCATTGCCAAGTGGCCCCCAGCCGACCGCGTCCTTGCCAAGGCCGAGACCGGCCCCACGGTCATCCTTGTCGCCGGCATCAACGGCTCCGGCAAGACGACCAGCGTGGCCAAGCTCGCCAACCACTTGAAGGAGCAGGGCAAGAAGGTCATTCTCGCCGCCTGCGATACCTACCGTGCCGCTGCCGTCCTGCAACTCACCGAATGGTCTCGGCGCTGCGGTGTTGACATTGTCAAGCACGACCAGGACGCCGACCCCGGCGCCGTTGCCTACGACGCCTGCGAGGCCGCCGTCGCCCGCAACGCCGACGTCCTCGTCGTCGACACAGCCGGCCGCCTCCACACGCAGGACAACCTGATGCGCGAGTTGAACAAGATCCAGCGCGTGGTTGAGAAGAAGATCCCCGGCGCCCCCCACGAGGTCTTGCTCGTCCTGGACGCCACCATTGGCCAGAACGCCGTCAGCCAGGCCCGCAGCTTCAGCGATCACGTCACCGTCAGCGGCATCATCCTCGCCAAGCTGGACGGCTCGGCAAAGGGCGGCATCGTTGTCGGCATCCGCGACCAGTTGAACGTCCCCGTCAAGTTCGTCGGCTTGGGCGAGCACATCGAGGACATCGAGCCCTTCGACCCCGAGTCCTTCGTCGAGGCCTTGTTCGCCATGTAGTCTTCCTGTCCTTGCTATTCAGACCGCTGATGGCGTACTATCGTGTCTGAGGCCGCGACGTGTCCATCAGCGTACAATGCAAAAGCTGCCATAAGCGCGTCAAAGCGCCCGATCGTTTGGCCGGTAAGCGAGCCAGGTGCAAGTGTGGCGCGGTCCTGGCAATCCCAGACCCCGAACGGGTCAACGAGATTGCGGGTCTGTCTTTATTGCAGGACGTCGACAGCGGAGGACCCATCGAGGGAGCATGCTGTCCGAGCTGCCAGGCGCTGATGCCGGAAGGCTCGGTGCTTTGTACATCCTGTGGGTTCAACGTGAAGTCCGGTCGGCGCCTGGCCGTCTCCGTCGATGACGCGCCATCGGCATCGGATGCAACGGAAGAACGCGCAGACAAGGCCAAACGCGGAGACGTTGCGCGCCGGCCGGAGCGATCCTCGGTGGCCGCTCAGCGGGTCGTGGGCATCGTGATCACCGTGATGAAGTGGTCGGTCATTGTAGGTGCCGTCGGCGGGTTGGCCTGGATGGTCAAAGATGGGCTGGCTTTCAGCCCCGCCGAGCAAGCCGAGGAGGCTCAGAAGAAAATATACCCTGGTATGACGGTCCAGCAGGTGGTAGACGCGCTGGACGGCAAGAAGCCCCAGGAAACGTGGGTCTGGCAGGAGGAGCCCGATTCCTTGATGCCCAAGCTGAGGCGAACCGTGTACCGGGATGATTTCATGAACGCCACCGACGAGGAACTCCTCCGGTACGGCTTCTACTTCGTATATCGCTATAGCGAGCGACATAACCTGCACGTCTTCTTCACGCCCGATGGCGAAGTGGACCGGGCTTTAATCTACGACCCCATGAAGGCGCTCGGAATGTAAGCCGATTGGGTATCGTGGGGCGATGACGCATCGAGACAGACCGGCGTAAGACGGAGCATCTGTCCCATCTGCTGATCCTGATCGCCGAAGGCTGACACGATCTCGAGCCGGTGCATGACAGTTCGGGCGGGTGCCACTGGCAGCTTGCCTGCCAGTGTGTATGCCCCACGCGCCCACCGAAGGGACCGCACTGGCGGACAAGCCTGCCTGTCGGCAGACAGGCCGCCCGTGGCACCCAGAATCGAATGCCGCCGGAAGTATCACGGACCCATCTCAAGCCAGGCTCGTCCTTCCTTGTGCTTCGCGCCAACATGGGGCATAATACGATGGTTGAGGCCCCACCGTGTCTATCGTTGTTCAATGCCAGGCTTGTCGTAAGCGCGTCCATGCCCCGGACCGTTTGGCCGGTAAGCGAGCCATGTGCAAGTGTGGGGCCGTCCTCGCCATCCCAAGCCCTCAGCCGGTAGATGATCTACTTGACGCGTCGCTGGTGGACGAAATCGAGAGCGGCGAGCTTCCCAACGCCGCGACCGGACCCACCAAGGCCAAGCACAGAACCGAATCCGCGGAAGCCAAGGATACGACCAGACCCTCCAAGGCCAAGGAGATCGACGAGGCGACCCTAATCGCCCGCCAGCGCGAGGCGATGCGCGAAGGACTGGCCACCGCCGTTCCCTCGATGATCACATCGCTCGTCATCGGCGCCGTTCTTCTCGTGGCGGTGGTTTACTTGATGCGATCTCCTGTCTCCGCCGCGCATGAAGTCCTGGTGGCGGGTGGCGACGTCGGGTACGCGCCCTACATGCCGCTCACCCTGTTCGCCATGTTCGGCGGGGCCTTCGGAGCCTTGGCCGGGTGGCGGATGGTGTCTACCAGTGGCCTGGCTGGCTGGACGACATGGCTCGTCGGTCTCGCGGCCGTGCTCGTGTTGACCCTTGTCGGCGCGGGTGCCGCAGCCGTGGTGTTTCCACAGGCCATCCCCATGCTGTTTTGGGCTGGCCTCGCCATCCAGGCCTTAGCCGCCCTGGCTGGGATCACCTTCTTCACCCGCTGGGCCGCTTGAGACGGCGGCCGTAAAGGAACTTCCCAAAGACGCCCCGGCTAACAGCCCGTGGCAGAACTGTGGCACCGGCGTCTCGCCGGTGGTTCTCACGGTCGGGAAAGGCGTTTCCGAACCGCTGTCTTCCCTTTTACCACGGGCTGCTAACCGCGCCGGCGGGTGTCAAGCCGGACCGGGCCGACACGGCCCGGCTCTGAATGCGTGTTTGGCTCTGAATGCGTGTTTGGCTCTGAGCACGTGTTTGCGCATGGATGAACTCGATTCTGTGAGCAGCCACCGCGGCATGCGTTGGTGGCTCGGGGAATGGCTCGAATCCGCCGACGGCTCAGTCCAGTCCGTATTCATCGCGATACCCGGGTATTTCCACTGCCCAGTCCCACTTCGAGCGAATCCGGTCCGCCAGGGCCGTCGCCGCGTTCTCCTCACCGTGTGTCAGGAACACGCGACGCGGCGGGTCGTTGAGGTGCCCGATCCAATCTAGCAGGCCGTCTTGATCCGCATGCGCGGACAGTCCATGGACTTGGGCCACCCGGGCCTTCACGCGACGCTGCTTGCCGTGAATCCGAACGCGCTTCTTGCCCTCGACGATTTGGCGGCCCAGCGTCCCGTATGCCTGGTAGCCGACGAAGACGATCGTACACTCGGGCCGGGAGATGTTGTTGATCAGGTGATGCTTGATACGTCCGGCGTTACACATGCCCGCTGTGGACATGATAACCGACGGTCCCTTCACGGAGTTGATCGACTTGGATTCGCTTGTGGAGCGGCTCAGTCTGAGACCGGGGAACCTGCACGGCGGCTCGCCAGCGTCGACGAGCTGCCTCGCCTCGTCGTCCATGCACTCGCGGTGCCTCCGAAAGACCTCGGTTACGTCCACGGCCATCGGGCTGTCCAGAAAGACCTGCACGTGCGGGATCCGATCTTCCCGGACCAACCGCCCCATGTAATACAGCAACTCCTGGGCCCGCTCGACGGCGAACGTCGGGATCACGACGTTGCCGCCCGCGTGAACGGTCTTGTTGATGATGTCGCAAAGTTGATCCTCGATGGGCCCCGCATCCTTGTGGTTCCTGGCACCGTAGGTCGATTCCATGACGACGTAGTCGGCCCGCTCGAAGACGGAAGGATCGCGAACAATCGGCTTGTCGCGCTCGCCGACGTCGCCTGAGAAGATGACGGTGCGTTTGTCGCCGTTGCGGCGGACGGTCATCTCCAACATCGCCGAGCCGAGGATGTGCCCCGCGTCGTGGTAGGTCACGGTCACGCTGTCACTCAGCATCGTCGGCTTGTCGTACGGCGCCGTGTCGAACAGCGGCAGCGTTGCTTGGACTTCCGCAGCCGTGTAAAGCGGCTTGACGGGATAGGGACCGGTGCGATTCTCCTTCTTGTGGCGTTTCAGCTTGTACGCCGCATCTTCCTCCTGGATGTGTGCGGAATCCTTGAGGATGATCTCGGCCAGGTCCTTCGACGCGGGCGTCGTCAGGATCGTGCCGTTGAATCCGTTCCCCACCAGCCTGGGAAGCAGGCCGCAGTGATCCAGGTGGGCATGTGTCAGCAACACGTAGTCGATCGTATCCGCGGCGATCGGCGACGGCTCCCAGTTGCGCCCCAGGTGGTCGCGCTCCTGAAACATCCCGCAATCGACGAGCATCCGAAATCCATCGACCTCCAGGAAGTACCGAGAGCCCGTGACCTGCCGTGTGGCGCCGAGAAACTGTATATTCATGGCCATGCCTGCTCCTGGCTTGAGTCTACCATTGAGCTTACCACAACTCAGGATCAAGGCGAAGGGCGGGGATCGCCCGGCGCAAACATACGGGTCCGTAACAGTTCCGGTGGCACTCGATTCCACGTGCCACGGGTGGCTTGTACGTGTTTGCCCGTGCGGTCTCTCCGGTGGGCGCATGGGGCCATGCACACTGGCAGGCAAGCTGCCAGTGGCTCCCGCCTGAACTGTCTCGGACGCCGTACATCCTTGTGCTCTGTCACGGATCGTCTGAGGGATGTGTTCTGCCGTGCGCCGCCACTGTGTCAGCAGGGCCAGATCAGGGTCGGTGGTGTGGCTGGATGCGCTGCTCACGGAGCGGCGGCACACGGGCCGGAACCGCAGTGCCACAGGTGAGCCAACCCGTCCTATACACCTCTCAAGAGAAGGATGGATACCTGCGAGCAGTTGCGTCCTGGTCCTAGGTGCTTACAGTAGCCCGCTGGATGATCGAAGTTCATGAACTGGTGAAGGTCTTTCCGAAGACCGAAGGCGGCGAGAAGCGGGCCGTCGACGGGGTCTCGTTCAGCGTGGCGGCGGGGGAAATCTTCGGGCTGCTGGGGCCGAACGGGGCCGGGAAGACCACCGCGCTGCGAATGCTGAGCGGACTGTTGACGCCGACGTCAGGGTGGGCCCGGCTGAACGGCTGTGATGCGCGGACGCAACGGGAGGCGGCGAAGCGGTCGCTCGGGTATCTAACGTCGAACACAGGGCTATACAAACGGCTGACGCCGCGCGAGTTGCTGCGATATTTCGGCGAGCTGATCGGCATGGATCGGGCGGCCGTCAAGAATCGCATCGAGATCCTGATCGATTGGCTGGACATGTCGTCATTCGCGGAGCTTCGTTGCGGGGGCCTCTCCACGGGGCAGGTGCAGCGGACGAACATCGCCCGGGCGCTGATGGGCGATCCGCCGATTCTGGTGATGGACGAGCCGACGCTGGGGTTGGATGTGTTGACGAATCGGATCGTGCTGGACTTCATCCGCGCTGAGGGCCGACGGGGCAAGGCGATCATTCTCTCGACACATTATTTGGACGAGGCGGAGACGCTGTGTGACCGCTTCGGCCTGCTGCACGAGGGCAAGCTGATGGCCATGGGTGACCTGCCGGCGCTTCGCGAACAGTCCGGGCGCAAGCGGCTTAGCGAGATCTTCCTGCACCTTTGCGGCCTGGAGGCGCACGTGCTCGATGGCCCGGTTGTCGATTCTCAATCGCCAATCGTCGATCCGCAATCGGATGGGGGGGGCGTATGAGCCGGTACCGGCGCGTGTGGGTGGTTTACCGCAAGGAACTGATCGAGACCTTGCGTGACCGGCGCACGCTGATCGCCATGGTGGTCGTGCCCCTCGTGTTGTATCCGGTGTTGATGGTCGTGCTGATCGAGGCGTTGAGGACGGAGACGAGCCGGCGTCAGGCCGAGCACTACTCGATTTGCGTGCCTTCAGAGGCACACAGGCTGTGGCTCGAGACGGTGCTTCAGCGGGATGATGACGAGCGGGCGGCCGATCTCGCCGCCTACCGGGAGGCAGCGGAGGCTGCGGGCGAGAAAGTCGAGGATCTCGACAACGGACTGCGGGCCTATCTGCAGGCCGAACACGTCACAATCGATGTTCGATCGGGGGAGTCGCTGTGGGATTTGGTGGAGCAACAGAAGTATCACGCTGGGCTTGTGTTGGAGCCACCGCCGGATCCGGAGAACCCCGCCGACGCAACCAATCGTATTGCCCAGATCATCTATTGCGACACCGATCCGCGCTCGGAGTTCGTCTTCGGGCAGCTCAGCCGCATTCTTCATAACGAGTCTGACCGCGTCGTGCGAACACGGGTGTCGCAGCTTGCCGGTGGTGATGCGCTGCTGAGTCCACTGGCCACAAGCAGCCTTTCGACAGCCAGCCCGGAAAGGCAGTTCGCCAAGATCATCGCGATGGTGGTGCCCTTCTTGCTCGTAACGATGACCGTGACGGGGGCGATGTATCCGGCGATCGATCTGACGGCGGGGGAGCGCGAGCGGGGAACACTGGAGACGTTGGCGGTCTCACCGGTGCCGGTGGGGCAGATCGTCGCCGGCAAGTTCGGCGTGATCGTCTCGATCGCGATGATCATCACGACGCTGAACCTGGGGTCGATGACCGCCATGGTTCATTTCAGCGGGTTGGATCGACTGGCGTCGTCGGCCCAATCATCGGGTCAAGTTGAATCACTCGTCACGCAGGAGATGATCTCGAAGGCGGCTGCTCCTCAGCTTTCGGCGATCAGCAGTCAGCCGTCGTCGCAGTATTCTCAATATCGCTACTTGCAGCAGCGTCGACAACTCGAGCAGGAAGCGGAGCAAAAGGTGGGTTTCCTGACCACGGCCGCGCCGGTCGTGTTGTTGGCGATGATCCCGTTTGCGGTGCTGTTCGGGGGCGTGATGCTGGCGGCGTGCAGTTTTGCGAGGACCTTCAAGGAGGCGCAGAACTACATGATGCCGGTGATGATGGCGGCCATCATTCCGGCGATGGTCGTGTCATACATGCCCACGATTAAGCTGGAAGGCGTCATTCTTGTGATCCCCGTCGCGAACGTCGTGGTCCTGATGCGGGAGTTGTTCCTGGGGCAATACGACCTGCCGGCGATGGCCATCTGCCTGCTGTCGACGTGCTTATATGCGGTGACGGCGGTGGCGGTGGCCGCGAAGCTGTACGGGCACGAGGCGGTGCTGTTCAGCGATGTTGGCAGCTACAAGACGCTGTTGCGGCGACGGTTCTTCCAACCGCGGGTCTATCCCTCGGTCCCGTCTGCCTTGTTGACGGTGGCCGTGCTCTTCCCCGTGAACTTCTACTGGCAGTCTTATCTGGTGGGTCTGGATTCGAGCGTCACATGGTTCCGGGCCGTGATTTCCGCCGCGCAGGTGTTTATCTTCGCCGCACCGGCCGTTCTGCTTTGCTGGTATCTCAAGGTCGGTTTGCGGCAGACGTTTTCGCTCCGCTTGCCCGGCTTGCTGCCGTCGATCGGGACGCTGCTGTTGGCCTTCTCCGTCATCCCGATGTCCCATCTGATGCAACAGATTCAATTCTCCTTCTTCCCGCCGGCGGCCATGCCAGATGAAATCGCAGGGCTGCAAGAGGAGTGGTTCATGAGCGGGTCGCTCACCGGTATCCTGCTGGTCTTCGCCGTTCTGCCGGGCATCTGCGAGGAGCTGCTGTTTCGAGGTTTCCTGATGGCCGGCCTGCGGCGGAAGCTCGCCACGCTGCCGTTGGTTGTGGTCGTCGGCCTGGTCTTCGGGCTGTACCACGTCAGCAGCGAGAAGATTCCGGTCGTCAGTCTGTCGGGCATGCTGCTGGCGTTCGTCTGCCTGCGGTCGGGATCGATCTTCCCCGCGATGGTGCTTCACATCGCCATCAACGGGCTGGCGCTGGCCTCGGCGCGGGTCGGCGAACTGGGGCATTTCCTCGGTTTATCGGAGACCGAAGCCGAGCTGACATCCGTCCAGTTTGACCTGCGAACGGCCGCATTTCTGGCCGTGTTCCTGATCGGGCTGGCGCTGGTGGCGGCGGGGCGCGGAGGCTCACACGCCCGAGTCCCAGGAAACGGACCAGCCGCTTGAAGATCAATCGATCGGAACGCGGGTCCCTTGTCCGGTGGTGGCGGCGTTCTGTATCGGAATGTACACACCGCCTCCGGAGGAGCCGCCACTGCGAAACAGGTTCTGAACCAGGAGATTCAGCCCGTCCATCGCGCCCTGGATCACACTGACGATGTCAGTGACCACCTGGTTGAACGTGTCCCTGAAGAAGTTCGGCTCCTCATCGGGCACGCCGGTGAAGAAGGTGGTGCTGCCCTGGTGCACGGCGATTCCCTGCTGCACCCACAGCCCAGGCCGGCGCTCCTGGATCAAGCCGGCCGTTGCCGCATTGAACTGATTGGTGATGATCGTCTGCCGCGTGCCCGACGAGGGCACCTGCGGCTCGTCCTGGGGCACGGCGAAGCTGCTGGTCAGCAAAACGATGCCGAGGGCCGCGATCAGGCACAGTGCCGTGCGTCCGTTCAGTTGTCGGTCCGATGGAAGCCTCATGGGTCTTCTCCAAGCCCTTGATTACGAGGTTGTTCTGCTGCTCGTCCTTGCATTATACCAGCCGAGCACGCCCAGGTGGCAACAGCGCAGCGCCACACTGCCGATCGATCGCTCAATGGCACGGTCACCAAGTCATCAGACGTAAGTATCGGTTGCACAAGGGTTATTGGCTTAGAATCTATCCCAAAAACACCCCTGCACCCCCCCCGCAACCAGCTCGCCCCTCCCTTCTTCCCACCGCTCGACCGTGCCGCCCTGTCCACGCCACACTGATTCCTTTGCCATGCCCCATACATGCTCGTACGATCTCTCCGGGACAGAATCGGCGGGACGCCCGTGCCGCAGGAGCTTCTCGAACGGGCCCTCGGCAGAGACGTCGAAACGTCAAGACCGGGACGCCGTGCCTCCCTCTCCATTCCGACTTCCTAACGCTTCATCGTTCTGGCTTCGTCTTGCCGTTTCACCGAGTAGTCGCTCCCACAACGCGATGGTCTTGTCAACATCCATCTTTCCGTCCACACCGGCCGTCACGATCTTCCAGGTAGGCAACTGGCGGCCGTTCAGGAAGATCGTGGGTGTGCCCTCCACGCCGAGCTTGTGACCCAGCGCGATGTCTTCATCGAGCCGATCACGCCCGATGCCATCCTCCAGGGCCCTTGTGAAGACCGCCTGTTCTATCCCGATGCTCGCGGCCAGCGCTCGGTACGGACGTTCATCCAGGCGCGCCATATTGGCGTACAGGGCCTTGTGGTAGTCGATGGACTGCTGCGGACTGCCCACGGCTTGCGCCGCAGCGGCAGCCAGCGCGGCCTCACACGAGAAGTGGTGGAAGCCTCCGGGAACGTAAGGATTGCACGCCGAAGCCATCGGATACTGCTTGAAGACAGCGCGCAGCTTCTCGGGAAAGCGATCCAGAAGATTGGGGGTGCTCAGGAAAAACGCCTGGCACTTCGAACACTCGAAATCACTGAACGCTACGATCGTGAAGGGCGCGTCAGCAGGCCCCAAGGCAAGATCATCCGAGCGCGTGGGCAACTCGTGCCACGGCGCCTGCCGGTAACGCCATTCGACGTAGTCGATGTCGTTGGTGACCGCGAGATATCGTGACTGACATTGCCATGCCACTACTTGGGCCTTGTACGCCACGCCCGCCACGACGATCAGCAGCAAGAGAACCACGGAGCTCGCCACGACCGCCAGGACGCGCGTGCCCGACGGGTATGGCGTCTGGGCCTCGATCGTTTGCTCGCCGGTCTTCTGCCGCCGCGGCCAGGCCAGCAGCATCAGGAGGAGGATTGCGGCGTTGACGACGTGCGCAGCCACGCACCAGGTACACCACATCGGCAAGCGAAACACCATCACGTACATGAAGAACAGGGAAGTGCAGAAGCCCACCGCGACGACCACGAGCGGCAGCGCGTGCCAACGGCGGCCACGGTAATTGGGCAAGCCGACGGCCGCGGACCACGCGGCAATGACTGCGAAATAGGCCACGCCCAATGTGGCGGCAGGAATTGGCCCCACCGCGGACCAACGGCTGCTGATGACGTAGTCGCAATCGACCGCGTTCGACGGGGCGCACACTTCCGCGCCAAAGATCCTGGTTGGTGCCTCACTCGGCACGCTCAATCGCACAAGGACGGCACTGATGACGCACCCGGCCAACGCCAGGAGGATCAGGCCAACACGCAGCAGGGCGACCGATGTCCCTCTGTTCGTCATGGCCGGGCTTCCGGTGCAGCGAATTGCGAATGGTGAATGGCGAATGGCGACGCGAGGATAGAGCGGTTCACGCTTGCCTGCGACTGTGGCACGGGCGTCTCGCCCGCGAATCCACCGCCGAGACGGCGGTGCCACAGGTGCATCCGACCGTGAAGTGCTCTAGTGCAGGATTTCGCTATTCGCAATTCGCCACTCGCTATTGGATACATGTCGTCGTCGGTCATCAGCTCTTCGCTCGGTAGCTTCCTGCTCACCGAGAACCGATCGCTACAGAGAACTGACAGCCGTAGACTCTCATTCACACCTCGCGAATGGGAAGTCTCGCGCCAGGAGCAGCCGTAATCTGACCGTACGCGGTGTGGAAGCGGACGAGAGCGATAAACAGGAATACCGCCACGAGGATTGGACAGACCAGGAACCGGACAGCCGACAGCAGGCCGCCAGCCGTGCCGGGCTCGGAGACGGCCGCCCTGTTCAACTCGTCGAGACCGTAGAACGCGGAGCCCGCGCCGACCACTTCCTCCGGAGCGTGCAGCCACGGCACGAGCATGGCCAACGCGACGAGCGACCAGACGCAGGCCTTGGCCAGGTTCGTGGCTCCGCCAAGTCTGACGGACAGGCTGACAAGCATCGCGAGCAGGAAGACGCCGGTCAAAACCAGGGCCGAGGCCCGGCCGACGAAGCCTCCCAGGACCAGCGCCGACTCGATGGCCAGTTCCCACCGCCTGGCCGCGTTCAGTTCCGCTTCGGTGGGGACCGCCTCGAAGCCGGCGCCGCCGTCGTGATCACCGGCAACCGGACTCAGCGGCTCAAGCGCGTCCGTGTAGGTGGCAATAACCCACGAGACGGCGTGCAAGACCACCGCGACCACCGCCAGCCAGAAGAAGACGTTCTTCGCGTGGCGCAGGACATCCAACGCGCCAAGATGCTCGTTGTACAACTCCCGACTGATTCCTTCCGTGGGGTCCATGTCATTCCTTCTCGCCGTTTGGATGTTCCGACGATTCGACGTTCTGATGGTCTGGCGTTTTGACGTCTTGACGTTTTGACGTTTCGACGTTTCGACGTTTCGCCTTCCCGACTTCCGCTGCGCCTTGATCGGGGACCTTCAGCACCTGTCGCGACGACGAAATCACGCGGCCGTCTTCGCGAATATACTTGACAAGGAAGGCAACTTGCTGGCCTGCCACATCCAGGTCCTCGCCCCACGACAAGCGCGGGCCGTATCCCCAACCCATCGCCGTCTCCTCCTTGGCCCGCCAGGGATAGGCCTTCTCCGGCGGCAGTTCCCATGTGTGAATCAAGACAGGCTTTTCACGCCCGAGCGCATCTCGGTCCAAACGGTACATCTCCACGACGATGATGCCAGTCCCGAAGACACCCCTGGGCCTCTCTGCGTCCTCGAGATAAACCGTGAAACGGACGCCATCGATCTTCCCGCTCGGGTCACCACTGAACGACAGCCAAGGATTAAGGCTGAAGAACTTGTTCACACGAATGATATTGGACTTCACTGGCGCATCGTTGGGGCCAGCGCCGCGGCCACCCCACGTCGCCAGATCAGTGCAACCGGCCTCGCACAAGACCGCCAGCACGCCGAGGACCAACGACACGCAACGCAATCGCCCAAGCATCATCATCAACATCATCAAGCGTTTCTTAGAAGCTGGCAGCTATCAGCTATCAGCCGCCTGCAATCAGCCGCGATGTCACAGCTTGCCACGATGTCACAGTCTGCCGCAGACTCTGAGCCGCGGGCTTCAGCCCGCGCGGCCCCCCGAGACCGGTGTCCCATCGCTTCAGCGGTGGAGCCGCCAGCGGCTAACGGCCAACTGCTCTCCGCCGACAGCCTACGGCCTACTGTCGATCCCGTCACCGCCTCAGCGGATCGCTACCGTCGCTACGGGCCGACAGCGACGTTCGCCGTCGCCCGGCCACGGCCACGCCGTGCGATCACGTCCTCGCCCGCGGGCGCCAGCGGACCGTACCGCGGGGCCTTGGGACCGTACTTCTTCTCGGGTTTGGACTCGGTCGGCTCCGTCCGCCTTGGTCGCCCCGCCGGCTCGGTGGCATCCGGCGGCGCCTCGATGTCGAATAATTCCTGCTCGTCCTCCGGCAACACCTGCAACCGCTCAAACAGCGGGCTCTGCTTCATGTTGTCCGTGATGATGCCGGCCTTGTCACGTTCTTCGATTGAGAGCCGCCGGCCGTCCTCGACGGTGCGAACGATCCTCGGCGTCATGGCGATCAGCAGCTCCCTCCTGTTCTTCAGGCGACTGGTCGTCCGGAAGAGCACACCCAAACCGGGAATGTCACCCAGGAAGGGCACCTTGCTCTCACTCTCGCTCTCGATCGTCTCGATCAATCCGCCGATGACAACCGTCTCCTCGTCCTTCACCGCCACCCACGTATCGGCGATGCGGCTGTTGAAGACCGGTGCCAAAACGCCGTTGCCGATATCTATCGTCGATTCGGCAATCGAGGAGATCTCCTGCACGACATGCAGATACACAAAACCATCCGGATTGATGTTTGGCTCAATCTCGAGCTTGATCCCGATGTCTTCGTACTCGACCTGGCTGGTCACCTGACCGGTTGAGGTAACCTGCGTGCCACGAACAAACGGGACCTTCTGCCCCAGGTCGATGCTGGCCTCCTGATTGTCTTGGCACATGATCATCGGCCGCTGGATGATCTCGAGGCGGGAGTCGGCCTGCAACGCGCGGACGAGGAAGTTGAAATCCTCCCCCGTGATGGTGAAACTGAAGCCGGCCACGCCGGTCCCAGCAGCCCCCAGGTCCGTCCCGCCGACGACGTCGAAATGGCTGCTTTGCAGGACCCCGTTGCCGCCGGGGACCGCCGTTTCGCTGAAGCGAAGCTCTTGCAGGGCGAACTCCAGACCCATCTGGAACCGGTCGTCGAGCTGCACTTCGGCGATCAACACCCGGATCATGACCTGGGGCGGCGGCAGGTCGAGCTGCTCGACCACCGATAAGATCTGCGACCTGTACCGGGGGCTGGCGGAGATGATGAGCTGGTTCGACTCCTTGTGGGCGACGATCGAAACCTCCTGATCCATGCGACGCTGGGGCGAGAGCGAATCGCCCAGACGATCGAGCCGTGCCTGCTCGGCCTGGAAGTATGAATCCAGGGCGGTCTGCATGTCCTCCGCCTCCATGTTGACCAGCGTATAAACCACGTTGTCACGCTCCTGGATCGTGCGGGAGTCGAGCTGGTCGATGATGTCGGCGACGACGTCGATGTCCTCCGGCCAACCGGCGGAGATGATCGAGTTCGTCCGCTCGTCGGCCACAAACGTGGTCTTCGGCCGGCCGAAGGTGCCCTGCCGCGTCGGGCCTTCCTGCGACGCCGCCGACGGAACGCCTCCCGTCCCACTGACTCCACCCTCGACCTGCATCTCGCGGCCACGTTGGAACTCGCGCTCCTGTTCCGAGCCTTCCTCGTAAGCGAACATGTCCTCCAGCAGTTCGATCATTCGCGTTGCGTCGGCGTTGACAAGCTGAAAGACCTTAACTACCACCGAACGCTTCTGGATCCGGTCGAGCTTGCGGACCAACTGTTCGATCAAACGAAGCGACGACGGCGGGGCGATCACGACCACGCTGTTGGACCGCACATTGTAGGTGATCTGCACGTTCTCGCGGATGGTCTCGAGCAGCAGCTTCCTGCCGCGCTCGTCCTCTGTCTGAAAGGAGATCAGCATGGAATCGACGCCCGGGATCTCCTCATCCTCCTTCGCGCCGCCACCTTGTACATCCCCGGACATGATGCCGTTGAGCAGATCCACCATCTTCTCGGCGTCCTCGTTCTCGCACGGGAAGATGCCCACCTCGGCGTTGACCTTGATGTCAGCCTGATCGAGGCGTGCCACGAGCTGGCCGATGTTCTCCAACTCGCCGGCCGGGGCGGCCACGACGACCGCATTCGTCCGCTTGTCGGCAACCACCGCGATGGTTTGACCGCTGCTCCCGGTGCCGCCGGCGCGTCCCGCCTGAAACAGCTCGTCCATGATCTCCTTGAGCTTCTCCGCCCGGGCCTTCTCCAACGGGAAAACTCTTACCATCTGGAGCAAGGCACTGGGGCAATCCAATCGCTTGATCAGGTCCGCGATCAGGATGTGGTCCTCCTTCGTGGCGTTCACCAGCAGACTGTTGCTCGTCTCATTGGGCTCCACGGTGACCTTGACGGGCTCCACGTTGGGACCCGTCGCGCCAGAGCGGCTCTTGTTGCGCTCCTGGAAGACGTTGTCGATCATCTCGCCGATCTTGGCGACCGGGGCCGTCGTCAGCGTATAGACCTCGACGATCTGACCCGGCACGCCTGGCGGCACGTCCAGCTTGCGGACCATCTCCACCGCGCTGTCGATGCCGTCCTTGGTCCCGCCGACGATGATCCGGTTGCTCCGCTCGTCGGCGAAGACGGTGATCTCGAAGCCGGACTTACTCGTGCCGCTGTCGCCGCCCGATTGACGGATGTCCTTCAGCTTCTCGAAGTAGTCATCCACCTGCGCGGCGATCTTCACCGCATCGCCGTGCTCGATGACGATCAGCTTCGTAATCGCCACGTCCCAGGGCATGGTGACGCTGTTCATCCGCTTGTAGATCTCGCGGATCAGTTCCATATTCTCCGGACTGGCCGAAACGATCAGGATGTTCGACCGATCGTCGACACTGATCGTCACTCTCTCTCGCTCCTTGGCGATCTCGCTCTCCCCCGTGCCGCCGGACTTGAACACGCCGTCCTTGAACAACTCGTCGATCGTCTCCTTGATCCGGTAGGCGCCGACGTTGTCGCAGACGAAGAACTCGACCTGACCGGGCACGCCGATCTCCCGATCGAGTTCCTCGACCTTCTGCACCAGCACCTCGTAGTTCTCCCTCGACGCGGCCACCAACAGCGAGTTCGTCACCTCGTCTACCTGTATCTCGACCTCGTCCTCTGGCCGCGGCTTGCTGTCGACGGTCCGCATCTCGGCACGCTTCTGGAACAGCGCGCTCAACGCCGTGGCCAGTTGCTTGGCGGAGTTGTACTGAAGCCGCACGATGTAGATGTTGGCCATCGGGTTCAGTTCAAGGGCCTCGATCTTGTCCACGACGGCCTTGATCGCATCGAAGTCCGCCTTGTTCGCCGCGACGATCAGCGAATTGCTGCGCTCGTCCGGCACAATGGCGGGAATCTCAAGCTTCAGAGACCCGGTGCCGCCCTCGCGCTGGTTCTTCCGCTGCTCCCAAAGGTCCTTCAACTTGTCCGCCAGGTCGGTCGCGCTGGACTCCTTCAGCGTGATCGTGCGAATGTTCTCGATCAGGGCCGACGCGGGGATGTCCAGCTTCTTGACCAGCCCGCGAAGCTCCTCCATCCGCGCCGGCTTGGCCGCGATGATCAACGATTCGGTCCGTGGGTCGCCACGGATGATGACCTTCTCGGCGTTCTCGGCGTTGGGGCCCGATCCCTTGGGAAGGGCCTCCGCCCGCTTCTCCATCATGTCCGTCAGGGCCTCCTCCAGTGCCGTCGCGCTGGCAAACTCCAGCTTCACGATCTCGAACGGCATCACGTCCAGCCCCTTGACGTCCAGCTCCTTGACCAGCCCCTCGATGATCTCCACCGAGTCCGGCCGGCCGACGATCATCACCTGGTTCGTCCGGGCGTCCGGCTTCACGACCGCTGAATAAACCAACGCCCCCGACACGCCCTCCGGCACGCCGAACGTCTCGCTCTTGCCGGGCCGCTTCGTCAGCGACTCGCTCTCCTGCAACAGGTTGCCCAGTTGCTCGGCCACCTCGGTCGCGTCGGCATACTCAAGGTCCATCACCACGTGGCGGACCTCCGCCCGGGCGGGCTCCTTGTCGAACGCCTTGGCCACCTGCTTCATGATCAGGCAATTATCCCGACTGCTGGCGATGACCACCGAATTGCTATCCGGGTCGCCGAACACGACGATGGGACGGTTCAGGTCGATCTGGGCAATCGGCTCGCCGTTCTCGTCCAAGATCCGCATCCGCCGAATGAAGTCCTTCATCGGCGTGTCGCCGGTGGCGGCCTTCTGCAACAGGTCGTTGAGCAACCCGCCCAGCGCGTTCGCGTCGGCCACGCGGAGCGGAACGATCATGATGTCGGCCTCCTGCATCGACCGCTTGGCCCCCTCTTTCAGGTCCGCCTCGTCCGGCAACTCCGCGTCCAGGCCATCAAGGAGCTGCTCCACGAAGTCCAGATCGTTCTCGCCGCCAGTGATAAAGACCGAGTTCGTCTGCGGGTCCACCTCGATGCCGATGGCATCCACCGGCAGCTTCTTCTGCTTCAGATACGAGGTGACCATCTTCTTGAGCGTCTCGCCGGCCTCCGACACGCGGCGATTCTCAAACACAAATCGGCGGACGTTCTTGGTAACGTCGGCAGCCGCCGCCTCATTGCGCTCGATCAAAGCCAACGCCTGCGCCATCTTGTCCTCAGTCGCCGCGATGTAGATGCCGTTCGTCCGCGCGTCGGCGATCACGTCAACGATGTCCTCAGGCTGAACCGCCCGGTCGCCCACCTTCTCGATCTTCTTGAAGACGTCCTGCAACGTCTGGGCCAGGTCCGTCGCCCGGGCGCTTTCCAGCCTGACGTACTCGATCGACTTCTCCGGAATCGCCGTGTCGAGCATCTTGAGGATGGACTGGACAACCTCCAGATCCTCCGCGTTTCCCTCGAAGATGATGGCACCGGGGCCCGCCTCGGCGATATCGATCGGCGCGCCGGATAAACGCTTCTGAATCGCGTTTTTTGCGGAGTCCGACAAGCTGGCCACGCCGGCCGGCTGCGTCGTCGCGCGAATCCGCTCCTCGGGTGTCATAGGCGGCACTCGCTCCGCGTGGCCTCCAGGCGAGCGCCGGCCCCGTTGCGCCGTCTCCTGCTCACCGCTGGGAGGTTGCCCCGCCTTCTTCCTCGGGCGAATCTTGCTGACCACGGGCGCGGTTTTCTTCGCCTTCTCGGCCGGCTGCGTGGTCGACGTCTGCGCAATCGCCGTGCTCAACGAGACCTGGGCCAAGAAGCCCGGCAGCGTCGCGGCACACGCCGTCTGCCCCCAAGAGCCCCCGGCCTTGGCCGGGGGGCGCCCAGGCCGGAGGCAACCGCATGAACACACATGCTGGTGCGAGAATCCCTTCTCGCACCCAATGCTCTTTTCATACCGCCGATGCTGCGTCCAGCCGGCGTCGCCGCGGCGCCCACGCCCGCCGCCGGTCCGCCGGCTGCCCTGGCTGCTCGAGCCGGAACTGCCCTGTTGAAGCTGCTCAATCAGTTGCTTGGCCTTCTCCGGCGACATGTTCTCCAGCGGGATCACCTGCCGCACCCTGCCGCCCGCGGGGCCCCTCGCGACGAGTTCGTTCACCAGCCGCTCGACATCCTCGAACTGGGCCTTGGCGCCCGCGACAAGCAGCGTACTCGAGATCGCGTCGGCTGTGATCTTCACGTGGCTCGGCCGGTAGTTCTTGTTGACCGACTTCTTGTTGTCCTCGGCCTCGTTGATCTGCTCCTCGATCATCCGGGCCAGTTCCTCCACGTCCCGTCCGGCCGGCACGCGGAGCAACTGCACGCCGCTCGTATCCACCATCTCGGAATCCAGATCCTCCGCCACCTTCTTGATCAGGTTGAATTCCTGCGGCTTCGCCACGACCATGATGCTGTTCGTCGCCTCGACGGCCACGATCGTCGGTGCCACGTAGCTGCTGCCACGCGTCTTCGTCCTACTCGGATCGCAGAACGTCCGCTCCAGCGTGTCGGCCATCTCGGTCGCGTTGGCGTTCTTCAAGACGATCGTCTGCGGCTCGTTCGCGCCCTGGGCGTCCTCGACATCCATCTCCTCGATCTTCGCCAGCACGTCTGCGACGCCATCGGGCCGGCCGACGACGATGATCGAGTTCGACGACTCGACCGCCTTCAGCCGCATGTCGCCCACCAGCACGACCTTCTCCTCCTGGTTTTGGCTCCCACGGCCGCGCATCCACCACGGAAGATTGCTGCTCGTGTCCTCCTTCGTGCGTTTCGACACCTTCAGGTACTCGGTCAGGATGTCCAGCATCTCGCTGGCGTCCATGTACTTCAGGGCGACCATTCTCATGACCCGCTCGTTGAGAGGCTCATCGCTGTCGATGTCGGCCAGCAGATCGTCAATCATCTCCTTGGTCGTGTCGGTGCAATAGACGATCAGCATGTTGCTCGCCGGCTCGGCGATGACGGTGACCTGATTCTCCAGTTGCTTCTCGGCGGACTGCTCGGTCCACCACGGCCTGGAGCCCCCACCGCGCTGAACGCCCGCCTTCTTGTCGAAGAAATCCTGCAACGTCCGGGCCACCTCGTCGGCCACGGCGTTCTTCAGCGGAATCTTGTGGATCTTCAGTTCGCCGATGGTGGGCCGCTCGCTCAGCACCTTGATGACCTGCTCGTTGATCCGGTCGAACTCCGAATCGGTGGCGAAGACCAGCAGCGTGTTGGTCGGCTCATGGAACTCGGCCCGGATGCCGTCCTGCCCACGGCTCGAACCGTAGATCTTGTTGATGTTCTCCGCGATGCTCTTGGCGGGCACCAGTTCAGGCATGGGCACGGCGTGCACGATCTTGCCGCCCTCGACGTCGATCTGCTGCACGAGCGTCTCTATCTGCTTCATCTCCTCCGCGTTGGCATAGACGGCGAGCTTCGTGGTGCCTCCAATCGCCCGGATCGTGGCCGAGGCTCGCTGTCCGCGCCGACCGCGATTGGCGGCGTCGAAGATCTGCTGCAAGCTCTGCGCCACGTCGTTTGCGTTGGAATTGGCCACCTCGATCACGTGGTGCGTGCGCATCTCATCGCCGGGCGCATCCATCTCCTCGAGGAGCTTCTCGATCTCGGCCATGTTCTCCTCGGACGCCGTGACGATCACGCTGTTGGTCGTCCAGTCGTCCGAACTGGCCACCTGGTCGCGCGGTGAGGGATTCCGGCCCACAGGCCGAAAGACGTTCTGAATCATCTGCGAGACCGAGCCCGGATCAGCATAGGTCAGCTTGAACACCTTGCGGAGCCGATCGCCCTGGTCCACGTCCAGGCCCGCGACCATGTTCTCGATCTCCGGGAACATGTCCATCACCGCCGTGACGATCAGGTTGTTCGAGGCCACGTCGGCAGTGATGGTCACCGGGTAACGGCCTCGGCGGTCCGGCGTCGTCTTGGCCTGAACCGCCTCGGTCAACGGCCGCACCAGTTCGTCTGCCCGGGCGTTCTTCAGCTTGATGAACCGCGTCTCCTTCATGCCGGAGGCCGGCATCTTGTCAGCCTCCTCGATCAGGGAGGCCACCTGGGCCATGTTCCGCTCGTTGGCCGTGACGATGATGGACATCGTGCCGTCCTCGAAGCTGGCGAGGACCTGGTCGTTTGGGTTTCGGCTCCCGCTGCGGAACTGCTGGTTGATGATGTTGGCCATCGTCCACGGAGCCACATAGCGAACGTTGAACGTCCGGGTAGCTCGGGTGCCGTCCTCGACGTCCAACTCCACGACGCGGGCCTCGATCTCCTCAAACCTGTCCGCTGGCGCCGTCACGATCAGTATGTTGCTGGTCATGTCACAGGCGTACGTAACTGGGTAAATCCCGTCGCGAGGCCGCGGTGTCGAGTTGTGGTGCGCCTGGTTCAGAATGTTGGCCAGTGAGTCGGCGCGGGCGTTCTTCAGCTTGAACAGCTTAGTGATCTTCTCGCCCTCGGCCGACGGCACGTCCACCTCCTCGATGAACGTCGCGACTCTCTGCATGTTATCCTCGCTGGCTGTCACCACCACCGACATCGTGCCGTTGATGTAGCTGCAGTTCACCTGGTCATTCGGGTTCTTGCTGAACCGATTGGCGAACTGGGCGTTGATGATGCCGGGCATGTACCACGGCTCGGCGTATTTGAGCGTAAACGTCCGCGTGACGCGCCCGCCGCTGTCGACCACGTCCAACTCGGCGATGGTCTTCTCGATCTCCTCGAACCGGTTCTGCGGCGCCGTCACGATCAACGTGTTCGTGCTCATCTCCGCGGCGTAGTTCTCGGGGTACACACCGGTCGGCGTCCGCGGCGTCGAGTTTCGGTGCGCCTGGTTCAGAACGTTGGCCACCGTGTCCGCTCGGGCATTCTTCAGTCGCATGTACTTGGTGATCTTCTCGTCCTCCGAGGGCACGTCCACCCCTTCGATGAACTCTGCCACCTTCTCCATGCTCAGCTCGTCTGCCGAGACGACGACCGACATCGTGCCGTTGATATAGCTCGCGGTCACCTGGTCATTCGGATTCTTGCTCCTTGTTCGAAATTGCTCGTTGATCACCCTCGGAATCTGCCACGGCTCCGCATACTTGAACGTGAACGTCCGCGTCAAGCGGCCGCCAGCCGCAACCTCCACATCCATGGCGGCGACCATCTCCGCGACTGATTCGTGGTTCTCCTCGCTGGCCAGCACAACCACCGAACTCGTGTCCCAATCCAGGCTGGCGTCCACCTGGTCGCGCGGCGACACGCGCCCCGGCCGCCGGAAGGCCTGCGTCACGGCATTGACGACGGTCTGAAGGTTGGCGAACCTCAAGGAGTACCGCCGGACGATCCGGTCGCGCCCCTTCCTGACTTCGGTGTCAAGCTCGGCAAGCTGCTTGTCGAACACCGCCTTCGTGCTTGGCGAGCAGTTGAGCAGCAGCAGGTTGCTGTTGGGGTCCGCCGTGATCGTGAAACCGTCCTGTGGCTTATTGCCCCGGCTCTGCCGCCACTTGTTCATGAACTCCTCGAGCGTCGGCTTGATCTCGTCCGCCCGGGCATATTGCAGCTTCACCTGGTAATCCTCGAGCGGCTCCCCGACCGCGGTCTGCACCGGCTCGATGATGTTCTTCAGGATCTCCTCGTGCTGCGTCTTGTTGGCCTTCACGGTCACGACGTTGCCCGCCTGGTTCGCGGTCACGACGGGCTTCTCCACGCCAGTGGTCCTGGGGTCCTCGTTCCGGAATAGCTCGTCGATGTTTCGTTTAACGTCCCCTGCGTTGAGCGATCGCGCCAGCGTATAGGTCTTCGTCTCGATCTTGACGGGCGTCTCCGGCTCCACGTCCACCGCGGCCAGCACCTGGTCGATCAGCAAAAACGTCAGCGGCCCGCCGCTGACGATCAGCGAGTTCGTTCGCGCGTCAGGCAGAACGCCAATCAGGTCCAACTGAACATCGCCCATCCCGTGCGTTCTCGCCGCCTGCATCATCAACGTCTCGAGCTGCTTGTGGACGGCGATCGCGGAGGCGTACTTGAGCTGGAACGGCTTGACTTGCAGGGCCTCCGGGGCCTTATCCATACCCAACGCGACCTGCTTAATCTCCTCGAACCGGTCGTCAGGGCACTGCACGTACAGCGTCTTGTTGGCCTTGTTGCCACTGATGTTGATCTTCTGACCGGATCGGCCCCGCCTGGCGCCGGACTCGCCGAAGATCGTCTGCAAGTTCCTCGCGACCACCTCGGCGTCGGCGTATTCCATTTTGATCACGCGGAGGGCCTTCTCGGCCTCCACCTTCGCGTCCATCTCGACGATCTGCTTCTCGATCTCGGCCATCAGCGGCAACGGGGCCTTGACCAGCACGACGCCGGTCGCGTCGTTCGGCGTGATCACGATGTCCGATTGCGTGCCGCGCCCCGCGAAGAGCGCCCTCAACGTGTCGGCCGTCGCCCTCGGATCGCCCTTGACGGCGAACTGCTTAATCGCCGAACCGCTGCCGTCATCCACGTCGAGATCCTTGACGATCCCCTCTACGCGATCGAGGTCCTTGACTTCCCCGGCGAGGATAACGCTGTTCGTCCTCGCGTCGGCGTTGACCGACACCCTGCCGCTTCCGCGCCGCCCGCCACCACCTGCGCCAGGACCGGCGCCCGACACCATCTGGCCGGCAACGTCCTTGACGATCGTGGCCACCTCGGTCGCCCGGGCACGCACCAACTGCACGCGCTTCATCTCGATCCTGGTGGTGTTGGTCTCCTTCTCCAATTCGGCAATCAGACTGCCGATCAGCTCCAACGTGTCCGGCGGGGCCTGGGCGATGATCGAATTGGTCTGCGATTCGGCTGTCAGCTTCACGTTCTCGGATGACACCATCGTGCCTTGACCCTGCTGGCCCTGCATTTGCAGCATCTGCTGCTGCTGTTGCGGCGTCAAAGGCTGCTGACCACGACCACGGGGCTGGGGGAGCATTCGACGGCTGCGGCCGGTCGCGCCCAGACCAAGTATCTCTCGCAGGTTCTCCACAACCTGCGTCGCGTCAAGGTTGACCAACTTGAAGAACTTGATGGTCCTGACGCCCTCCACCGGACTGTCGTAGATCTTCAGCACTTCGCTGATCGCTGGAATGTCGGACAAAGGTGCCACCACGAACAGGCTCCGCGTCCGCGAATCGGGCACGACTTTGATCCGCGTCGGAACCGGTTCAGGCGCAACCGGCTGTTGCGGCTGCGGCCTCCCACCCCTTTGATCGCCCTTCGCTCCCTGGGCGCCGGGCTGCGCCGGCTGCTGCCGTGGCGTCCGCTGCCGCTGCACCCGCGCCTGCGGCTGGTTGAAGATGTCATTCAGAAGCTGAGCGGCAGCGCTCACGTCCGCATACCTGAGCGGGAACTGGCAATAGACCGTCGGGGCCTTGCCGCCCGTGAGATCATCGAGCCAGTTCTGGAAGAAGTCCTTCTCGTCCTCCGGTACCTCCACAATCAACTTGCCGGTGAACGGATCGACAAACATCTTGATCGCCCCCGCATCATCTTCTGGGGCTGTGGTCGGAGCATCCGCGGCTTGAACAGGCGGTGCCTGTAACCGGCGACCCTCATTCGGCACCGGCCGTGCGACCGGTTCCTCGGCGGGTGCCGCCGTCGGACCGGCATGCTCATCGTCAGCAGCCGCGACCGGCGGATCAGCCGGTTCTTTGTCATGGCCGGCCGCAATCGACTGGCCAAGAACGAGCGCCGGCAGACTGTTCAGCAGGCTCAATGGCAGCACGCAGGGATTGGCGAAGCTGACGGGAACGGCTTCCGGTTCCCTTTCGTCTTTCTTCTCTTCTTCTTTCTTATCTTGTTCCTTCTTCTGTTCCTCCTTCTCCTCTTCCCCTTCGTGAACGTCGATGATCTGGACCCTGCCCGTCGTGAAACCCGTATCCAATACGCGAATCTGCCGCTTGTTCGGATTCGGGTAGCGCGTCAGGATCATCTGCATCATGTGCTCGCCCGACATCTTGTCCGTCTCGATCACCAACGTATCCGCGGGAAGGGCCGTGCCGCTCGGGATGTCGAACATCTCGATGTACTTCTCAACCATCTCCCGTTGAGCCGGCTTGCACCCGCGGACCAGCAGGATCCGCTCATCCGGACCTTCGTCGAACTGAATCGTGCTCTTGGGGCCTGTGTTCACCAAGTCCTCGAGCGTCCACGCGATGTCGAAGGCCTTCACGTACTTGAGCGGATAGACGAAGAATCCCTCGAGCGGCTCAATTTCTTCAGCCAATCCCGGGATCTTCTGAGGATCGCTCAGCATCATGGTCAGCAGCTCATCGATGACGACGAACTCGCTCGGCATCGCCCGGATCAACAGCGTGTTCTCGTACGTATCCGCCACGATCTGGACCGCGCTTGATGTGGGCGCCGACGGAGGTGCGGACCTGCCCCGCCTTCCGCCGGCTGGGCCGGCCGCTGGTTTCCCCGCAACGGGGCTGCCCAGAAGCCCCCGCAGCTTCCTCTCATCCTCCTCCGCGTCCATCACGTAGTACTTCTTGCTGATCGGCTTCTGGTCGAGCACATCGATGATGTCGAAGTACTGCACCGCCTTCGCCACGTCCTCGTGCGTGCCCTCCAGGATGACGCGGTTGCCATCGGCAAGGATCTTCAAACCCTCGCCGCCGACACTCGATGCCCCGGGAACGACGCCCGGCTTGCCGACCGCGCGGCTCGGCGCTGCCGGGCCCATCAGGCTCTGCAACGTCTCGGCCACCTCCGCCGCGGGGCGATTCTCGGCCTCAAGAATGACACGCGCCACCTCTGCTCCTGCATCCATCTGCGCCACAAGATCCCGGATCCGCTCGAGCTCCTTCGGCGGTGCGGTCACCAGCAGCGAGTTGGTGATCGGCTCGGCCACGATACTCACGTCCGACCCGCCGGATGAAGCGGGGCTCGCCGGTTGCGGCCGGCCTTTGACCCTCGGGCGAGACACCACGGGGGCGCCCCCCCTGCCACCGAAAATCTGTGTCAGAACCGGTGCCACGTCCACGGCCTTGGCGTGTTGCAAGTGGATGACCGTCAGCTCCTCCGTCTGAATGTCCAGTTGCTCGATCAGCGGCGAGACCTTCTCGATGAAGTCCGCGCCGGCGAAGATCTGGACCGTGTTATGGTACGGGTCGGCCGTGATCTGCTGCCGCGATGGCATCTGGCCCTTCTCCATCGGCGGGGGCGGGAACATGCTCTCCAACATGCCCGCCACGTCCGACGCGTCGGCGTTGTTCAGCGTGAAGGTCCGCAGGACCGGCTGACTGCCTTGTTCCTGCTTGTCAAGCTCCTCAATCAGTGGCTCGGCCCGCTCCCATTCCTCGTCGCTGCAATAGACGATCAGGTGACCGGTCGCGTCCACGGGGATAAACCGCGTCCTTGCGCCGATCGGCGGACGGCTGGGCTGGCCCTTTCGGGGCGTCACACGCGGCGCGTTACTCTCGGCGAAAAGCTGCTGGAGAATCGGCGCTATCACGCTGGGCGTGGCCGCCTGTAGCCTGACCAGGTGCTCCACGGCCTCGTCGTCCTGCGGCACGTCGAGCTTGGCCACGAGTTCACGAATCTCTGGCAGCTCGTGCTTGCCGCACGACACCAGCAGCGTTGTGCTCGTCCGCGGCACGATCTCACGCTCGCGGCCGCCCGCGACGATCTTGCCCCCAGGGCCCCTGACACCCGACGACACGGCACCCGTTACCATCGCGGCGATGTGATCGGCCTTGGCGTGCTGCAACTCGATGATCTCGTTGACCCAATTCGAGTCCGGCACGTCTCGCTCCTTGACCAACTGCTCGGCACTGGCGATGCCCTCCGGGCTACCGATCAGGATGACCGAGTTGCTGCCCGGTTCAGCGATGATGTCGCGATCCAGGGCCCTCTCGATCTCCTCCGGCACCCAGGGCCCGGCGCCTCGCTTGCCACCACCCGTCGAGGCCTGCTGGCTCTGGAAGATTGGCTTCAACTGCGCCTGCACGTCGGCCGCGCTGGCGTGTTCAAGCCTGATCACCTTCATCTGTGGCGGCGCCGGCGGCGAGCCGCTGTCGAGATTCTCAACCATCTGAGCAATCTCCGCCGCTTTGTGCCGCGCCGCCTTGATCAACAACCTGTTGTTCTGTATGTCCGGGACGATTTCGATCTTGTTGTTCATGTCCTGGTTGTGATCGATGCCCGGTCCCGTCCCCCGCTTTCCCACGCGCACGGGTGCGCTGACAGGATACAGTTGCTTCAACGTCGTCTGGGCGTCGGCGGCCCTCACCGACTTCAACGGAATCGTCAGCGTGACGCGCATGTCGTCTTGCGGAGGTCCTTCCTGCGGCCCGATTTTCACCATCCTCCCTATCACGTCCCGCCATCGGCGGTGCTCCCGCACGAGACCGGTCAACTCGATCTTGTCGCCTCGAACCTGCGTGCCGTACGTGTCGGAAAACATCGGCCGGAACGCCTCGATCACGTCGTACCCGGTCCACCCCTCCGGGACGTCGATGTACACCAGCACGATGTCGAAATCGTCTGGATTCGTCGCCTCCATGGCGTCGAAGTCACTGAACATCTTCTCCGGCGGGATGTCCCGCATCCAATCCGCAAGCCGCTTGATCTCCAGGTAGTTCTCCCTCCGCTGAATCAGGTACTTATCCAAGACCCGAGCCAGCAGCAGCTCATTGAGTTGACGCATCGCCTCCTTGTAGGTGAAGTCACGCGGGCTTCGGAACGTCACGTCGCCCGATACCGGCGGATCCGGCTCGCTCAACCAGGACAGACCGCTCATGCGGGAAAAATCCGCCAACACATCCGACCACGGCGTCCTGTCATAGTCGAAGCGGTACAGGCAGTCTTCAGGATTCGACGCCGTCACCTCGAACTTGATCATCGTGGTCGAGGTGTCCGTCAAAGGTGCCAGTGAGGTCTCGTCCGCTTCGTCTTCCGCCGAATCGGCCTGTACCGGCATCTTGGGCTCAGCACCCTTCAGCGGACGCAGCTTGCGCCGCGGCTCTTGTCCGCCCAACTTGCGATCACGACTCGGGCTCTGCCGGTCAGGACTGCTCAGTTTCTTCGCCGCGCTCCTCCGAACCCCGCCTCGCTCCTTCACACCAGCCACGCTCTTGCCGCCGACGTGCTTCGGCCCCACCACCCTGGGGCCAGCCCGCGACGTATCGTCCCGGCGCTCAGGTGCCACAGCCGTGGCACTCCGTCGGGTCTGCGGCGAGACCTCGGGCGACTTCTCGATATTGCCGGCGCCTTTGGATTCGGCCCCGCCTGCCCCCGGTGAAACGTCGCGGGCACCGGCCTTGCCCGATTCATCCTTGGCCTCCCGGCGCGGCGGTGGATCAGCCTCCCTGGCCGCTTCCCCCTTTGGTGCCTCGCCCTGTGGCGGTGCGCCCTTGCCCGCCTTGCCCTCGGCCGTAGTGCCCTTTACGGGCTCCTTCTTCGATGATTCCTTCTTCGCAACTTCTTCCTTGGCGGCTTCCTGAGTAGTAGGCGCATCCTGCTTGGCGGCGCCGTGCTTCCCAATCGATGCCATCGCCTTGCGCCTTGCCTCCTCCAGCGCATCACTGGCGTCTTCCTTCTTCTCAGCCGGCTTGTCGGACGTCTCCTTCCTATCCTTGGCCGGTTCCTGCGACGAGCCCTTGTCCTCCTTAACGGGTCCTTCAGATGCCGCCTTCTCCTCCTGGCCCGATTCCTTGGACGCCTCCTTGTCCTCTTTGGCCGGTTTCGTCGTCGTGACTGGCTTCTTCTTGGGCGGATCCTCCGCCCCCGCTGAGGCGCAAATCGCTCCACCGACAAACGCCGCCAGCAGCAGACCCCAACAGATCCCGCAGATCCGCTTCGGGCACGTTGCTCGATTATCCTGACTATTCAACGAAACCATCACCGTGCCTCCGCACCGACCGCTGATACCACGCCCCCCCGGTCCTTAGTCGGTCGACTTGCCGCCTACTCAGCCGCATTCCTTCACACCGACGCTCTCGCGATCGGCTGCCTCACCGCCGAGTCCACGCGTCGATGGCCGCCGGCAGATCATCATCCACCTTGGCGTCCAGCTTGACGCGCCCCGTGAACTGCCTTCCCAATGGATAAATGTAGTAATTCCCCGTCTCCGGCATCCTCACAAGGCCCCCCAGTGCTGGGACGACCGCCAATAGCGTCCCGCCGTCGACGTCGCCCTCAGCCCCGACTCGGATGATCGTGCGCTCGCCTTGCCGGCTCACGATCATCTCCTGCGCCATCCGCTCGCCCTCGAGCGGATCGGGGTAGTACACCAAACCAGTCACCGTGAAGGCCGGGTCAGCCGGCGGATCGATCGGCTCGGCGTCTCCTTCACCCTGATCGTCGACGGCAACCTCTTCAGCCGGCTCCGGCCCTACAACAAACGTCTGCTTGCCCTCACCGGGCGTGAACGTCTGGCTGCGCGTCCGTTTGTCCGAGGCATACATCGCGGCAACCGTGAGCGACTTGACGTCCTCGTACTCTCGAACGTCCGAAACACCAGGCTCAAACATCATCAACGGCTCGTTCCTCTGGCCGCCCTCCCCGGTCGTCACCACAACCTCCAGGTAGACCGCCTCCGAGTGTTGGTTGTCCACGGCCAAATCGATCACCGTCGGCGGGGGCGCGGGCGTGTGAGACCTGACCACATAGTGCTGGTCCTTCTTGCCGTCAAAGGCCAACCGCTTCGGCCCAAATGTCGTGCCATCCGCGTAGATCCCCTCTATCTCCACGAGGTCCCCGTTGCCTTTGACCGGCAAGGAACTTGTACCCGCGACCGACTCCTTCAGTTGCTGGTTTACCTCGTCCTCCCAGAAGAACCTGATCTTCAGGCCAACCGTCTTCCGGTCCTGGTTGTCGATCAGCACCAGATTCAGTGGTGGCGGCAGATACGATCGAAAGATGTTCCGCCTGGCCAGGAGATCATAGCGATCGTCGCCCCCGACATACTTACGCGCCGGGCCCAGCGGTTGCTTGGGCTCGGCAGGCATTGGCGCCGCATTTGCCACTTCGCGTATCTTCTGCGAGTCCAGCTTTGGAAGCAGCGGCGACTCGATTGTGAATTCAAGCTTCACGTCGCCGCGCCCGCCCTTCGCGCCCAACGGCGACAGGCCCAGCTTGGTGATCTGGCACAAGTAAGGCGTCTCGTACAGGTCGCGCAGGAAGGCAATCACCTGGCTGAATCCGCCCTCGATCGTGATCCGGTGTCCCACCGTCCGGATGTTCGTCCCGCGCCCGATCGCCGTACCGCTGCTGAGGCCGAAGACCGCATGATCGAAACCATGCCGCTTGGCGAGTTCCTTCAGTTCCTTGCCGAACCCCCTTTTGGCTTCGGCCTCCTCGAACGAGAAGGTGCGACCCGTGTAGTTCAGCCAGCGCCTGGCAAGCGACATGCGAGATCGGATAACGCCCTCGAGCTCCGTCTTCTCGCCCTCCAGGCTCACGATCCCCTTCTTGGCCTCATCGAGAGGTTTGACCAGCAGGACGCCTACGCCCTTGTAGCCCAAGCCCAAGACGATGGCCGTGCCCACCAGAATCACGAGGATTCTCTCTCGAGGCGTCATCATGCACCCCCTTTCGGCCCGACGGCCCCCTCAGCGGGCCTGGACGAACTGGTGCCCGGCGGTTTGACAGGCCCGGCGGGGCGCTCGGGGGACGCAACCGTGCTTTCTCCGGCTTGGGACGCGGGCGCCGCCCCGGCACCCGTCCCAATCCCTTTCCCGGACTTGGGCTTGCCGGCTTCGCCAGCCCCAGACGTCGCCGACCCGTTGGCGTCCTCGTCGACAGACTCCTCGGGTTGGTCAGCAGCTTCCGGCCTCTTGCGCAGGGGCAATTCAACCTCGATACTAGTATCGTAGCTGTAGGAAGATTCGCTGCGCCGCCCCAACGGCGTCTCCCTGCCGACCTCCACCTCCGTCGACCACAGTTTCTTCAATCGTTCGGCCAGTTCGTTGACCTTGGCCAGGTCCGACGTGTGCAGCTTCATCGTCATCGTGCTGGGGCGGATCGTGCCCTTCTTCTTGGGCCGCTTCGTCTCGCCCGTCAGGCGCATGACGAACGCCTCCTGGTCAGACGGGAACACCTCGGTCACCTCCACCAACACTTCGGGCCAGTATTGTTCGGACTTCTGCCAGTCTTCCATCGCCTCCACTTGGTCCTTGAAATCCAGGATGATCCGCTCCTGCTTCCTCAGCGAGTTGACTTGCTCGGTCAACGCGGCCAGCTTCTTCTGCTCCGGCGAAATGTACTTGAAATGGAACGTCGCACCCGACGCAACCACCAACGCCGCCGCCAGCACGGCCGTCGGCACCTTCTTCATCCGTATCGAGCGCTTGCTGACCGGCCTCTTGGGATGCAAAAAATCAAAATGCGACAGACCCTGGCCCCCGTGCCCGAGCGCCAGTCCCAGCGCGGCGCTGAAACCGCGAAGCTCCTTGGCCCGTTGCGGTGTGAGGTTCAACGCCCGATCCGGTGCGTACAGCCCGGCCCCGACCGCAAACCGCCCGGCCAACGACTCCGCCAACTGGGGCTCGATCCCCGTCGCACCGCAAACGATCACTTGATCCACGCTCGCCGTCGACTCCGTCGCCCGGTACGCCTCAAACGAACGGATCACCTCGACCATCATGGCGCCGACCGCCTTGCGATTGGCCTCGTCCGGTTCACGCTCCTCAAGCCGAACCGACTCGATACGGCTGTCCCGCAGACGCTCCGTCTGCAAACGTTCAAAATCCGGCAACGAGACCGAAGCCGCCCGGCTGAACGCCAACACCCCGTCATTGATGATGTCGATCTCTGTCAACTGCGGGCCGACCTCAACCGCCAGCACGGATTTCTTCTCCAACTCCGGCGCCCGCGTCATCACCGCGATCAGGTTGGCGTGCGGACGAAGACCGACACGCTCAATCGTCAAACCGGCCTCGTACGCAACCTTCCGGTAGAACTCCAACTGATCGTTGCGAACGGCTGCAACGAGCACCCTGGACGGCTCCCTCGGGTCGAATTCCCCGCAGACCGCAAAATCGAGCGTCGCCTGATCGGCGGCAAACGGCAACTCCTTGACGATCTGAAACTGCACGATCGACGCCAGCTGCTCCGCCGGGCTGGCCGGTAGGTTCAGCGTATTCAGCACGACTTGATCGCGCGGAACGCCCAAGATCGCGCGCTTGGCTCCGACCTTCGCCTGACGCATGGCCTCCCGCAGAAACACGCCAAGCGACTCGGCGCTGTCCATCACCACATCCGACGGGATCGGAACAGACACCGCCTTGAGCAAGTCAACTCCGTCCGCGTGCGGCCGGACCAGCACCAAGCGCAGATTCTTCCTGTCCCAGTCAATCGCCAGCAGTTTCTTGCTTGAAAGCCCCATTGCCACGCCTAATTAGAACGACTTCTCAGCCCACGCCGCTCCTCTCCGTGCGGCGTGTACGCCGGCCCCAAGCCACGCAGGTTCCGGTAGTACAATACCTGCGCGATGGGCCCGCTCATCTCCAGCACCACATTCAACCTCTCAACCACTCCCACGTGATCCGCGTAGCCAACCGACTCAATCCGATAGACCGACGACTTCGTCGTGATCTTGTCCAGGATCTGCCGGAACTTGTACTCGTCCAGCACGCCTTGCGTCACAAGCCACGCCGGCGTGGCCTTCTCCTTGCCCGTCACCTCCGGCCTGGCATCCGCCAACGCGTCCAGCTCCTCGTCCGTCAGCTCATCGAGCATCGCCAGCACTTCGCGAGGCGCCGTGCTGACGTTGATCCGGCCACGGAACATCGGCACCACTTCAACTGTCAACCGGTCCAGGATCAAAGGCAGGTCATCGTAGCTGCACGGCGGCTCCTCCTCCGTCAGGTTCTGATACACCGGCCGGCTTGATGACGGCACGTTTTCGGACGCACTTCCCGATTGGTCTAGATCGGACAAATCCTCCTCCGATGCCTCACCATTTTCATTGTCGGGCTGAGAAGTCGCCCCTTCCCCTTCTCCCTGTGTTGATTCAGGAGACGCTTCTCCTTCCGTTTCCTCTTCTTCTTCAGGAGGAGGCGGCACGGGAAGCAGATTCATAACACTGTTAAACGCCTTTCCCGAAGCCCGAACGTCAAGGATGTAGCTGACAATGCTGCCATCGAGATACTCCTCCAGCTTCTCCTGCAGCTTCTCTGTGTCCTGCATGTTCAGGTTGATGCGCGGCCGATTGTCGTTCGACGTGTTCATCTCGCGCGACCAGACTGTCAAGAACGCCGCCACGCCCGGAAACAGCACTCCGTCCCCGTTGTCTGGCGGAAACGACTCGTCCCCGTCGTCCTCGTTCGGATCCAGCAGCCCGTTGCGGTTGTAGTCCTCGCCGAACACCACCCAACCGGTGAAGCCCCGCACCATCAGCAGTTCCTCGACCGTCGAGAAGTCGGCCGACTTGCACTGATACGGCGGATCGAGCGACATGTAGTATGTACCCTCGGCGCCATATTCCAGCGCCGTTGAGTCCCCGTCACGCCAATCGAGGAGCGAATGCACCAAGACGTTAACATCAATCACATTCTCCGCGTCATCGGGGATCACCATCTCGAACAGATCACGAAGCTGTGATTCGGTCGCCAGGTTCAAATCCAACTTCGAACACTCGTCCGTGACCCCGTAGCGGGCCTTCTCCGGCTCGTCGAGGTTCGGCGCGATCAGGCTGAACCGCCACACCGGCTGCGCGTGCGGGTCATACGTGGCATCCTCGTCTGTGTCCGTCTCCGCGAACTCACGGAAGGTCTCCGCGCCCTCGCTGCCCTCACGGCTGTAGACGATCGCCCCATGAAACGCCACCGGGTTGTCATACCACTCGTCGAGATCGGCAACATGCTCCTGCTCGTCCGGATTCCTGCGGAGCATCACGATGACCCGCTGCACGCCGCTCTCGGCAGCCATCCGGGCCTGAAACCGATAGTGCTCCCCCATCACAGTGTTGAGATTGCAGTGGACCACGAACGTGTAACCCGCCGCCAGCAGGGCTAGCAGGGCTACCATCACCAAGACAACCACCAGGATCAGCCCACGGCAACGCCTGCCCGGCGGGCCGTGTCCGTGCGCGCGTCGCGGGCGGATACGCCCGAACGCAGCCGACCGTTTCCATTCAGCGCCCATCTAGCCGCCCTCGCCGCTGCTGAGTCGCGATCGCCGTTGGGCCCGCATCAGCCGGGACCCCAGGAACGGGTCCGCCTGCGAGAGCCGCACCACAACGGTGAACGTCCGCCGGTCATACAGCTCCGGCTCCGACGGAATCAGGTCCTTGTCTTCATCGGGGTCCTCCTCCTCCTCCTCCCGAGGCGGAAGCTCCTTGTAGCCGACGGTCACCTCCACCGCCTGTGGCAACGAGTTGCCCATCTGGCCCTCGATGTCCTTCGCGATGTCCCAATCGTCCACCCAATCCACGCCATCGAAGTAACGGAACCGGACGTACTTCATCTCGGGAGCAAGCAGGTCCAAATCCTTCGCGAGACGGTCCACGATGACCGTCTCCTCCGACTGGCTCCCACCCAATGCCGGTTGATACGGTGTCCTGACCTCGCGGCGCACCAATCCCATCGGCGCGAACGAATCGGTCCCATCCGGATAGACGTAAGGCTCATCCTCGTCGTACGCCAGGTAATACTGAACCTGGCGGATGTCACACTGCCCGGGCAGCGGCTCGTCCTGAACCGACCGCCGCAGTACCACCTCCTTGTCAACGAGCGCGATGGTCTGAATCGTGATCATCCGCTCGTCCCCGCTGATGCCCGGCCCGAGGTCTCGGACAAAGCCGTTCGCGGAGCGGATCTCGTCGGCGATCTTCATGGCGATCACGCGCGCCAATTGGCCATCGGTCATCGCCTTGATTCCCTCGTCGCGCGATCGCAACGTCGAGTTGTAGAACATGAACATCATCGCCGAGACCATGACGATCAGGCCGATCGCCAACAGCAGCTCGATCAGCGTCATGCCGCGTCGCGATGTCTCGAGCCCCTGCCGCATCACGACCTCCCACCTCCCCGGCGATCGCCGATACCCTGCCGCGTGCCACCACCGCCGCGCGTCCCACTGCCGCCGCGAGTCCCCGTGCCCCCGCGTGTCCCGCTGCCCCCACTGGTGCCGCGGTCGCTCCCCGTTTCGCTGCCCTCATTACGCTGGCCGCCTTGCCCAGCCTGCTCCCCCCCAGACGCGGCGCCGGCATCGCCCGCGCCCTGCATGGCATCACCCGCCTGTTGGGCCGCGTCCTGCAACGCGCCCATATCGCCGCTCTCCACCGCCTGAAGAACATCACCGAGTTGCCCGCCCAGGAAGTTGGCACCGAACGCCTGAATCAGTGTTGGCAGCAACTCCGCCAACTGCTCCAAATCCAACTGCGCGATCATCCGGGGATCGAAGTCCGTGGGGTCGAAGATCGCCGCGCCACCTGGGATCGCCTCCGTCAACTGCTGGATTTGCTCCTCATCGAGGCCGAAGTCCTCCTCCAAATCGAGGCCCCGTGGCTCGACACGCAGGATGCGGGTCGACAGGATTTGCTGGCGCTCCTCCTCGGAACCGTTCGGATCGCCCATGTAGATGTCGATGTCCACCTCCAACAGCCGGTCGATCGTCTCGTGCGGGTTGATCTCCACGCGCCACGACATGCCCGGTATCGATTCCTCGCCGAACCAGCCTGTCTGTTCACGCTCCTCCATCTCGAGGATGCCCGTGTCCATCTCCACCACCAGCCGCTCGGTCATCACTTGGGCCCGCGACATCCGCTCGGTCAACTCGATGCTCCGTTGGCCGTTGCGGAACACGCCACCCACCACCGACATCGCCAGCAACAGGATGCTCAGCGCCAGGACGACCTCCAGCAGCGCCGCCCCACGCCGCAGCGCCCCCCTGCTCTCGCGCGCCATGCACCCAGTGGCGCGCCCTCCCCTTCGGCCCGCCGCGCCGGCGCAACAACCACGGCGGCCTCCGCGGGCGTGCTCGACCGTCACTTCGCTCACCGTGGGACTCCCAAACCAGTCACGCCGAACCGCTCACCGGACGCTGGCGAACGTCTAGGAGCCCGTCGCAAGACTGTGGCACCGGCGCCAAAGCCGATGGTTCGCGCGGTCAGGAACGGCGTTTCCGAACCGCTGCCCTCCGTCTCGCCACGGGCTGCTAGACCCTTCTACGCAGAAGCACACCGAATGTCGCAGCCCAACCCTCGCAGCCGTGGATTGAAGCCACTGACAGCGACCCTGAGCCTTTCCCACATCATCGTGATCTTCAGTGGGACGAGGCCGCCGCGGCGAATAGCGCGGCCGCGAACCGGGATCGAGACTGGTCCTTCCGCGGTGGAAAGGCCCGCCTCCAGTATCGCCACGCCGGTCTCGTCAAGCTGTGGGCGAAGGCGAGAATGGCCATCCATGGCCTGGTCAAGCCGCGATTCCAACCCAGCTACCGATGTTCGGCAGCCAATATGGCGCTATCGGAGCTGATCACCGCAGGCTGACGGCTGAAAGTGGATACCGGATAACTGGAGGCTCCCCCAAACCTGGCTCACCTCCGCGTGCCGCCCATCCAGCCGCGCACGTTCTCCTTTTCCTCCTCGGTCAGATTGGATTCGTCGAGCTTCCCGTCCCAGTCCGACGTGCCGCCGGAAGATCGCTCCTCCGCGCCTGAACCACTCCCGCTGGCGCCGAAGTCGTACTGTTCCGATCCGGACTCGCCGCCCCCCCCCATGTCGCTGTAATCGTCCCCGTACGCATCCCCCCCATCATCCACCGGTACCGAATCACCAACCTGGAACGTCAATTCGTCGACGTCCACGTCGTCCGGCAGCTCGAGCTTCTCCCGCTCGACGTAGAACTCCGGATCTGACAACTCGTCTTCCGTCACCTTCTCTCGCACGTGCACCAAGCCGGTACGCCCGTCCAAAACCACCC
>JAFGQA010000158.1 GCA_016935885.1 Phycisphaerae bacterium | reverse complement strand
GTCATCACCACCGGACGCTATGCCCCAGAGAGCCTCATCGAAGCCGCCGACCTGGTCACCGAAATGAAGCTGCACAAGCACCACATCACCCAAAAGATCCCGGCTCAGGCAGAGATTGAGTTCTGAAACAATACCCAAGCGAAGTCATAGTGGAGAGTGACCTGACCCCTAACGCTTAGCCAGTTTTGGGGTTATTCAGGTTCCTTTCGCCTACACAACCAAGTTCAACTCTGGACTGGCGAAGGAATCAGGAAGTCATCACGCTGCCGATAGCACGCCGAAGATCCGAGTGCCACGCATGTATTTAGTAGACTAAGAACCGCGGTTCTCATGGCCGGAGTGACTTTGAGCTTCGTCGGATCAGAATAGACGTAGCGTCCAAGGATTTCCTCGAGGCAGATCAGGGCAATCGGTGTTATAATCCCGGCAGCGGGTTTCTTCTCGATTTTGGCCGCCAGCCCAACCAACGCGATCGGCAGGAGACGAGCCGATCCAATGCGTCGCAAAAAGAGCAGATAGTATTCGATGACGAGCGGATGCGGGGCAAACCAACGAAAGGTTTCTTCCACCTGATGGGCCTGACCTTCCAGCGGCGGCCAGTCGCGGGCGTCCGCATTCCAGTCAAGTACGAGAAAAATTCTGGAGAGCAAACTGTCGAGTCCGCGGCGATACGTCGCGTTGGACTTTTCGCCAAGGCTCGCGAAAAACCGATCCACAATGGCCTTCCGGATTGCCCAAAACGTCGGTGTCGGATTGCGGCAGTCTTGGGCGATAATAAGGCGTTTCAGAAATTCGGCGCCGTGCTCGGAATGCACCACTACCAAGTCCAGCACCGGCTTGGCGATGCTCAGGGCCACTTCCTCCGGTAGGTCTAGGAGAAATTGCGCAAGATGCTGAGCGAGCATCCGTTCTTTCTCCATGTCCAGGCCCTCGTCGTCGTCGTCGAATTTCGAGTTGATCCTTCTTGAACCGTGCTCCGCTTCCGTAGCCCATGCCGCGGCCAAGGTCCGGGCCACATGGGCGAAAAGGTCGCGTGCAAGCGGATCTTCTTGAGGTGCGTGCACCGCCAGGCCGAGAAATAACGGCAGGATTTTGTGGCCCGAACCGTCACCCAGCGGAAGACCGAGGATCATTTCACGGTCGGGCGCTTTGCCAGCGAGCAAGTCGGCGCGCGCCACATCTGCCGCTGCCTGCTCGATCTCCTCGTGCGGGGTTCGCTGGTTGTATGGAATGGGCTCTTGCTGCTTTCGTCGTTCCTTGATGACACCGATCTCCTTCGCGAGAGCACCGATGCAGCTCCATACGCGAGAGGGTTCGGATTCCCAGAGGTGGCACCGCACTCCTGTTGCAGCAGCGAACCGCATGCGATCAGTGGAATGCGTGAGCGCGACCGTGAGGCACCCCCAGACTTTCTGCTTTTGCGCTGCGGTCAGTTCCTTGCGCAGCAAGAGCGCCAGCACTTCTGCCGCACTGACGTTGAGATCAAGGGTCCCCCGCATCAGCGAACCAAACTGGCTGCGATCGTCAGCCCCATCGACCGCAGCATCACACACGCAGTCGCGGCACCACTCCCGGTCCGTTTCTGTCATTTCATCCCAATGGTCGCGAACGCAGATCGCCGCAATCTGGGGCACTGCCGAATCCTCCAAGCGGTCCTCGATACGGCTCGCACCGACCTCTTCTTCTGCCATGCGTTGCGCCTCGGCGAGGCGCTCGCGCCATTCCTTCGGGTCGCTGCTCGTTCCCGGTTTCCGCTCCCAGCATTGCATGGCCCACACCCACAGTCCCATGCGTCGGTTGGTCCGCTCCAGTCTTGGGCGGTGATTCTCGACGACCTCCTTCACGTCCGCTGGAGGCTCGCCGGCATGAATGATGGCCCGACCATCCGGCAATACGCTGCTCACTTGGAAATTTCGGACGTCGATCCGGTGAAGATGCAGACGCCAGCGTTTCGTTTCCTCATCTTGTTCCTCCGGCGGCGGCAGTTCCGCCTTATACTGGTCCAATAGGCTCTGCACGGCGACCCGATGGCGGCTGAGTTGAAGTCTGACGGCCAATAACTCCAGGTTCTCCTTTCGATGGGGGCGCTCGAACGCGCGGCTTCGTTCCTGCTCAAACCCGGCATGCTCGGCGTCAATCGGGGGAAAACTGTCCGATAAAATCTTGTCGTGGTTGCTCTGATCAGAAACGTAACGCCCACGGTCTAGGTCGAAAAACACCGGACAGGTCAGGAGCGCCATGCTGGCACTTCCGGCTGAGCTGGGAAACGCTTGCGCTGCACTCGCGACGACGGCTGTAACCGCGACGTTGTTACTTTGCCGTAGAAGGTCGATGAGCACCGACTCAAGTTGCTCCGGCTTCGTCTCAGCGAGATCGAAGAGCCACGCTTCCAGCGCCATCAAGGCGGAATTCAGGACATAGGGAGCCACGGAGGTCCCCCGATACATGAGCCATAATCGGCTGTTGGCCCATTGTTCTACCACCGTGCCGTCAGGTAACCGGAACGTCACGCGTCCGGGCTTTTCAACAAACTCGACCTCAGATTCCGGATCGCCGTAGGCGTCTGCCGCGCGATTCATGATCCGGATGATTAGGTCAATGCCACGAGACGGATGATACCGCAGCAGATTCGAAAATGGACCCCGAATGCCACTGGCCGGATGGTCGTCTAGCTCTAACCGGGCCGGCAGACCAAACGCTTCGGCCACCTCACGGCGTCGGCCCCAGCGTCGCTGCTCCTCCGTTGGCTGTTCGTTAAAGCCGAGATATGCCTCAACTGCACCAACGACGAGGTCTGGGAAGTCGCGTGCAACGGCCCAAGCCTTAGCGTGGCTCATCACCAAGCCTCCGAGCCCTGGACTCCATCGGTCCCATCGCTCATCGTCTATGCTGCCTTGCACCCGTTGGCGGAGCTCCGTCTCGACGAACTTCGGCACGGCCAGTAGCACCTCCGCCAGAAGATGGTTTAGTTTGTCTTGGCGGAATGAATTGTCCTCGTCGGCAGGCAGCAGGGAATCGGCAAGACGCGCGGCTGACTCCGCGCCGGCCGGATATGGGTTTTGGGGCATGACCCCGCGCGTCCAGTCGGAGAGGAGCCCGGTCAAAAGGAACCGGTCGTCGGCGGTGAAGCTGGCCCGGTGCCGATACACGAGGTCCATCATCGCGCCCCAGGCCGTGCCTTCGGGCACCAATGGGGTTAGGTTTGTCGCTCCGCTATGCCGTCCCGCCGGGCTGCCCTTACAGGCGACTCGCAGGAGGTGGATGCATCGGCGCAGCAGCGCGAGGTCATCGGCAACCAGTGTCGCCTCGTTGCGGGCAATAAACGCCGGCGCCGTAGAGGAAAGGAGCACGGCAGCCAGCGTGTCGTCTCGCCAATGGTCCTCGACTGTGCCGCCCAAGATCGAAAGGACCAGACGATCCGCAGTCGCTGGGTCGGCCTCCAGCGTTTCGGTGAGCCAGCGCCGGTAGGCGCGACGCAGCGCGGGAAAGGTCCCAATTTGCGTCAGGAATCCCGGAACGTCGTTTTCACGACGCCGCCATCGCTGTGTCAGCCATTGGAGCAGGGCCCAGTCTTCGAGCACATCGTGTGCTGTCGCGACCCAGGCGTCATCGCCTGGTGGCGAAACAATCAGGCCGTCATCCCGGAGCGAGGCAAGCGCCCCGGCATCGAGGTCGCTGCAATCCACGAAAGGGTCGAGCTTCCGCGCCCGCCGCAGAGCGATCTCGGTGAAAGTCCGCCCGCGTTGCTGCGGCATACCGCCCGACGCGCGGTCGTCACGGCGGATGACTTCCCGCCACACTTTATCCCGGAATTCTCGCTCGTTCTGTGGCAGAACTGTGCCCGCCGACCAATTTAGCGCCGCCGCCTTTTCGAGGAAGAAGAGATTGCGGAGAAGTTCGCGCAACCGTGGCACCCCGAGGGGTGCGGCTAAGGTCGGCATCTGCCGGGCGACTTCCGCGAGTTCGGTATCCGTGAGCAGCGGCACCGGCACGTGGACGAAGTCCAGCCCCGCTGCCCCGAATGTCGCAGAGCGCACGGATTCGACCTGGTAGTCGCGGCAGGTAAGGATGAGCCGGAGGCTTGGATCCTTCGCCACGAGGTGCAGCAAATCGAGGAAGGCGTGCCGTTCGGATTTTTCCAGGAGGCGTTCGACGCTTTCGACCCATATCCACTTGCGCGAATGGAGCGCCGTCAGCGCGTACAAGTCATCCGCCGTGAATTTGTGCAGCGCGAATACGTCGTTCAGGTGAGGCTCTGCGAAACTCTCCGCCCGGAACGCCGCCGCCAAGCCTTGTTGCTTCAGGCTGTCGAAAACTACCTTCGTAAGACCCGATTTACCGGAGCCGGCTGCACCGCTGACACAGATGATGCGGTGCTCTTCCAAGGCCGACTGGGTCGCGCCTAGCAGTTCGATCCGTGGCAGGGCGATCAGGCCCGCGATGTTGGTCCGGATCGCCCGTTCCACGATGTCGGAATGGCTCGTGATGGCCGCCCGCGTTGTCGCTGTGACAGTCGGCGCCTTGTCGTGGCGGCAGCGGAGCGCCTCCGGTAACTTGGCGTAGTTGAAGCTTTCGGCATTCGGGCCGAGTGCGACGACGAGCGCCACCAGTTCATTCCAAGATTGCGTGGCGATCTCTGCCGGAGAGACAGGCCCGGCCGAGGCGGTGATCGCCAAAAGGGAACGCACCGCCGCCTCTGTCGAACTCGACGGAGTCATCAGGTCGAGCCACTGGAAATCGAACACCCGCGCAAATTCCCAAAGCTGGTCATCGCTCACCGGCGAACCGTTCGCTCGGTTGAGCAAGTTTCGCAGGGTATCGAGCGCCGCCGCGGCGCCTTTCTCATGATAGCCGGGCAGCTTCAGTCGATTGAGCCAGTCCGCAGTGCTCAGAGAAGCCCGGGCGGCATCAAGGACGATGCGCCAACGGTGCTGAGTTGAGATCGGCAACGGCCCGCAGACCAACGCGAGTCCGTCCCGCGCGCGATCGAACAGCGTCCCATTGCAGAAGTCCTTCCACGCGTCCGCGAATACTTGCTGGCATTCCTCGTTTTCGGCAGAAAACGTGAAAGAACTTTTCACCTGCACCGCCACTTTGCGGATTTGTCCGCCAACCTTGCCGACAAGCAGGAGATCGTCGGTCTCCCAACCGAGATGGCCCGCTTGGAGATGCACTTCGTCAAGCGTGGCACCCTGCACGAAGGGCGGCGTGCCCTGCGTAAGCAGGTAGGTCAGGTAGCATACAGCCGATTGTTGCTCAAAACTCCCGCCACGGTCTCCGGTAGCTGCAGGACTGGTGGGGAGGAAAGGCATATGTCGTATTTAAGGCAGTTAGGTCTGTAGTGAAAGTAAAATAGACGTTGGTATGTCTATGAATTTCCATGATGCGGGGTCAGCAACTGAAGGAGGGGAATGAAACAGAGACAGTCCACGCATATTTGTCAGTCAGCACCCAAAGTGTACCAGTCGTCAGC
>JAFGQA010000157.1 GCA_016935885.1 Phycisphaerae bacterium | reverse complement strand
GGAAAACAGCGGATCGGAAACGCCGTTCCTGACCGTAAAAACCACCGGCGAGACGCCGGTGCCACAGTTTTGCCACGGGCTGCTAGCCCTGACGAGAATCTCGAGACGAAGCAGCTTGAGTTTAACCTGTGTTCATGCGGCGGTCAAGGCCCAGCCGAAGCGGTCACACACACTGCGCGGACCACATGCTGGGAGGATTCGCCAGCGGATCCCCAAAAAAGGCATAGATCATAGGGCGACCAAGGCTGCTCGATGGGATAGACTTATAGTGCACAGACCGCGTGCTGCTGGGGCAACCGATGGCGGACATTCAAGGCATTCTGAAGGCAGCACGGGCCAAGAGGGCTACCGACATCCACATCGTGGCCGGTTCTCCCGTACTTCTGCGTGTCGAAGGCCAATTGGTGCCCGTCACGCAGGGGGCGTTGAGCGCAAAGGCGACCAAGGAGGCGAGTTACTCGCTCCTGACCGAAGCGCAGATCGCCGAGTTCGAGGAGGCCTTCGACATCGACTTCATGATGCCGGACGAGGAACGCAATCGATATCGTGTGAACATCAGCTACAACGATGGTGCCGTGGGGGCGGTGATTCGCCTGTTGCCCAGCCAGCCGATGCCGCTCGAGCAACTCCGGCTGCCCGAGTTGGTCGGTCGGCTGACCCAGGCCCGCAAAGGCCTGATCCTCATCACTGGAAGCACCAGCCAGGGCAAGACCACGACCATGGCCGGCATGATCGACGCGATCAACCAGCACTTCAGAAAGCACGTTGTCACGATCGAGGATCCGATCGAGTACGTCCACGCCAACAAGAACTCGATCATCCGCCAACGCGAGGTTGGCAAAGACACGAAGTCCTTCGCCCGAGGCCTCCGGGCGGCGCTGCGGCAAGACCCGGACGTGATTGCGATTGGCGAGATGCGTGACTACGACACGATCAAGACCGCCCTGACCGCCGCGGAGACAGGCGTCCTGGTCTTCTCCACGTTGCACATCATCTCCATCGACAAGATCATCGAGCGGCTACTCTCCTATGCCCCGGACGGCAGCGACGGCCACATCCGGGCGCTCATGGCCGAGGCCCTGCTCGGCGTGGTGCATCAGGAGTTGCTCCCCACCGTCGACGGCGGGAAGCGCGTGGCCTGTGAAACACTCGTGGCAACGGATGCAGTCCGCAATGTCATGCGAAAGCGCGGCACCTTCCACCTCCGCAACATGATCACGACCGGCCAGCGCTTCGGAATGGTGCCGATGAAGGCTTCCTTGGATCAACTCCACGATCAAGGCGCCATTACTGATCAGGTTTACGAAACGGTGCTTGAGAGTTACCGCTGATTCGCCTGCCGTTGCCGACCCGAACCGCGCCGATCCTGGACGCCCACGCCCGAAGGCCCAGCCGGTTGTGGCTTGCCGCTTGGCGGCCCGTCTCGGCTCGCTATCTGCGCGACTTGAGCAGTTCGACTGTCCGCTTCGGATTCAGCAGCAGGAACGACGTCTTGCCGGCCGTCTTCTTGTCGGCGCCTTCTTTCATCAACTCGATGACCTGCGGCGGCGTCAGGCTCGGGTCGATGGCGAGGAGCTTCGCGGCGAGGTTGGCGGCGTTCGGCGAGGCCATGGACGTCCCGGACATCTTCATGCGCTCGCCGCCTGGAACGTAGCTGTCCACCTCGAAGCCGTTAGCATAGACCTGCACGGTTCGACCGAAGCTGGTGAACGACGTCGCGTCGCCCGCCTGGTCGACGGCGCCGATGGTCAGCAGATTCGGCAGGTCAAACGACGACGGGATGTACTGGTCGAACTCGACATCGTTGTCCGCGTTGCCCGCGGCGCATACGAACAGGATATCCGGCGCGCCGGCGATGGCTTCGTGGAGCCCTTCTTTCTGGAGGGCGAAGACTTTGCGCGCGATCTCCCGGCGCTCCTCCGCGTCTTTGCCGATCCCATTGGGCCCGAGTGAATCTTCCGCGTCCTGCTGGGCCTCGCCCCAACTCATGTTCACCAACCGCACGCCGTGCAGCTTGAAGTACTCGACGGTGTCCCGGCACTTGGCTGCGTCGCGCTCGCCCCATTCCACGGTCCGCGCAACGGGGACCATCCGGTAGTCGTAGCTCAGCCGGGCGATCAGCAGTCGTACGAACGGGTTGCCGGCGGCAATGATGCCGGCAACGTGCGTGCCGTGGGCGTAGTCGCCGGCGAGACGCAGGTCCTCGATGAAGCCTCCAACGTCCGCGGGATCCAGGCTCGACACGTGTTGCTTCAGGGCGGACGCCTCGGGGCTGTCAACGGCCGCCTGGATGTCCATGAACCCCTTCATGTGCTTCATGACCTGCGGCATGCGCTCCGCGGCGTCGCCGAGCGGGCACAAGACACCCGTGGACCGCCGGGCGTGGATGTCGAACGCAATGCCGTGGACGTCATCCACGTAGCCGTTTCCGTCGTCGTCCTTTCCGTCCATCGTCTCGCCGGGGTTCACAAAGAGGCGGTCCGCGAAGACCGCGCCATCCGTCCCGGAATCCCAAACGGCCACCAACACGGGCGTCAATCGATCGCCTTCCGAGAGTGTGACCGAACGTTCGGCCCAGATGTCAGGTTTGACCGACTTGTTCGTGTCGATCAGTCCCTGATAGACCGTGATGATCTGCTGCTTCAGCGGCAAAAGCTCCTTGAGCGTGAAGTGCATGCCAATCACGTTGGCGGTCTGGTCGGCATTGAGCTCTCCGGTTTGGGCAATGACCGGCTCCAACTGGGCCTGGATGACGCCCAGCAGGAGTTTCTCGCTCAGGATCTCAATCCGGCCTTTCCGCTGCTGTATCTCGTCCTGGACGATGTCCCACGGCAGCTTGGCCACGCGGTCGGCCAGTTGATTGCCGAAGGCCTGCCGGTATGCCGACATCTTGGCGGTTTCCCCAACCTCGCGTCGCGCGGCGATCATGGCCTCCGTGGTCAGGCCGGTGGTCAGCTTCTTGGCTTCCTTCTTCTCCAGCCTGCGGATCTGGTCAATGAGAGCCAGGGCAGCCTCGTGGTTGCCCTCCAACAGGTTGATGCTCAGCAGGGTCCCGTGCATGTTTTGCAACGTGGTCGCGTCGCCGATCTCGTAGGTCGCCAAGTCGGCTTCGATGTCGGCCCGGACCTTGGCGGCCAGTTCGGCGATCTGCGCATCCGACCTGGCCAGATCCGCCACCTTGCCCGAGAAGGGGTACGTGTGCTGCGGCAGATCGTCGAGCCGGGTGATCTGGATCTTCTTACGCGGCTCGTCGGGTGAACCTGCGACCTGGACCTTCCCCTCCGATTTGCCAGCCGGTCCGGCGGTACAGCCCACGATCAGTGAAGCGAGAAAACAGCCCAGCGTCAAAATCCACGTGTGGCATAAACATCGATGCATCTGATATCTCCTCACATTTGGGTTGCGCGGAATCATCGGGTGTTGAATGCCTGCACGCTAGCACTGCGCGTCCTGATAGGCAAGGGGAGATCCGTGCATCGGGTCCGTAACACTTCCGGCTGCATTCGATTCTGGGTGCCACGGGCGGCTTGTCCGCCGGTGTGGTGTTTCTGGTGGACGCATGGGGCATACGCACTGGCAGGCAAGCTGCCAGTGGCACCCGAACGGGTAGACCAGCTGCCAGTGGCACCCGAACGGGCAGGCAAGCTGCCAGTGGCACCCGCCTAGACTGTCATGGACCCCCGCGCATCTCATCGTGCCTGTTGCTCCACAACGCAAGCTCGCCGCGACGGAGCCCGGTCGCCTCCCAAGCAGGTACGTGTTTAGCTTCCACGTTGGTGCTTAGCTTCCACGTTGGTGTTTAGCCTCCACGTTGGGTGGCATGGGTAACGAACGACAAGCCCCGCGGGGGCGGGTCGTTCATTACCCGTGAGAACAGGCTCGAACGAATGCCCACGGGTAAGCTCCGCCGCCGCTGGCGGCTCCGCTTACCCATGCCACTCTGCTAATCACGTACCGGAGTAGGGTCGGGGGGCCTTGGAGGCCGTCGCCTGCTGCCTGCCCGCCATCGTTAGGTCGCACGTCAAGGCTGCCGGACTTGACGCGGCCTCATGGAGCCGTTACCAGATGAACCGTGGTCCGTCGTCTTCCAGACGCGCGTTGAGCCGTTGGACCCGCCTTGAACCATCGGACACGGCGCGCGGCAAGCGAGCAAGTCTCATGGCCAAGATACTGGTAATTGACCCCGATAAGTGCACAACCTGTCGGCTGTGCGAACTGGTCTGTTCGGAGAGGCACGTGGGAGCCTTTCGCCCATCCCGGTCGCACATCCGGGTGGCCATCCAAGCCGACGATGCGTTCTACTTTCCGATGGTCTGCATGCAATGCGACGACGCGCCGTGCATCGCGGCATGCCCCACCCATGCCCTCGTGCGGGACCCCACGACCAACGCAGTAGTCCTGGTCGAGGCCCGTTGCGAAGGATGTGGAGAGTGCGAACCGGCTTGTCCATACGGAGTCATCCGTTGCTTCGATGGCAAGGCCCAGAAATGCGAGCTGTGCGGTGGCGATCCGGAATGCGTGCGGTTCTGCGCGCCAGGTGCTTTGCTGTACGAGGCAGCAGAACGGTGGCCCGACGCCCAGCGCCAGGCGTACGCCGATCGTCTCCGTGAGCTAGCGCAGGAGGTTTTCGCATGATGGACGCCTATGCGGGTAAGGCACTGAGGGTGGACCTGAGCAGCCGGCGAATCCGGGAGGAGCCGATCGATCCGAATCTGGCCCGGGCGTTCATCGGTGGGCGGGGGCTTGGCACGAAGATCGTGTGCGACGAGGTCGACGCTCGGATCGACCCGCTGGACGCCGCGAACAAGCTCGTCCTGGCCACGGGACCGCTGACCGGAACGTCGGCGGTCTGCGGTGGGCGGACCATGGCCATTACGAAGGGCCCGTTGACCGGGACCATCGCCTGCTCAAACGTGGGCGGCAACTTCGGTCCAGAGTTGAAGTACGCCGGGTATGACTTGATCGTGTTTGAGGGTGTGGCCAACGAGCCGGTTATGCTCATCATCGACGATGGTTCGGTCGAGTTGCGTCCCGCGCGCGGACTGTGGGGCAAGAACGTTCACGAGACCGAAGACGCCCTGCACGAGCAGTTTGGCGACGCCTTCAAGTGCATGAGCATCGGCCCGGCCGGCGAGAGGCTCGTCCGCTTCGCGGCGATCATCAACGACAAGGGCCGCGCGGCCGGTCGATCCGGCGTTGGGGCGGTGATGGGGTCCAAGAAGCTGAAGGCCGTCGCGGTCCGCGGGAGGGGCGGGCTGACCGTGGCGGACCACGAGGGCTTCCGGGCAGCCTGCCTCGACGCGCTGGCCAAACTGAAGGCCGGGGAGCTGACCGGCACCGTCCTGCCGCAGTTGGGAACCGCCGTGCTGGTGAATGTGATCAACGAGAGCGGCGTGTTTCCCACCCGCAATTTCCAGGAAGGACAGTATGCCTCGGCCCAGCAGATCAGCGGCGAGACGCTCGCCGAGCGGATCCTCGTGCGGCCACGGGCGTGCGTCGCTTGCCCCGTCGCGTGCGGCCGGGTGACGGCGCTGCCGGACGGCAGATTCACGGGCCGCGGGGATGGGCCCGAGTACGAGACGATCTGGGCATTCACCGCCGATGCGGGCATCAGCGATCTGGCCGCGGCAGCCAAGGCCAATTACATCTGCAACGAACTGGGTATGGACACCATCACCACCGGGGCGACCATCGCCTGCGCGATGGAGCTGTTTGAGAAAGGCGCGTTGACGGAGAAGGAGGTCGGCAGCCGGCTGGAGTTTGGCGACGCCGAGGCGATGGTGGCCCTGGTACCCAAGATCGGCCGCCGGGAGGGATTCGGCGACGTGTTGGCCGAAGGTGCGGCCCGCGTGGCGGCGAAGTACGGCCGACCGGAGTTGTTCATGGGCGCAAAGAACCAGGAAGCGCCAGCGTACGATCCGCGGGGCGTGTTCGGGATGGGCCTTCAGTATGCCACGTCCAACCGGGGTGCCTGCCACGTCCGCGGCTATATGATCGCGCCGGAGATCCTCGGGATCCCCCAGAAGCTGGACCCCGTCACGCCCGAGGGCAAGGCGGCGATGGACATTGCGTTTCAGGACCTCACTGCGGCCCTGGATTCATCGGGCATCTGCCTGTTTGTGACGTTCTCGATCGGCGCGCCGGAGTTGGTGGCGATGCTGGCGCCAGCGACCGGCTTCGACTACGACGTGGACGAACTGATGCGGGCCGGCGAACGGATCTGGAACCTCGAGCGGTTGTTCAACCAGCGTGCCGGATTCAGCAGGAAGGACGACACGCTGCCGCCGCGTATGCTGCGCGACCCGATGCCCGCCGGCCCGGCAGCGGGGAAGACCACGCCGCTGGACGAGATGCTGTCGGAGTACTACCGGCTGCGGGGTTGGGATGCCGAAGGCCAGCCCACACAAGGGAAGCTCGCCGCGCTGGGGCTGTAGGTGCTTCCGGATCACACGCTGGCAAAGCCGAGCACTGTTCCGACGGTCCTTCGTCGGCACGTCGTTTCAGATCTGAGGGTTCTGCCGGGCCGGCCAATGCGAACCGCCTTGCCGCTCACAGGCGGATGGTCCGCATGGCGGGGCCTGCGGAATGTGTCTGGTGACGAAGTTGGCTGGCTGCGGTGCCCTTGCATAAGGACCGGCACGCCCGTACCACCGGAGGTTCTGGGATGGGCTGCCAAGCATCATGCCACGGCGGCGGTATCACGCACGCCGTCGCCAGGCATCCTGCCGGACAGGACGTTCTCGTACAGCCGGGCATAGTCGTCCACGAACGCGCGCATGCCGCAAGCCTCGTAGACCCGCGCGCGGGCCGTCTCCGCCAGCCTGCGGCGCAGATCGTCGTCCTCGATCGCCTTCAGAATCAATCCCGCCATAGCGCGGGGCTCACCGGCCTTGCAAAGCAGGCCGCTTCGCTCGTTGGCGATCAACTCGGCGACCGATCGAACCGCCGACCCGACCACCACGAGGCCCGCGGCCATGGCCATGGCGATCGGTTCCGTGCAGACGTCGTCCACTGCCGGTACGACGAAGACGTCCGCACAGGTGACCAACTGCGGCCACGTCAAACGCGCATCCGGAACGGTCAGCAGATTGCGTATCCGCGTGCTGCGGGCAAACCGCTCCAACCGCCGGCCCTCGTGTGAATCGTACGGCATGACAACCCGCAGGTCCCCGTGGACCTGCTTCAGAACCGCTCCCGCCCAGATGCCGTAGTATTGTCCGCCTTCTTGCGACGCGGGCCCCTGAAGCAGTATGACCGGCTTCGCCTCGCCCACGACGGACTGTCGGATGTTCTGCCGGCGCGCCAGATTGATCGCCCCGAAGTCCACCGGCCCGCGAACCACAACAACGCGCTCCGGTGCCATGCCCGCGCCGATCAATCGCCGTCGCGTGGCCTGGTTTCCGGCCACCACCGTGGCATCCGTCGGGAAGGACCGCAGCCATCTTGCCGCGTTTCGCGTGGCGCCCGGGTTCAACAGCGTCAGGATCAGGGGGAGGTCGGGGAGCAGCGTGCTGCACGCCGCGGCCGCCTCGATGCCCCACGCGTGCAGCAAACGGGCCTTCGTCCGGCTCGCAATGGCAGGCAGTTGCGGCGCCCAGTTCAGCATGCGCAGCCGCCGCTGAGCCCGCAGAATATCCTCGCCCCAATGATATGCCGTGCGCTCCGCTGCCAGCCCGTCGATGCTGCACACGGCGTGGCGACAACCGTCGCCCGGCCAGCGAGCCCGAAGGACACGCAGGACCTGCAACCCAGTTTCGTCACAGCTTGCATCGATGACGTGTAGAACGGCTGTCATTTAGAACGGCTGTCATTCGTCGAGCGTTCGGTGCTGATAGAACAGTTTCGCCACGGCATCCGCCGCCTTGGCGGCCAATTCCTTCGCCACGTCGCTGGCCGACTTGCCGCTGTCCGTCGAGATCGCATCCGTCTCCACTGCGATACGCCAGCCGGACTCCTGGCGCGGCCACAGGCGAACGTCGTGCCTCCGCTCGGTCGACAGAACCTTCACATGCCCGACAAACTCGCCCTTGAATAGCGGCGCGCCAGGCTCGGCATGGAGCGTAAACCGATTCACGCGGATGCACACAACCTGGTCGGCGCCGAGTTTTTCGCCGATCTCGCGAGCGCTCAGCCGGTTGTACTTCTTCGCCGAACGCTGCAAGGCCTGCCAATCCTCGAACGGCACCACGCGCCGATTCACCCTGTATTCCAGGAACGCATCCGAGATCGTGTTGTGCATGTGACGAATGGCGTGCGGCTCGGATACCACGCTGTCCCAATCGTCGATCAGGATCAGCAGACGCTGCTTCGTCAAAGTGTACTGCGGCTCGACGACGTCCCCACCGGTGATGTTCGTCCACAGCGCCGCCATTTGCACGCAGCCGCACATCGGCGATACGAGCGTGGCCAGAAAGACAAGTACCTTACCGGTTCGACGGACCGCGCAATGATTCACCGTGATCATAGAACTTCCTCGCGACCGCCTGACCGAACAGTTCGACCGTCTCATGGAGGATTGTCCCTTCGTCTTTCTCCGATGTGCCGTGTAACGAATCCGGCGGAAAGGAGGCCGTTACATCGGTCTGGTATGCCGCATAATCACCTTCGCCCTGCTCGGGCTCGTACAGATTCACCGTTGCCCGGACGCGGCCCTTCCTCAATTCGACCGTGTCGCTCGCCCTCGTCGTGTACTCCAGAAGGTCCACTCGAAGGACGAGGTCACAGTCGAGGCGCTTGCACAGCTGCCCGACCGTCATGCCTTCCCAATCCGTCCCGGAGCGATCCTGAAGCCGTGCGACCTCCTCGGCGGCGACAAAACGCGCCTTCGGCAAATACTTTTTCATGTGATAGGCCACTGCCTTGCCGACCCGGTATCGGGCCCGTGGGTACACGTCGAGCGTCGAGCGGTCGGCCCACACCAGGACGGCCACCTTCCGGCTGCCAATACTGTTGTACTCGGCCTTGACTTCCCGCTCCTTATCCGGATCCGTCATGAAGTAGGCCAGTTGGCAGCCGCTGGATGCGACCCACGCCACGATCAGAGCGGCACACAGGATACACGACCAAACCCATGAAACCCATGCCCCCCAGAAAACACGCGATGTATCCATCATTCGCTGTCCCTCTCATCGCACCGGCAACGTGCCAGTGATCAACCCGTGGGCGATCTTGAAGCCCCAGCCGCCCAGAATCAGAAGCCCGACGCCCACGCTGACCCGAACCGGCCCGATCCGATCCCAGTTCACGCACACCACTCGCCCACGAACCACCACGTACAGGGCAAGAACGAGCAGACCGATCGTTGCGACACACAGCACGGCCCCCGCCGGCTGGGACTTGAACGCCAACCAGGGATGACCGTGCATGATGAACGAAAACGCCGTCGTCATCCCGCACGTCGGACACGGCAGGCCGGTCGTCAAGACGAAGCTGCACGGGTACGGGTAGAAGCCCAACTGCTCGTGCGTCCCGTAGCCTCGGGCGTCCGGCTCCAGGTAGCGAGCCACACCCAGCACGGCCACACATGCCAGCGCAACGCCCGCCCAACCCAATCGGGTCTTGGCCCCGACCGGTACACGCGGTCCGAAAACGGGGATATGCGCGACACGTTCCATCCAACTCTTGACTCGGCAACCACGGCTCGAGCACTACGCTGCATCTCGAATAGTGGACTCCCAACGCTACGAGTGTGCCACGGGGCGGCCTAGGCACCGCGAGGGAGTAACATGAGCGATTGTGCAGCTTGGCCGGCCTGCTGGCTTGCCGTTTGGCGGATCGACCGTTCAGGCTACTCCTGCTCGGCTTCTAACAGCACACCGGCACTATAGCTCGGCGCGGCCTTTGGTCGCAACCCGATAATCCTCGCGGGCGGCGGACGAATCGGGTGTCAGTAGCGTGAAGCGCGTCTCGTGAAGCGTATCTCGCCTGACGCTTCACGATTCACGAACCACGGTTCACGAACTAGGCAAGGCGAAACCCGTCGCGCGGATCCGTTCGCCGCTGATGTCGGCCGAGTCCTCGCCGGCGAGCCACAGAAAGGCGTTGGCCCAGTCGCCGTCCGAATCTCCACCGACCCCGTCGGAAGCCGAGTGGGGGGCGGGCATCTCAACGGTGTTGACGCAGACGCCCGAACCCTTGACCTCCGCGGCAAGCAACCCCGTCAGGCCGTCGATCCCCGACGCGCTCACCAGGTGGGCGCCCCAGTTCGGCTCGATGTCCGTGGTCACGCTGCTGGTCACGTTGATGATCGAGCCGGAACCCTGTCGGAGCATCCAGGGCAGGACCTCCCGGCAGACGAGGTAGGTGCCGACCAGATTCGTCGCGATCACATTCCGCCAAGGCTCGACGGGATAGTCCACCACGGGGAGCTTCGGCCCGAGGATCGACGCGGCGTTGATGACCACGTCAATACGCCCCAGCCGCTGGACCACGCGATGCACCATGCGAACCACGTCTTCTTCATAGCGCAGGTCACAGGACACCACCACGGCCTGTGCCGTCCGATCGTCCGCTGATTGCTGGAACGTCGGCACGTCGCTCGATCGCCGCACGCACAGGGCAAGCATTGCCCCCGCACGAGAGAATGCGTCCACCAGACGACGCCCAACTGCGCCTGTTGCCCCGGTGATCAGCACAACCTTGTTGTCAACTGACAAGCTGAAGCCTCCGTCTGCCGACTTGGAGCCGGTCTCAGCAGACCGTCTCGGCGGGCTCCCCTAATGGGCTATGGCACGGCCGTCTCGGTGCTGCACTCCCTGCGGCACCGGCACCCCGCCGGTGATTCAATCACTGCCTTGTGCGCCCGCGCCACGGGGCCCACTGGAATGGGCCCGAGGCTACCCAGAAGGCCTTGCAGGTGTATCATACCTCGCGTGCACCGGGACGCAATGCGACGCTCGATGGTCGCGAGGATGCAGGTCCGTGACACTTCCGGCGGCATCGGATTCTGGGTGCCACGGGCGGCTTGCCCGCCCGTGCGGTCTCTCCGGTTGGCGCATGGGGCAGGCACACTCGCACGCACACTGGCAGACGAGCTGCCAGTGCCACTCGCCTGAACTGTCACGGACCGCGAGGATGCAATCCTCCGTCGGCAGGCAATGCCGTCGCGCGGCGTTGTGCGGTCCGTCCGGCAGCGCTATACTTGTGCTTTCGGCAATGAAGGTCCCCCAACATGCCCCACACCAATATGGTTGAAGAAACGCTCGCGGCACTGGTGGTGGTTGACGTGCAGGAGAAGATGCTGGCAGCGATCGGGACCAGCCCACCGGAGGCGATCATAGACAGAATCCGCCGGCTTGTCGGGGCCGCCGAGGCCCTGGACATCCCGATCATCTATACCGAGCAGCATCCGGAGGGGCTTGGCGCGACGGACGCGCGGGTCAAGGCCGTCCTGGCATCGGCGGCGGGTCCGATCCAGAAGACCACTTGTAGTTGCTGGCGCGAGGAGAGCTTCCGCACCGCCCTACAGAAGACCGGCCGCGAACACATCATCGTGGTCGGGCTGGAAACGCACGTCTGCATCCAGCAGACGGTGATGGACCTGATCCGTGTGGACTACCAGGCATACGTCGCCGTGGATGCGGTCGGCTCGCGGTTCCAAAGTGACATGGACGTGTCGATCGAGCGCATGCGGGCCGCCGGCGCGGAGCTCTCCACGGCCGAATCGCTGATATTCGAGTTGATCGAGCGCTGCGACCATCCGAAGTTCAAAACCATCCTCGAGCTGGTCAAGTAATGCCTCCGGCCGAAGATTACTTTGATGACGACGAGGACCTGCCGTTGGAGCGGGACTTCGACGAGAGCGACGACCTGCCGGAGATACCCTGTCCGTCGTGCGGCCGCACGGTCACCGAAGACACCCAGAAGTGCCCGTACTGCGGCGATTGGATCACCACCCGGCTCTCGTCAGGTTCGGGTTGGCGGCGATGGGTCTTCGTGGCCGCCGTGCTTCTGATGCTCTATGCCATCTTGCGCTGGACGTTCTGAGCCGGTGCCGCGCTCGCGCGCGGGCCAGCCCGCGTCACTTCTTCTCGGCCTTGAACTTCACCAGAATGCCCTCGGAAGTCGTCGTCGTCGGCCCCTTCATCTTCGTGAGCGTTTTGACCACTTGGCCGGGCACCTCGTCGCTGGTCCAGATCTTCGATTCCATGGTGCTGTCGCCATGCTTGGTCACCATCTCGATCCACTTAGTCTTGATCTTCTTGCCGGCCACTTCCAGGTCCTCCTTGCCCTCCTTGATCTTGCCCTCCGGCTCGAGTTGCTTCTTCGCCTCCTCCTTGCTGACCTTTGCCGGGACCTTCCGCTTCTGCTTCGGCATCGTGTGGTTCTTGCCGGCAATGGTTGCGACAATCTCGATCTCGACGATGGCGTACTCCGCGGTCAACTCCTTCAGCGTGGTTGTCATCGTCGACTCAGACTTCTGGCCCATCATTGTGCTGACGGTCTTGAACACCGACTGACTGCCCGGCTTGAACTGTGACCAGTGCTTGTATTCGGGGCTGTCCACCAGATCTTCGGCTTGGGCAGCCGACACAACGAGACCACACAGAGCCACTGCACACCAACAGATTCTCGCGAACTCGCTCATCTCAAACCTCCCAAGTAGTTGGAGCCAACGAAGCCCAGCAAGCTGGACGTTCACATTTCAAGCGCTGCCAATACCGGGAAGGCGGCTCGGTCACGATCGAGCTACCTGTTCCCGGCGCTGAAAGCCACTGCCTGCGAACGTCCGACTCGGCCTGATGCTACGACGTAGGTTCCGGTTCGTC
>JAFGQA010000156.1 GCA_016935885.1 Phycisphaerae bacterium | reverse complement strand
GCAGCCTGTGGAGCGTATCCAGACGGGGACGTTCAACTGGCGTGGCGGCGAAGGCAGCATGAGCTCGATGTGTACGGAGGACATGCAGGACAGCGAGACGGAGGACATCCGCTGGTCGGCCTACACGCGCCCGAGCACGGGGCTGGTCTACATGCAGGCCCGTTACTACGAGCCGGAGACCGGGCGGTTCACACAGGCCGATCCGATGGCGTATGGCATCGACACCATGCTGAGCGGCCAGAATAACCGGTGGGCATACTGCGCGAGTGATCCGGTGAATTGTAGCGATCCGACTGGCAACTTCGGCAATTTCTGGGTCGGCCTTGCCCTTATAGGCTTCGGTTATGCAATCCAGTATGCCGCAATGGAGGGTGCCTTCGGATCAGCATTAGTTTCTCGCGCTGCTTCTGCGATAGTCTGGCGGGGCAGCCGGGATGCGGTTTGGCCTCGAGCCCCTTCGTGCCGGCCTTCTCGTACGCATCTCGCCAGCGCACCACGGAACCCGGCGCCACGCCGACCCTCCGCGCAACTTCGCGAATGCCGCACCCGATGCTCAACAAACCAATGGCCCGTCGGCGACGCCGTTCCGATTCCTCCGCAGTTCCTTTGGGCTCATACATGATACTAACGGAGAATCTCATCGAGTTTCTTTAAGTATGCAAGGCTCAATAGAATCGTGACCCACATGCCGCGCGCGAGTCTACTCGGGCAGGTTCGACAAGGAAGCGTTCGGGCGAGCAATGTCGTGGGGCTGCGGGGATGTCATTCATGCCAGCTACCCGTCCGTCTCCTGCTCCTCCGGCGGCGGATCGATGATGACATCGGCCCGGGCCCTGTGCTTCGAGATCTCCTTGTGCTCGATTTCGAGCACGCGCTCCATGAAGTCCACGTCGGGATCACGGGCTCGGGTCAACCTCGCCTTCTTCGTCTGGCGATAGTTGCGGTTGATGAACACGCGGACGTCGACGCTCGGCAGCAAGCTGGTGTAGGTGCCTTCGACGATCACGACGTCATGCTTGCCCGGTGCGATCGTCTCAGCGCCGATCCTGTCCTCCTCGAAGTGGACGAGCGGCTTCGTCAGCGGCTTGTCCGGATGCTCCTTGAGGGCCGTAATGTGGGCGTCGAGGAGATCGAGCTGGACCTCGCCCAACCCGACCCAGGAGATATCCTCCAGGCGCCTTGCGTGGTTGGATTTCGGCGGAAGCCGGAAGTAGTCGTCCTGCGAGAGGATCAGGCACGTTCGTCCCCCTGCCTCGATGGCCTCGGCCAGGCAGTGGGCCGTCTCGGTTTTGCCGCAGCCGGATTCACCCGCGATCGAGACGGCAAGCGGGGTCGAGGATCCGTCTGAGGCGGACGTGGGCCGTCCCAGCCGCTTGCGCACGATGTCAAGGGCCTTGGCCGCGGCGGCGCGGTGATATTCCGTGATTACGAGTTTGTCGCCGATCATCCTTCTGTCCTCAAAGTGGGGCCCGCCAAACGGCAGGCCGGTTACGTCGTGGTTCTCGCCGAGTCACCTCGGACCCTTGAATCCCTGTCAAGCGGCGATCCGCAATCCTCCTCACACCATGGCGGCGATTCCCCGCTCGCGGAGGAAATCGAGGAACGCCGATGTCTGCGCCTCCCAATCAAGGACTTTCACCCTTTCAACGAGCCGCGCGCCACGAGCCGCGCGACCGGCATCGTCTTCAAGCAACTGGAGAATGGCCGCGGTGAAGCCTTCCACGTCACCCGCGCGCACGATGATCGCGTCATTGGGAGCATACTGGACAACGAACGGAATCAGATCCGAGGACACGACGGCCGTCCCCGCCGCGGCCGCCTGCGAGACCGACATGCCGAAGCCTTCCATCTCCGAGGCGGACACATAGACATCGGCCACGGAGAACAGCGGTCCGATGTGTTTCTCCGGGATGAAGCCGGTCAGAAACGCCCGACCTCGCAGCTCCGGCCGGGCGTCTCGTTGCGCGATCAGCAGCTTGAACAAGTCGTTCTCCGGGCCGCCGCCGATGAACAAGTAGGCGTTGCTCCTCGCTCGCGCGACGCGCACAAAGGCATCGAGCAGCAGGTCTTTGCGCTTCGTTTGGTCCATCCGGCTCGTTTCAAACACGATTCGTCCCGAGCGCAGCTTCTCGATCGGAACATCGCTCACGTCGGCCAGATAGCGATAGGCGGCGTCCGTCTCCTCGCCGGCGTGCCTTCGGAATACACCGCTGTCCACACATGGCGGGAAGTAAAAAACGCGATCGTCCGCGACGCGATAGTGTGTCCGAAGCCGCTCGGCGATCTCTGCGGACGTCGCCGCAAACGCCCTCGTCCGGTTGCACACGGTCCGCTCGTGGTTGCGGCGCTCGCAGAACTTCAAGTCTCGCCGCACTTCCAGCGGCTGATCTCTGAAGTTCTCCTCCTTGATCGCCGCGAGCGAGTGCGGCGTCCAAACGTGCCGGTCTGTCGCTTGCAACTCCCGCTCCAACTGCTCGGCGCGGCCGCGGCACACTGCCAAGATGGCGGCGCCCAGCGCTTCCGTGGTCGCCAGTTGCCGCAGAACCGGCGCTGCGCGATCGTCAGGTGCCACCACGGGCGAGACGCCTGTACTACTAACGATTGGAATCTTCGCGTCTCGCGAAGAGACGTGTGGCACCGGCGTCTCGCCGGTGGGGTCACGGGCGGGACGCCCGTGCCACACTTTGGTTGCGGCCGGAGGCCGCGCTGTGCCACAAAGTGCAGGCTCAGACTCGGCCGGCGGCGAGCCGCGTTCCAGCGTTTCCTCGACCGCCGCAACGATCGTGTCGGCTTCCCCGTCACGTGCCTGCCAGGAGGCCGTCGCCCAACGGGACGCGGCGGCCCGTACCCGCTCGATGAGCGGCGTTGCAGCCGACGGACCAACGCCCGGACCGGCGCCCGGGGCCCCGCCATCCAACAGCAGGGCGCCAAGATGATAGGCCGGCGCTTCCCCGAGCGCGCGCCAATGCCGCTCGTCCCTCATCCGACGGAGCCCCTCAGCCGGGACGGCACCGGTAAGAAGATCGGTGATGGCTTCCGCGGCAACGTCGTCGCGCCAGCGTTCGACAAGCCGCATTCCCATGACCGCTGCATCCCAGTAATGCGTGTTGACGAACTCGTACATCGCCCATGGCGGACGATTGCGAGCGGCTGCCTCCTGTCGGATGAACGTATCGAGCCAGTCCACCTCCTCGTCCAGTGCCACGGCGATGTCCTCCTTGCGGATGAACGTGTCGCCGCCACCTGGCACGAAGACATAGCGGGCATGATCACTGAGGTACTCCGGCTCGCGGCGGATTTCGTCAATGCCGAAATGCCGGAATCCCCCACGTGCGAAGATCGTCACGCGATAGCCGAGCGTCTCGAGTGTCCGGGCCAGCGCATTGACGTACGCGACCTGGCCACCCGTATCCGGCGCCCCGCCGATCGGGATCTCGACGCCGGCATAGCCGTGGTTAGTAATCAACGCGACATCCGGCCGATCTGCCTTCTGAAACACGGTTTCTTTCGCGTCGGGCATCACTCAGCCTACCTCTTGCACGTCCATTCCCCCACCCGCGTTGATCTGAACATAGGTTCGCACAGATGGCAACTGCTTCGTCCGTGCTGGGCCGCCAGGCTGCAAGCCGTCTCGAGGCGGGACCTTGTGCGAGCGAAAACACGTGGCGCGCAACTACGGCTCGCAAGATTCCCGCCGCCTACGGTGCCGAATGCTCGAATGCACCGTACCTGGCATGGAATCTATCCTGCGCCTCTCTGTCCGCCTTCGCGAATCGCGGCGCCAGCATGACAATGGCGTCATTGAAAGCCTGCAAGTGTCTTTGCGTCACGCGCTCCGACGGGATTGGCAGGAGCAACGACCAACGCGTCGGCGGGACCAAGACGACGGATGTCCGCAAGGTCAGGATCTTGCCGACGCCGCCCCGGTAGTTGTCCCACGAGCGCCCGATCTGCTCGCGCTTCCAGTAATACACCACGCGTGACCGCCGGCCCGTGCAGTACTCCGGGTTCCAATCCTGTGGGCCGCGCATCACCTGCAAGAGAACCTCCTGCGACTCCTTGGCGTGCCCGACCTCGTGCTGAATACGGCTTGCGAGCAGCGCCTCACGCAACGGATCCTTGCGAACGGCCACTGTCTGATCCAGGCTGAACATCACGGGCGAGAGCAGCGTTGCCTCGACGCGTGCGCCAGACCGGCCGTGATAGCTTCCAGGCGGCGGCGGTTTCCCATCCGGGCCGTCCGGCGGGACCTGGTGGACGGTGTACAGGATCCTCGCAACGTCGTCCGTGACGAACTCGTGGAAATGAACCCCGACCGCCGTTCGCAACTCCGCCTCCATCCACTGTTTCCATACGGTTGCCGGTATCTCCACGACGGGGATCGACTCCGGGTCCTTCTCGGGCTCTTCAACCCCGCGGGCTATCACCGCGGCGGGCAACGCCCGGCCATCCTCCGAACCCTTATGCCAAGTCTTGGCATTCTCCCCGGAGGGCGTGACGATCAGCTCCCACGGCACGCCGTCTCGCGGATTCGGCGACTTGACCGCCCGATAGGTCCACCCCCCGAGGTCGATCGCCTGCCCGACTTCTTCGCCGCTTGGCTTGTCCTCAGCCGGCGGCCACAGCCGGATCGGTCGGTTGCCCGTGCGGGTCTTCAGCCCGGCCGAATCCTGGCCGTACGAGGAACCGCCGAACGGTCCGACCGCCGATGCGCACACAACCGCCGCCAAGAAGGCCACGCGGCCCCAGCAACGGCTGCCCCAGCCTCGCCGGTCGATACGCATCAGGAGTCTCCAAGGCAGCGGAGTCAACGCGCTCGCTCACCGTTGAAGATTCTATGCCGGTAGCCGGAGACTGGAAACCAGAAACGGGATACACGATACTTGTGCCGTGTTTCAGGAACTTGGCGACTATCGTGGGGTGCCACGGACGGCTTGCCTGCCCGTGTCTGCTGGCGGACAAGCCGCCAGTCGCCCGCGCATGTAGCACTGGTTCGACATCCATCGTCGCACCACTTGTGAAACGGCGTACTGGTGCCCGGACTCCGAATGGACGCCCTGCTCGATCAGCTCACGGACCCTCAGCGCGCGGCCGTCACCCACACCGATGGGCCGCTGCTTGTGCTCGCCGGCCCCGGCTCGGGAAAAACCCGGGTCATCGCGCACCGCGCGGCCTACCTTGCCGGTACCGTGGCCCGACCAAGCCAGATCCTCGCCATCACGTTCACCAACAAGGCAGCCGAGGAGATGCGCCATCGCATCCTCGCCCTTGGCATCGGCGGATGGATGTGGATATGCACCTTCCATTCACTTTGCGCAAGATTGCTGCGTCAATACGGACAGGCCGTCGGCGTCGGCCCCAACTTCTCGATCTTCGACGAGACTGACCGGCGTGCCCTGGTCCGCGAGGCGATCGCCAACTGCAAGCTCAGCACGGACAACTGGCAACCGCGCAGCGTCGTGGCAGCCATCAGCGACGCCAAGAACCGCATGTTGACGCCCGACGCTTTCGCCGAGCAGGCCCACGATTTCTCCAGTAAGGCCGTCGCCCGGATTTACGAGGAATACCAACGAATGCTGACGGCCCAGAACGGCTGTGATTTCGACGACCTGCTGATGCGAGCGGCCACGCTGCTCGGCGAGCACGAATCGATCCGCACCGAGTTGTCGGATCGCTTTCGATACCTGCTCATCGACGAATACCAGGATACAAACCATGCCCAGTATCTGATCGCCACGCGGCTCGCCGAGGCCCGCCGAAACATCTGTGCGACTGGCGACCCCGACCAGTCCATCTATGCCTGGCGCGGCGCAGACATCCAAAACATCCTCGACTTCGAAGCCGATTATCCGGACGCGACCACCGTCCGGCTCGAACAGAACTTCCGCAGCGTCGGCAGCATCCTGTCTGCGGCGTCGTCCCTCATCGCCAGGAATCGGCGTCGCAAACACAAGGAGCTATGGACCGAGAACGAACGCGGCCCGGCTGTCCGCGTGTGGCGTTGCGAAGATGGACAGCGCGAAGCCGAACACATCGCCGCCGACATCCGCGACTATTGCAGCACCGGCGGGCAGGCCGGTGACGTCGCGATCTTCTACCGCATCAATGCACTGAGCCGCGTGCTGGAGGACGAACTGCGCTATCTGAACATCCCGTACCAGATTGCCCGTGGCGTCGAGTTCTACGGCCGCAAGGAGATCAAGGACGTTCTGGCCTACCTCCGTGCGATCGTCAATCCCGCCGACGAGCTTGCCGTTCTCCGGGCGATCAACACGCCTGCTCGCGGCATCGGGAAGGTCACCATTGGACGGTTGCGCGACTACGCCGAGGCGAACAGCGTCACCATCGACCAGGCCATCGCCGAGACCGACAAGAACGCCGCGCTCAAGTCGGCTTGCAAGAAGATCGCGCCGTTCGCAAGGCTGCTGGAAGCACTGCGAGCGATGCCCGCTCGGCCCGTCCAGGATATCGTCGAGGCCGTCTTGGCGCAATCTGGCATCGAGGCCGCCTTGCGCGATGCGGGCGACGTCGACAACGAGCCGCTCGCGAACGTGTACGAGCTCGTCAACGCCGCGCGGCAATACGACCAGGAAAACGCCGACGGCTCGCTCGGCGACTGGCTGCACCAGATCAGCCTCGTCAGCGACGTGGATTCCGTCGAGTTGGCAGGCGGGCCCGTCACGCTGATGACGCTGCACGCCGCCAAGGGCCTGGAGTTCCCGATCGTGTTCATCGTGGGCCTCGAGGAATCGTTGCTCCCGCACCGCCGCGCCCTGTACGGTGACGAGAACGCGTTGGAGGAGGAACGCCGGCTGTGCTTCGTCGGCATGACACGGGCCAAGCAGAGGCTCACGTTGACGCACGCGACCTACCGGATGATCCGTGGGCTCACCGAGCGGACGATCGCATCGAGGTTCCTCGCCGAATTGCCCGCGGACGAGATCGAGCATGTGACGTTCGAGGCCGAGCGCGACCGCAGCACGGCCCACCTCGGGCGCTACAACGTGGAGAGCGTTCCTTACGAGGTGTCCGACTACTCCGCCGGTCAGCGCGTCCGGCACGACGAATACGGTGACGGCACGGTCCTGGTCCTGGAGCGACGTGGAAAGTCTGTTTACATCCGCGTGGTCTTCGACGAATATGGCGTACGGTCCTTCGCGCTGGAACATGCGGACTTGGCCGTCATCGAATGCTAGTACGGCGTTTCACAAATAGAACGACTGCACGCTCTGCCGAGAATCCTTTCTCGGCACCGGCTTCAGGACCGAGAAGGGATTCT
>JAFGQA010000155.1 GCA_016935885.1 Phycisphaerae bacterium | reverse complement strand
GCAAGGCCAACGAGCAGCAGTGCCAAGCCCAACGCCGGGAGGGTCACATCGGGACCGCAGCCGGGCGGATGCAACTGCGACAACCTTGCCCTCGCGGCCGGTCCCCAAGCTTCGCCCGTGTACGCGGGCACCATGATCGCGAGTGTCCCATGGATCTCCGCGATCAGGGAGATCAGGATCATCCAGAGGGCAACAATGCGCTCCAACCACCTGACCGGGTAGTAAGCGAGCCCTTGATAGCACAGACACAAGAGCCATGGGAATGACACCGCGGCGTACCACACATTGGTCGCGGCCGCACCGAGGGCCATCTTCGTCTGAATGGCGTGGTAGCCCAGGCCGGCCGCAACCCCGATGCACACGACCGCAAGCTGCCAGACCGTCGCGCCGTCCACAAACAGCAGGCGGGTCCCGCGGATGCTCTTCCTGAAAGCGAAGCACAGGCCGATGCCGGCCAGGTAGATGCTGTATTCATAAGCGCTTTTGAGGATGGACCACGGCTGGAGCCAACTCCATCCACCGAACCACAAGCTGTTCCGCGTGTACTTCGAGATGAGTTGTCTTCCCCAGTCAACCTCCACGAAGGCACGGGCCGCGTCCAGGACGGTCTTTCCCGTGTTGTGGTTCTGTACGGCCTCTTGCATCGGTGTCAGCACGCCGAAGTGCGTCAGGTTGAAGTGAAAGTACCGGCAGGTAATCGCCGCCGTCACGCCCAGCAGCACCACGCATCCCAGCGCGGCCCGCCTGCCGGAGATGCGCTTCCGCCATGCCAGCGACAGAAACGTGAAGATGACAAACGGAATGAGCGCCAGGGCCACCGTCTTCGCCAGGATGGCGAGCCCCAACGACGTGCCGCCGACGAGCACGCCGAGCCGCAATCGCCGCGGCAGCAAGACCAACAACGACAGGATCGCAACCGTGCCCAACAACACGGCCAATGCGTCATTGGCCACGCGGGCGCCGTTCAGCAGGAAGAGTGGTTGGACACCGATCAGAAGCCCGAGCAGGTAGCGATGCGGGCCCTCTCTCATCAGGTGCCCGATGGCAACGAGCACAAGAAGCAGAGCGCCCGCCCCGCAGAGCACGTTCACGACTCGCAGCACCGTCACCTGCGTGAGCACGTCGTCCGTGTCGCGGCACAACGCATAGACCGGCGCCGCCAGCCAATAGTACAGGGGGGCCTGCTGGGCCTGATACAATCGCAGGCCCTCGGCGTCGGCAGGGACCGTCGGCGGCCCTCCGGCCCTCCAGAAGGCCTCGTATGACCGGGCGCCGATTCCGCCGAGCTGAGCCACGCCGAGTGTGCTGTGTGGGTACCGGACCAGGGCCGGGTAAAGCGACCGCGGAACCTCATCTCCTTCACCCAGCACGGGGCTGCGCCAGTTCTCGACCACGTACGCGATGTAGGCCAGATGCTGGTATTCGTCCCAACCCTCAAACGGCGGCAGCACCGACAGCACGAACGCCGCCCGGGCCACGAAGACAAGCACCAACAGCGCGGAGAAACGCCGCCAAACCGAGAACCATCGAACCGTGCGACACGCCAATCGGAACATCGTGACGTGGTAAGTCTCCGGAGTGTGCAACGACGCGTCAACTCGGCAGGCCTTCAGCCCTTGGAGCGTGTCTCAGAACCCCATGTGGCACCGGCGCCAAAGCCGGTGGATTGGATGATCCACCGGGCATTCTCTCGCTTGTCTCCACAGTCCTGAAACAGCCTCTTAACCGGCGGCCTTCATCATCATCTTGCTGATGTGCCCGATGCCTTTGGGGCCGAGTCGCAGCAGAAGGTCCACCAATGTCCCGACGGCTTGAAGGAAATCGTGCATCTCGTCGAGGCGTTGTCGGTATATCTTCGTCTCCGCGGCCTCCTCGGCGTCCAGGTCCTCCCCCCGGGTCGCCACCATCTCGCGGCAGTGGGCGATGGTCTCCATGATTGGCTCCACTTCCCGCCGACGCCGCTGGCGGACAATCATCTCGAACATCTGCCACACGTCCGTGCAGCAGACGAAGTACTCCTTCCGGTCCCCCCGCAGGTGGACTCGATCAACGAGCCCCCAATCGACCAACGAGCGAAGGTTCATTGAGGCGTTGCCCCGCGAGATCTCCAACCGGGCCATGACGTCGTCGGTGCAGACCGGTTCCGTGGAGACGAACAGCAGGGCATGGATCTCCGCCATGGTCCGATTGATCCCCCAGTACCCCGCCATTTCCCCCCAGCGACGGACGAAGAGGGCCTTCGATTCACTCAGCGTGCTCGCCACCATCGTGTCGCCTCCTTGAAGAACTGGACACCCTGAATATTCAGTATCATCTGAAAATACGATACACCCAGAACGGCTTGTAGTCAAGGGGGTGTACGTCTTTGACGTTCAAATGGGGTGGCATCTATGAAGCGTTCTGGGTCAAGCGTGAAGTTCAAGGATTGATGCGGAGGATTTCCTTGCACATTCCCGTCGCCGTCGGCGTCGGTCGACCTGCCCATCTCAGCCGATACCGGGGTGGGGCTCCTTCGCACATTCCTTGAGCCCGAGGCGGAGGGAGATCGCGG
>JAFGQA010000154.1 GCA_016935885.1 Phycisphaerae bacterium | reverse complement strand
GCCCCACCAGTCGCCGGTGAGCTTCTTGGTAGTCAGCAAGTCGTACGGCTCGCGCTCGACCAGGACTTCCTGCACCTCAGCCGCCGTCGCCTGGGCCGGCTGTTCGGCCTCCGGAGGGTCATTCGGGTAGTAATCGAGCTTGAGCGGCCTGTTCGGCGTATCAGAATCGCTCGCCGCAGGTTGGTCCTGTGCGACCGCCAATCCTCCAGCCACGAGAAACGCACCGAGAAAGCAAAGGAACGCCGCCGTGCAGGCAGCCCATCGGCATGTCCCAGTCATAGTGTATCTCCCAAGAATGGCATTCCCATCGAACCGGCCAGAAGCCACCGCCATTTGAATGGCCCGGGATCGCCGATTTACGACCCGCGCCGCGCCACGCAGTATTATCGGCGACACCCGCAGTCCTTCAAGAGGAGAAGCTGTCCGATAATAACAAGGATGCGGGTCGGGCCTGGTAGTCCCTCAGTGACGTGGTCGTTTGGGCCTCCACGCACCACGCTTCCGAGTGTTGATATCGCGGACGTGGAGCGGGACGCGGTGGCGGGTGCCTCTCGTGACGCCCAGGAAAACGGCGACACGGCGTGCTCTGGCTGCCTCATTCTTGAACGTGCTTGAACGTGAAGTGGGGCCTCGAATCTCACGATCTGTTGCGTACGGAGACAAGGTCGTCCCCTTGCGCCGACGTCATACTCGACTTCGGTCAGGGAGGCGGCTTAGGCGGAGCACGAAGGATCGATGAAAAGCAAGAACGAAGGTCGGCCCGACATCCCAGCGATCATAGGGCATCTGTCGCGAATGGCCAAGGACGTCGTTGCGGACGACCTTGGCAGCCTAGCCAAGATGCACAGTTGGTGCGAGGAGCTGGCGGAGGCCGCGGAACAGGGCGCCGAACGAACAGCATCCTCCATCTTCGAGCAAGCCCGCTCATTGGCCGGGCTCTTGGAGGCACTCATTCTTGGCGAGGAGGAAGATCCGGACGCCGGCCTGGCCTCGGTCGTCCACACCGCCGCCGGGCTTGCATTCCTTCTGGAACCCATCCCGTCGGCTGAGGACCAGTCCCAAGGGGGGCGCCGGCAAGACCCCGTCGCCCCGTCGTCAAAAGCGGTGGGGATACAGGCGGAAGGCCCGTGTGACGGTCCTATGACGGGCCGTGAGAGCTCTGCCGCTCCCACGGCCGAAGCTGCCGACGAGAACGCCCAGCTCCCCGGAGATGTGGAAGCGGTCAACGATCCGGAGACAACATCTTCGCAGGAGGCAGAATCCCCAACGGACGCCCCGTCGGAAGCGGAGCCGGTGCTCGCGGAGCCGACGCCCGCCGCCGGCGCGACGAACCACCAGGCCGAACCCGACGAGCCACCCTATGAGCAGACGCCTCTCAAGATCGACGAGAAGGTACTGGAGTTTATCCAGGGCTTCCTGGAGGAGGCCGGCGAGCACATTGACGCCATCGAGACGGCCCTGCTCGAGGTCGAGCGGGCCCCCGACGACTCCGCCAACATCGACAACCTCTTCCGACCCTTCCACACCATCAAAGGCATGGCTGGCTTCCTGAATCTTCGTGACATCAATTGCCTCACGCACGAGGCGGAAACGATCATGGACCAGGCCCGCAAGGGCCAGCGAAGCGTGACGCCCGGCCTGATCGACTTGGTGTTCGATGTGGTGGACGTTCTCAAGGCTCAAATCAGCGCGATCGCGTCGCACTTGGCGGACCCACAGGGAGATACGGTTCCCCAACCCTCCGTCAGCAAGATGATCGGCAGGCTCAAGGGTGTGATTGCCGGCCACATCGAGCCGGAAGCTCGCCAGCCGACCGCGGGCAGCCCCGACAAGATGGTCGGCGAGAACCTCGTCGAGCAGAGCGCCTGCGCGAAGGAAGTGGTCGACATCGCCTTGGAAGCTCAGAAGCAACAGGGGGACACGAAGAAGACGGGCGAAATCCTCGTGGACATGGGAGCGGCTACATCCAAGCAGGTCAGCCAGGCGATTCGCGCCCAGGCGAAGGACGGCGCGCCGACACAGGCCCCCGCGGGGGGCGGTACCGGTGATCAGTCAATTCGCATCGACACCGCCAAGCTGGACAGCCTGGTTGACATGGTCGGCGAACTCGTCATCGCGCAGACGCTGGTCAGCGCAGCCTCCAGCATAGCCAACGACAGCAGGCTGACCAAGGACGTGGATCAAGTGGGCAAGATCGTTCGCGACGTGCAGGAACTCGCCATGTCCATGCGGATGATCCCAATCGGGGCGACCTTCCACAAGATGGCCCGCTTGGTCCGCGACGTCTCGCGTAAGGCCGGGAAGAAGGTCGAGTTGAGCATCTCCGGTGAGGACACCGAGATGGACAAGAACATGATCCAGCAGATAGGTGATCCGTTGGTGCACATGGTGCGCAACGCCGTGGATCATGGCGTCGAATCGCCCGAGGAGCGTCGCGAGGCCGGCAAGGACGAGGTGGGGCACGTCCACCTGAGAGCCTTCCATCAAGGCGGGAACATCGTCATCGAGATCATGGACGACGGAAAAGGCCTCGACCCCAAGGCCCTGATCGCCAAGGGAATCGAAAAAGGCATCGTCCAACCGGGCGAGGACCTCACCGATCAACAGGCCTTCGCGCTCGTGTTCGCGCCGGGCTTCTCCACGGCGAAACAGGTGACCGATATCTCCGGTCGCGGTGTGGGCATGGACGTCGTCCGCCGGAATATCGATCAACTCCGCGGCAAGGTGGAAATCTCGTCGGAGCTCGGCAAGGGCAGCACGTTCGCAATCCTTTTACCGCTGACCCTCGCGATTATTGACGGCATGGTCATCCGGGTGGGTGATGAGCGCTTCATCATTCCGACTATTACGATCGAGCAGGCACTGCGGCCCCTGTCCAAGCAAATCACCACCGTTCAGCACAAGGGCGAAGTCCTCAACGTTCGAGGCCGATTGATCCCGCTGATCCAGTTGGGCGCGTTGTTCGGCCTCACCACGCACGTCGACCCGTGCGAGGCGATGGTGGTGATCGCCCACTGCGAGGGCCACGAGATCGGACTCGTTGTGGACGAACTGATTGGGCAGCAGCAGGTTGTTATCAAGACGCTCGGGGAACGCTTCGAGAAGGTGCAGGGCATCGCCGGCGCGGCGATACTCGGCGACGGCAAGGTCGGGCTCATCCTTGAGACGTCCGGCCTTGTTGCCGTGCACGGCAGAAGCGTGACACCGTCTTCGAGAGCTCGGGAAACAGACCGGAACACCGCCCAGGATGCCGCTCAAGATGCCGCGCCCGAGAGTGTGGTGCCCGAAGAGGTGGAACAAGACCGGGCCACGGAAACCGCAACACAGGATACCGCGGACCAGCAGGAAAGGGTCCTCGTGTCCGCATAGGAGAAAACAGACATGCAAGCGACAATCGAAGCCCCCGAAGATGTACACGACGCACAGTCGAGCGGCGCGCCAACAACGATTGCCGACCTCAGCGGTAAGTACCTCACGTTCCTGCTGGACGACGAGGAATACGGGTTGGAGATCCTCAAGGTCCGCGAGATCATCGGCATCATGGACATCACGAAGGTGCCGCAGACGCCTGACTTCGTTCAGGGCGTGATCAATCTGCGCGGCAAGGTCATCCCGGTCGTGGACCTGCGATCGAAATTCGGGCTCCAGCGAACGGAATACAATGATCAGACCTGCATCATCGTCGTGGACGTCGGCATGATGATGGGGATCATCGTGGACACGGTCCAAGAGGTACACGACATCCCTGCGGCCAGTATTGAACCATCGCCGGACCTTGGATCGAGCACGGACACGAGCTTCATCCTCGGCATGGGCAAAGTGAAGGACGACGTGAAGATCCTGCTGGACATTGACAAGGTACTGACGTCGGAAGAACTCGTGGAGATTCACGAGGCGGTGGAGCTTTAGAAGCTGCTTTAGGACTGTGGCATTTGGCCTGTGGAGACAAGCGAGAGAATGCCCAGAGGATCATTCATCAAGATTCTGACGCCGGTGCCACATGGCGTCCTGAAAGGGTCCTGAAAGGGTTCTGAAAGGGTTCTGAAACAGCTTCTTAGCGGTCCAACTGAGCCCAACGCGAAGACTGGCACAAGGGCGTGCGTGCTCCTGGCGCCGGTGGCCGGAGCACGTCCCGTGACATGGAGAAGGCCCAGTCGGGACGCGAGCAGAGAACGTTGTTATGCAACAGGCCAGCGACAACAAGCTACTAAGACTCGTCGTTGAGGTGTCCGACGACCACATGCAGGCGCGGATCCGCCTCAGCGATCCAGGCGATCCGGAGCCCTTGACCGAAGATGAGATCGTCGCTGCTCTCAAGGAGGCCGACGTCGCCGTCGACGATCGCGTTCGCGAGCGGGTTGCCGGCTTCCTCTCCTGGATTCAGAGTGTTGAGGACAAATCGGAGAGATTCCTGATTGCGGAGGGTGAACCGCCCGTCGAAGGGCGAGATGGAGAATTCGTCCTGCACGAGTCGTTCAACTCGCAGGGGCACGATCCGGGAGAAGATGGCCGCATCGACTACCACGCATTCAATACGATCATTACGGTTGAGGAGAACACGCCCATTGGCACAATCACTCCTGCCAAGCGCGGCAGGAATGGCGTCGATGTCCGTGGCAAGATCCTGGAGCCGGCACACCAGCCCACCGAAGTTCAGCTCGACTCGACCGTCAGGTTAGCCGACGACGATCCGTCGACGGTTGTCGCCAATGTCGCCGGCAAGATCGTCTATGAGGCCAACGCGCTGTCGATCAGCGAAGTGTTCGCGGTTCGCGGCGACGTCGACTTTGACTGTGGAAACATCGATGCCTCCATCGACGTGAGCATCACGGGCACGATCCTCGATCAATTCAAGGTCAGAGCCAAGAAGTGCATCAGCGTGCGCGGCGCAATCCAGGCGGCTGAGGTCGAGGCGGATGGCGATGTCGTCGTCCGCGGGGGAATCATCGGCCGTGACAAAGGCTCCGTGAGGGCCGGCGGGCGCATCACGGCCCGGTTTGCCGAGGAGGCCGATCTGAAGGCCGGTGGGGATGTCACGATAGCCAAAGAGATCATGAACAGCCGCATCCATTGTGAAGGCACGGCCTTCGTATCTCACGGCGCGGTGATCGGTGGAGAGGTGTACGCCAAGGAGGGAGCCGAGATCGCCATTCTGGGCACCGAGACGGGTGTCCACACAAGCATCGTCGTCGGCATTCATCCAGGCGTGTTGGCTGAAGCCGAGCGAATGGATGAAGAAACGAAGGCCAAGCTCAAGACCGTCGAGCGCATCCGCACGTCCGTGCAACCACTGATGGCCAATCTGAAGCGCCTGACGCCAGAGCAGAAGGAGCGTGCGACGGAGCTGCTCTTCACGGCCGACGCAATGGCGGATGAGATCTCCAAGACTGGGGCCCAGCGGGACCAAATGGTAGAAGAGGCGCGCGCGACCAAGCCGCCAGTCGTGCGTGTTTCAAAGATTATCCATCCCGGTGCTCGCATCAGAATCGGACGCCGACACGTCGTCTTTCAGAACGAGCTCAAGGGTCCCGTCAAGATCGAGAAGCGCAAGATCGAAAGCGTGACCGAGTTTGTGGCCGTCAGCGAGGCCAGCGGGTCCGTTACGGTACTCAAGAGTGCCAACGTTGTGGACGACAAGGCTGTTGAGGACGCGGGCGCAAGGATGAAGGTTGAAAGATGAAGGATGAGGCTTCGGCCTTGCCGTTTTCATTCTTCATCCTTGATCCTTCATCCTTCCGGACGAATTATGGATCATGTTGTTGACATCGCGGACCTCAAGGTATCGGCCGACCCGCAGGACCGCTTGATCACCTACTCGCTCGGAAGCTGCATCGGCGTAACGATTTGGGACCCCGAGGTCAGAGTTGGAGGCATGATCCATTACATGTTGCCCGACTCCTCTGTTTCGTCCGCGAAGGGCAAGTCCAATCCCGCGATGTTTGCGAACACCGGCGTGCCCGCCCTGTTTCGCGCAGCCTATGAACTCGGGGCCGCCAAGAAGCGGATGGTGGTCAAGGTCGCCGGGGGGTCGCAACTCCTCGACGACAAAGGCACTTTCAACATCGGAAAAAGAAACTACGTCATGCTCCGCAAGATCTTCTGGAAGAACGGCATCCTGATCGATGCTGAACACGTTGGGGGCTCCATCAGCCGCACAATACGCCTCGAGGTGGGCACCGGCCGGGTCACCCTGAAATCCCGCAACAAGGAGGTCGAGTTGTGACTACTGCGAATAGCGCCAAGGAAATCCTCAAGAAGGTCGGGATGTTGCCGCCCCTGCCCGGCACGGCCGTGAAGCTCATGAACGTCATCAACGATCCTCGCAGCACCGTCGAGGACATCGTTGAGACCATCAAGTATGACCAGGCCGTGACCGGCGAAGTGCTGCGGCTCTGCAACTCCGCGTACTTCGGACTGTCGCGCACCGTTACCTCGCTCAACGATGCCATGCTCTGCCTCGGCACCGTGAAGGTCCTGCAGCTTGTCATGTCCGTACACACCAACTCGCTCCTCGCGCGAGAGCAGGGCGGCTATGGGTTGGAGCCGGGCATCCTCTGGAAGCACTCCGTGGCGGTGGCACTGGCGGCCTCCGTGATCGCTCAGCGGATCGAGAAGTCCAACGTCAACCTGGTCTTCACTGCGAGTCTGCTGCACGACATCGGAAAGGTCGTGCTGAACGAGTACGTCGCAGAGGACTTCAGCGAGATCGTGCGACGCGTCAACGAAGAAAGATTGTCTTTCGCGGAGGCAGAACAGCAGGTTCTAGGATTCGCGCACCAGGAGATCGGCGGAAAGATCGCCGAGATGTGGGAATTGCCGGAACCCATCATTCGGTGCATCAGATTCCATCACGATCCGGGAGATCTCGACCCGACCGATCCCCTCGTGGACATCGTCCATGTGGCGAATTGCGTCTGTCTCCTCTTTGGGATCGGGTTGGGTGAGGACGGCCTCTACTGCCGCGCGGACAGCGCCGCAATGGAGCGGCACGGTCTCCGTGAAAGCGATCTGGAGATAATCGGGGCACAGATGCTGTCTGAACTGAAACGCGTCGAGCAATTGTTTGACGACGCCACCACTACCGCCACGCCGGGCACCACCGCCACGGCGCGTAACCAAAGCAAGGCACGTGTCGCCACGTAGGAGCAGAACGATGTCTCAGGATGTTTTGATCGTGGACGACTCGGCAACCATCCGACAGATGGTCAAGAAGACCATGAGGATGGCCGGTCTGGACCTCGGGACAGTCTTCGAAGCCTCTAACGGCATACAGGCCCTTGCTCAACTCAAAGACCACGCCGTGGCGGCCATGCTCGTGGACATCAACATGCCCACGATGAACGGCATCCAACTGCTCACTCGCATGAAATCCAACCCGCGGCTCAGAAACATCCCCATCGTTATCGTGTCAACCGAGGGTAGCAAGGAGCGGATCGAGCAACTCGAGGGCTCCGGAGCGTTCGGGTACATCCGCAAGCCCTTCCAGCCCGAACAACTGCGTGACGTACTCAAACCCTTGCTGGGAGTGAAAGATGATGCAGGATCAGAAGACGGCAACGCCGACGACGCTGACGACGCTGACGACGATCTTTTCTGACGTGCTCGCCAACTTGGCGTTCATGTTTACGGACGAGGAGCGGCCCGAGCCATCGACCGGCGATCTGTGGCTGGAGACCACCATCACTTACAGCGGTCAGCGATCAGCGATCAACGATCGCCAATCGGCGGAGTGGGTGCGAGAAGGGAATCTCGCACCAGCAGCGCAATCGGCACCGTCCCGCCGCGAATCGGCACCGTCCCGCGACCGCGAAGGAACGTTGCGATTCCGCTGCAGTTCGGATTTCTCAATCCTGCTCGCCGCCAACCTCCTGGGGATCGACCCTCAGGACGAAGACGCCGAGGCGAAGGCCAAAGACGCCGTCAAGGAGTTCATGAACATCATCTGTGGTCAGCTCGTGACCGCGATACACGGTTCCAACGAGGTTTTTGACCTGACCATCCCCCAGATCCGTGAACTGCCCGAAGCGCCCAACCTGGGGGCGAGCGACGATTCAGAATCGTCCACCTTGTGCGTCGACGGACATGTCATCCAATTGGCCTTGACAACTGGGGATTGACGGTTAGGGATTGTGGACAGGGGTTCGGGGAAAGGAGATCGTGGTGGAAACCGAAGTTGCAGAAGTCAAGGACCTCACCACGAAGGAATACGAACTCATTCGCCGTTTGGTTTACGCCAAGAGCGGCATCAACCTCGGCGACAAGAAGATGCAGTTGGTCCGCGCCAGGTTAGGCAAACGGGTCCGCACCGGCGGATTCAGATCCTTCCGAGAATACTACAACCACGTTGAGAACGACCCCACTGGCGAAGAGCTGTGCAGCCTCCTGGACGCCATCTCGACGAACACTACTCACCTGTTTCGAGAGATCCATCACTTCAACCTGCTGCGTAAGACCATCAAGGAATGGATCAATGACAAGAGCTGGCGGGCGAGGAACACCACCCTGCGGATTTGGAGCGCCGGCTGCTCCAGCGGCGAGGAGCCTCACTCCATCGTCATGGTGGCGCACGACGCCCTGGCGAACCACTCCAACGCCCAGCGCATCGACTTGAAAGTCCTTGCAACCGACCTGTCCGTTCGAATGCTCAGCAAGGCCAAACTCGGACTCTACGAGACCCATCGCGTTGGTACGGTCCCCGCCGAATACAAGAATCACTATCTAACGAAGGTAAAACACGACGGTCAAGTGTTCTTCCAATTGGTCCCGGAGCTTCGTCGTGCCATCACGTTCACGAGATTCAATCTCATGGCGAAGACCTTTCCCTTTCGCCACGGGTTTCACGTTATCTTCTGCCGCAACGTGATGATCTACTTCGATCAGGCCACCAGGATCACATTGGTCAACAAGTACGCCGCCCAGTTGCACAAGGGAGGCTACCTGCTGATCGGTCACTCGGAGAGCCTCAATGGCATAGACCATCCGCTCTCCTACGTCGAGCCCACGGTCTACCGGAAGGATTGACAAATGGACGGATCACGAGAGAAACGATCGGAGAAATCGTGAAGGCTCAAATCGGAAAAACTGAGACGTGTAATGGGTTCATCGGATTCGACGGGCTCGACGGGCTCGAATCACCCGCTTGCGTGATTCCCGCTTGGGTCCTCGAACCAGCGGTTTGCTCAAGACGAGCGGCACACGGAGCCGCACAACTGGGAGCCTGATGTGAGGGTAAAGGGGCCGATCAAAGTCCTCATTGTCGACGACTCGCCCATGGTGCGGACCATCTTCCGCCGCGTGCTGTCGGGCGAAGACGGCATCACTGTCGTTGGCGGAGCAAAGGACCCCTTTGAGGCCCGAGAACTCATCATCAAGACGCGACCGGACGTCATCCTCCTCGATATTGAGATGCCGCGGATGGACGGGATCACCTTCCTCAAGAAACTCATGGTGTACTACCCCGTTCCCGTCATCATGTGCAGCGGCTCATCGATGGTCAACGGCCAGGGGGCCCTGAAGGCCATTGAGCTTGGCGCTGTCGAGATGGTGGCCAAACCTGCCACCGGTGGTAGCCAAGCCCTCGGTCGCCTGGCGGTGGAGCTTGCCGACAAGATCCGCGCCGCGGCCATCGCTATCAGACGGTCACCTCCGACCCCCCCGAGCGCCGCGGCCGCACCGATGTCTTGCCGCGGGGCCGGGCTCAATCCCGCGCGCTATCTGGTTGCCATAGGTGCCTCGACCGGTGGTACGGAGGCGATCAAGAACTTGTTATCGCACGTCCCGGCCGACTTCCCGCCCGTAGCCATCGTGCAGCATATGCCCGAGGGCTTCACGAAGTCCTTCGCCGGGCGATTGGATCAATTCAGCCCGCTGGCCGTCAGCGAGGCCGTGGGCGGTGACGTTCTCAGTCCAGGCAAGGCGTATCTGGCGCGTGGCGGGATTCAGATGACGGTGCGCACCGTCGCCGGAAGATGGCAGACGCAATACGGCACAAGCGAACTGGTCAACCGGCACTGTCCCAGCGTTGACGTTCTGTTCGACGCTGTCGCCAGCGTGGCAAGACAACAGGCGGTGGGCATCCTTCTGACGGGAATGGGCGCCGACGGAGCCAAGGGACTGCTCAATATGCGAAAGGCGGGTGCCATCACGATTGCTCAGGACAAGGGGAGTTGCGTCGTCTACGGCATGCCGAAGGTCGCCGCCGAGCTGGACGCAGTCCAGCACACCGCCTCGCCGGAGAAGATACCATCCCTCGTTCTGCGAGCGTTGCAGGACCGTGAGGCCAAGGCTGTGAGGCCAACGAGGCTAGCCGCGCACCGATCATGCCAGGCGTCGCGTGCTCACTGAGAAGTGGGGCTCGGCAAGTGTCCGATAATCTGGCGGGTAGTACCCGAAGGTCCACCCTCCTGATCTGACGATCGGGGAGGGAGTCCGGGATTGTTCCTCTTTACACACATGTTACACCCGCGACGCCCAAGAAGTGGTACACTTCTTCAGATGAAATGTGATGACAGCCTGGCGATTCGATCGCAAACGGGAACGACCGCTCGCATGATATCGAAACGCTTAGGATTGGACTGGAGCTGTTGACGAATGAACGTACCGCCGGGGCTTGTCCCCGGCGTCTGTTTCGATAGCATTGCACCGCGCCGCCCACAGGGGGCGACGCTACATTCAAACGTGAACCACTCCAAATCAACGGGATTCTCAAACGAGAGGAGGCGACATCGATGATGACAAGACACGGCAGGTTGGCGGCGACACCGGCGCTGGCCTCATTGGCTGGCTTCGTCTTCCTGGCCTTGGCCCAAGGGGCGACGGCTCAGGAGGAGAAGCCCCAGGGGCAGAGGGTGAACGTGAAGAATGCTCAGCCTATCAAGCTTGAGAAGGCGGCAACCGCGCCCAAGCAAGACGATGAGGTCATGGGGCCACCGCAGCCTCCACCTCGTCGCCCCGGTAGGTTCCCACAGCCCAGGGAGGTGCGGAGGCAGCCGGTGGCGGCGCCGACGAAGAAGTCCCGCGGCGTTCCAGAACCGACCGTTGTCCTCGGGCCCGGCGAGGTTCCGGGGATCAAGTTCGACACGCCGACATACGACTTCGGGCGCATTCGTGGGGGCCCGGACGTCATCCACGATTACTGGTTCACGAACACGGGAACCGGCCCACTGGAGATCCTAAAAGTGAGTCCTGGGTGAGGCTGCGCCGTGGTCGGTCAGTATGACCGAATCGTGCAGCCTGGCGAGACGGGCAAGATTGCTCTCAAGGTTCGGACCGCCAGGCTCACAGGCAGATTGAGCAAGACGATTACCGTCCACACGAATATCCCCGGCGACGGTGGTGACGTCCGAGTCAAGCTCACGGGCGAGGCTTGGCAACCGGTTCAAGTCACGCCGCGCGCCGCGTCCTTCGGGAGGTTCAGCATGGAGCAGGCCAGGAAGGGCGCCGTGCGTAAGCTGACCGTGGAAAACAACGTGGAGGACATGGCGAGTATCACTGATGTCCAAAGCACGAATCCGGCCTTCGAGGCCGAGGTCGCCGTCGTTGAACCCGGTAGGAAGTTCGAGTTGGTCGTGTCCATCCTCCCGGAGGCCGCCGAGCACCTCAAGCAGGGCAACAACAACGGCAAGATCACGATGTCCACCGGCATCGAGGAGACACCGACACTGGAGGTCACCGTCTCCGCGTACGTGACGGCTGATGTCGACGTCACGCCGAACAGGCTGACGCTGGCATCGGGGCGCAGCACTGACCTGATGCGGCAGTTCACGGTGCGGAACTACTCGAAGGAGCCGGTCACCATCAGCGACCTGAGCGTCAGCAGCCCTGAACTGAAGATCGCCCTACAGGAGACGACGCCGGGCGTGAACTACCGCATCACCCTTGAGATCCCGGCAAGCTACGAGGTCCACGAGGGCGGCGACACGATCACCTTCAAGACGGATAACCCGTCGGTTCCCGACGTGACCATACCGATCACAGAGAGAAGTGTCGTCCGAAGAACCGTCTCGCCTTCCAAGCGAGTTACGGCACCTGTGGGACCCCAGGAGGGGGCGCGACCGGCGGCAGCGAATCAGGCGTCACCGGGGGCGAATCAGGCGACACCAGGAACCACCGAGGAGAAACAGCAGCGGTTCCAAGCGGCCCCCGTGAAGGCCCGACTGAAGCCTGCCGCAAATGACACGGCCGAGGCGGCCAAGCAAGCACAACCAGCGGGTGCCAAGACTCCCGACAAGTAAGCGTGGAAATCGTCACCCTCGAGGCAGCACCTCGGTCACGGCGCTGCCTGGAGGGTGGCTCCGCATTACCGCCATAGACACGTGAGGGCGCTCAGATGCATCGCGATCTTCTCACGATCCTCGTCATCCTGGCAGTCAGCGCGGGCATGGCGGTGGCGTCGAATCTAGGCTGGCACAAACTTGATTGGATCAGATCACCGAAGAAGGACGGCGCAAACTCCGCAACCACGCAAAACGGCAAGGAATCGCCGGCCACACAAAACAGCGATAGTTCAGCGGTTGTGCGAAAGGGTGCGGACCAAACGGCCACGCGAAGCGTCGGCAAACCGAAGACGACGCAAAACAGCGCCGGTGCAGTCGCTGCGGAGCCCGCGGCCTTGACCATCGAGTTGGTTCACGAGTATTGGCGGAGCGAGACGGCGCGTTTTGTTGACGCCCGAGAGGAGCGAGAGTACGTCGAAGGCCATCTGCTGGGCTCCACCTTCCTTCCCGCCAGCGCCGTGTACGAGAGGATTGAGAGCGTCACGACGATGATCCAGCCCGACGAGAAGGTGATCGTGTTCTGCGCCGGTAACGGATGCGAGGCCGCTCACATCGTGGCCGATGTTCTACAGAACGACTTCCATTACACCGACGTGTTGGTGTATGAAGGCGGTTGGGAGGAGATTCTATCTTCCGGCAAATTCAACGACTGCCTTGTGGTGGGTGAAGACGATTGAACGTCGCTACCAAGAACTCGCTTCGTAGCGTCCTGGCGCATGTCTGCGCGCTTGGCGTTGGGTGCTATTTCCTGTACGCGGCTTACCCCAAGATCAAGGAGCCCAGGCAGTTCCGAATCGACATCGGTCACTACCAGATCCTGCCACGGGAATACGAGAATCTGGCGGCGGTTTTTCTGCCGTGGTTAGAAGCCGTCGCCGCCGCTGCCTTGATCATTCCCGTGACTCGCCGCGCAGGCGCCACCCTGATCACCGGCTTGCTCGTGATGTTCGTCATCGCCGTGAGTTGGGCCGCCTTCTACAAAGGTCTTGACATCAGGTGCGGTTGTACGGGCAGGGACAGCGCGCAGGCAGGTTGGACAACCATCCTTCTGGACGCGGGGCTACTGGCGGCAACCGCGGCCTCCGTCTTCCTGCCCGTCAAGCGGATACCGTCGGCGGCGGGCTTCCACGTCCTGCCGGGCGGCGCCGCGGATGGGTTGGCCTAGCACGCGGCCGAGGCCTGGGTCCGTCTGTTCACCTTCCAACGTCAGCACGCATGGGCTCGGGGAAACAGATCGCCGCCAACAACATGCTCGCGTAGCGAGTCCACAGCGTGTCAGAGTCGAGGCTGCTGGCGACCTTTGGCAGTTCCACGGTGATGATCGGTATCCCCAGTGTGATTCCCGCATACGAGCCGAGCGAACCGGGCTGGCCGCCGAGCTTCTCGACCGGTAGCTCCGCTTGCGAGGCCATCGCCCGGGCCAGCGCCGCACCGGGACCATCGTAGTCCACGCAGGCGTCGCCGTAGTTCATCGGTTGGTGGATGCTCACGATGCGATCAGGGTGGTATGTCTCCAGGACGTCGTGAATCGCAAGGCTCTCCGGCTCGGAAAGCGGCGTGGAGCCGCCGTTGCCGTCAGCGCGGTAGTTCGACGCCGGGAAGTTACGGTTCAGGTCCACATTGCGGGCGTTAAACCGCGTGCCTCGAGCCATGCCGTCCGGATTGGCGACCGGTATCAGCAGAATCTGTCGGTCCTCCAACAGATCCGGCCGGTTCGGGAGGTAGCCGGCCAGCCGCCTGACCAGCGGCGTGCCTGCGGGCTCGCTCCCGTGGATCGTAGCCATGATGAGCACAACGTCCTCGCCCTGCCCGAAGACGAGGCACTCGATCGGCCGGCCCTCGACCGACGAACCGAGCACAAGCCGCCGCGGCTCGACGCGGTCGGCGGCGTGCTTCGCCACCGGTTCTGCTTGAAGGCGTTCATCCGGGGGCTTGCACCCGGCAAGTAAGACCACAAACGCGACGAGTGGCCAACGGGCCTTCGCCATGCGGCCTCGACGTGCCCTGCCTTCTTGGCTTCGCGATTCTGTTGCCATTTGTTGCGTCACCGCGTGGACCTCATCGGTATCCGGTGCATCATTGTCCCGCGTGCCCAGGTGTCAAGTCCCGTTGGCCTTGCCCTGCGGCCCCGGGTCCGTGACGTTTCCGGCGGTACCTGGCAGGCGGCATTCAATTCCGGGGGGCACGGGTACGGTGTGGCATGGGTAAGGTGTGGCATGGGTAACGAACGACACGCCCCACGGGGGCGGGTCGTTCATTACCCGTGAGAACAACCCGGAATGGATGCCCACGGGTAAGCCCTGCCGCCGCCGCCGACTCCGCTTACCCATACCACACCGCCAAACACGTGCGCCGTCCGTGGACTTCGAACGAGGCTTCTGGATGAACCCAGCGATGTCACACCAAAGCCCGCGGCCCTTGCCAGGGACATCGCCCCCATGAGTCGCGGGCGACCGCAGCCGGCAAACGAGGAGTGCCTATCTTTCCTGTTGCCAGATACACAGTCCTGCGGTAAACCTTCTGGGGTAGCCACAGTGGGGGCGTGCGGGTCGGCTGCGGCTTGATGATGGAGAATGCCATGTCTAGAAACGCGAAGAGCAAGGAACGCCGCCAGCGGAGGCGCCAAGAGCGCCAGCGAAACCTGACGCGTGCCAAGAGCGGAAGCCCTTATCGAAAGATCGGCCAGTCGGGCGAACTCGTCGCCTGCTACGTGAACGACAATTGGCGGTCCGATGGCTATGCGGTGTTTTACGTCTTGCGCCGCGCGCCTCGATTCGGGATAGTCATGGGCGCGTTCTTCGTGGATCTGTGGTGCGCCGGTCTGAAGGACGCCTGGGGGCGGCTCGACATGACGATGGAGGAATTCAACGATCGCGTTCTCAGCGGCCCGATGGCGGATCAGGTAGACCTCGTTCGTGTCAACGCCGACGTCGCCAGGCGCATCGTCGCGGGCGGCATCCGATTCGCTCAGCAAAACGGCTTTCGTCTGCCGCCGCGCTACCAGCGCTGGACGGCACTGCTCGGCGACGCGGGTGATGTGGAATCGGCCGACCTCAGCGATTTCGGTGTTGACGGCAAGTTGCGATGGGTGGGTCCGATGACGGACCTCAAGGCGCGGCTAGTTGGATGTTCGGTTGACGAGTTCCTTTCCCGCGAGGATGTTGAGTACATCGTCGGTGATGAGGACTTCACCATGCTGGACGATTCCGACGTTGCGGTTGGGGATGCGGCCGACGCCCTTCGTGATCGTTGGTTGAATGCCGTTCGCCAGTGGTGCTTCGCCAGCGGCATGCAGCCCCATCCCGCTCTGTCCGAAGCGCTTGATATCGTGATCGAGTCCATCCTCCATATCCCGGAGGGTCCGGAGACTGACGATGAACCGGACGATCTCGATGCGGAACTCAGCGAAGCGGATTACGATGTCGTGACCGGCAACGTTGATCGATTCATGGACGTTCTGGGGTCAGAGAAGGCGCGAGAGCTTGAAGGGGCGTTTGCGCAGGTCATCAGCTTCAACCAGCAGTTTCGAAGCTCCGACGAGTTGTTTGCCGCGCTTGCTGTCGATGAACTCGGCGACGAGGAGTGACAGATCTGTCTGCAAAGGCGCGCGAGGGTGCGACTCCGCCACAAGACACGCCAGGTTCGAGTCGGTGCCGTGGCCATCGGTGGCGGTGCGCCGGTCTCGATCCAATCGATGACCAGCACCCGTACGCGTGACGTCGACGCAACGGTTGCCCAGATCCACGCCCTTGCGACGGCCGGAGCGGACATCGTTCGCGTGGCCGTGCCCGACCCGCGGGATACCGAGGCGCTCAGGCACATCCTGCCGCAGGTGACCGTGCCGATCGTTGCGGATGTTCACTTCCACTACCGGCGGGCCATGGAGGCGATTGAGGCGGGCGTGCACAAGATCCGCCTGAACCCCGGCAACATCCAGGACCGGCGGCAGGTGAACAAGGTGATCCGGGCGTGCCGGGAGCGCGGCATTCCCATTCGCGTCGGCGTCAACGAAGGCGGCATCATCGAACGCAGGGACAGGGCGAAGCGGGCGGAGGAGAAGGCTCGCCTCGCCCAAGACCACGAGGGGCAACTCGTCGCGCTGATGCTCGAGAAACTCGGCGAGACGCTCCGCATCTTTGACGAGAATGACTTCTGCGATGTGGTCCTCAGCGCCAAGTCCCCCGATCCGCGCATCGTCATCAAGGCCTACACCGCCATCAGCGAGCGGTACGATTTCCCGCTGCACCTTGGCGTGACGCATTCCGGGCCGAGGGAGACGGGCTGCATCCGCTCGGTGGTCGCCCTCGGCACGCTGCTGGCCGGCGGCATCGGCGACACGGTTCGGATCAGCTATGCCGGCGACCCGGTGCTGGAGGTCGAGGACGCCAAGGAGATGCTCAACTGCCTCGGTCTGCGGCAGCGGACGGAACCGGAATTGATCGCCTGCCCCACGTGCGGGCGGATCGAGGTGGATCTGGTGACACTGGTGCGGCAGGTCCGCGCCAAGCTTGCCGGCATCAAGACGCCGATCAGGGTGGCGGTCATGGGGTGCGTGGTGAATGGTCCAGGCGAGGCCGAAGGGGCCGACGTCGCCATCTGTGCCGGCAAGGGCAAAGGCATCATCTACGTGCGGGGCGAGCGGAAGCGTATCGTGGCAGAGGCCGACATGCTGGACGCCTTGTGTGAGGAGTGCATTGCCTTCGCCGACGAAGTTGAGCGCGGCGAGGCTGGGCATGCGTCACGTGCGTCTTAAGGCGTCGCGCAGGAGTAAGGTGAATGGTTGACCCGCCAGCCAACGGGCAGGTCCGCCAATCGGCAAGCCACGGCGTCCGCCCACGGGGGATTCGCCAAACGCCAAGCCGGCAGGCCAGCCGAGTGGCATCATCGGTCATGTTACGCCTGCGCGACGCCTTAGGGCGCTACCGACAACGGCCAACGAGCAGGCCTTGAACAAACAGACGCAGGTCCAGCACGTCCAGGACGCCGTCGGCGTTGATGTCCTCCTTGCCGACGCCGCAGGGGAAGTCCAACTCGTACTGCGTCGGGTCCAACAGGGCCAACACGAACGGTTGAACGTCGAGGCCGTTGAGCACGCCGTCGCAGTTCATGTCGCCCGGCGTGGTGGTGTGATAGGCGAGGACGTTCGTGCCTGTGCCACAAACCACGACGATGCCGCCCTGGCCTAGGACCGGCCCGCCGACGTTGACGCCGGGGAGGCCTTCGCTCCAACGCAGCGTCAGGTCAGCGTCGAAGGAGTAGAACGCCCCGTAGGTGTATCCCCCGTTGGTCAGGAAGACCTTGCCCCGCGCGTCGATGGCGATGCGTTGGCCGGACGGGGGATAGTCCGTGAGGATCGGCAGAGAGGCGTGAAGGACGTTGCCCGTGTCGGGATCCAGCCGAAGGACGGTCACGAAGGCGGTGTCGCCATCTCGGACGGTCGTGTATGTGTAGATGGAGCCATCGGGCCCGACGCCGAAGGATGAAAACGGGACAAACCCCAGCGGCGCGCTCCATTTCTCCGAGAGCGCGGTGCCGGTATCTTCATAGGCGACGAGGAAATCGGTGGCAGCGTCGCCTTGTGTCCGAGGGGCGTAGACCGTTCCGTCCGGCCCCACGAACGGCCCGGCCTGCTGGACATAACCGCCGCCGATGGGCGGACTGGCATAGAGCTTCGCACCACCGTCGACGGCGAAGACCGAGATCACGGGGCCGTTGCTGCTGCCGCTGGTCTCCCAGACATAGATGTGATCTCCCCAGACGGCGGCTTGGCAGCCGTTGGTCGTCGGGCACGTCCGGGGCGACTGCCACATGGTGCTGCCGTCGATCCAACTGATCCGAAGCAATCCATAATGGTTGCCGGCGATGATGTCGCCGTCCCCCGTGAAGGCCAGGCTTTCGACGGCGCCTTCGTCGATCAGGTCCTCCGATCGCCAAAGCACCGAGCCGTCGGCCGGACTGAGGGCGTAGAGGTAGTCGAGGTTCGTGTTGCCGGCGCGGCTGGCGTAGACCTGCCCGTCGCGGATGGCGGATACCCGGCTGCGCCACGATGTTTCGGGAAAATCGAAGGGCAACCGGGTGGTCCATAACTGCTGGCCGGTGGTCAGGTCGTGGGCGACGATCCATGTTCCCGTCGGGATGGCCCAGGACCCGATGCGGCTCAGCACGAGGAGATTCCCCTCGCAGGCGCCTTGTTGGGCGACGATAGCGGGAAGGCTTCCCCCCCACAGCAGATCGGGCTCGGTGGGGCCGACTTCAGGCGACAGCCCGTTTCGGGTCGAGTTGCCGCCGACGCCCGTCGTCCAATCGCCGGCGCGGGCAAGGCCGAGCGGTGCGGCGTACACGAGGCATAGGGCCAACGCAGATGAGATCGCCGTGTTGGCACGGGCCGAACTGTGTGCTCGGAAAGTGGCTATCATCCTTCCGTCCCCCCATACACTGAGTTTTGAATTGCGCTTGGTGGCAGCCGAGCCGCGGCGCACCGCTTTGTGAGACATTGCCACGATGGTCCGCGGACGTCGATCGGGACGTTGGAACCGCGGATTGGCGGGCCCACGGACGGCTAACCGCGGGCTTCGTGCGGCTTCCGCCAAGGGTGTCAATGATTGTATGCCAGCACGGGGGCAGGTCTCCACGGGACAGGCACGGCGTGGTTCGTGACCAGGTCCGTAACGATGTCGAGATCGTGTCGAGATGGACGGCCGCGCGCCCTTTTCGGCCGAGCCCGCCCGTAGTACATTTCCCGGACCAGTCTGTCTGGCGTGTTGAGTGCTGACCGTTGTGAGGAGACATCAAATGCTGGACGCGACCGTGGCCGCTGCTGCCGAGGCTTGGTTGAACGACCCGGCCATCTCGGAGGCGGACAAGCTGGGAATCCGTGAACTCCGGGCGGCGGGCAACGAGAAGGAACTGACCGACAGGTTCTACCGGGACCTGGAATTCGGCACTGGCGGGCTGCGTGGCGTTATCGGGGCCGGCACCAACAGGATGAATGTCTATACGGTCGGGGCGGCCGCTCAAGGCCTGGCCAACTACGTTGCCAAGCAGGGTGAGGCGGCGAAGAAGGCCGGCGTGGTGATCGCCTGTGATTGCCGCCGCAAGAGCGACGTCTTCTCCCGGCGCGTCGCCTGCGTCATGGCCGGCAACGGCATCGCGGCGTACCTGTTCGATTCGTTGCGGCCCACGCCGGAGCTGTCGTTTGCCATCCGACATCTGGGCTGCACGGCGGGTGTCGTGGTCACCGCCAGCCACAACCCACCGGAGTACAACGGCTTCAAGGCGTATTGGACGGATGGCGGGCAGGTTGTGCCGCCGCACGACGAGGCGATCATCGACGAGGTCCGCGGCGTCGGCGGATTCGCCAACATCCGATCGGCGGATTTCGACGAGGCGCGGGCAAATGGCATGATCAAGATCATCGGGCGGGACGTGGACGAGGCGTTCCTGGATCTGGTGCAGGGTTCGTGCCTCAACCCGGAGGCATGTCGAACACAGGGGGCGAAACTGAAGATCGTCTATACCTCGCTGCACGGCACGGGCGGCGTGCTGATCCCGGAGGCCCTGAAACGCCGCGGCTTCCGACACGTCATCGAGGTGCCGGAGCAGGCCAAGCCGGACGGCGAGTTCCCGACCGTGGACTCGCCCAATCCCGAGGAGGCCGCGGCCCTGAACATGGCGATCGATCTGGCCCGGCGCGAGGGGGCGGACCTGGTCATCGGTACGGACCCGGACGCGGACCGTGTGGGCATCGCCGTCCGCCGGCCGGACGGGGAATTCGAGTTGATCACCGGAAACCGGATCGGCGCGCTGCTGACGCACTACATCTGCGAGCAACTGACGAAGGATGGGAAATTACCCGATAACGCCGTGATGATCACGACGATCGTCAGCGGCGACTTGATGAAGGAAATCGCCCGGTCGTACGGGGCGGAGGTGGTCGAGACGTTGACCGGCTTCAAGTGGATAGGCGACAAGCTGCGTCAGTACGACACCGAGGGCTCGCCGGAAAGGCCGAGCAAGGCATTCATCTTCGGCGCGGAGGAGAGCTACGGTTACATGCCAGCGCCGTTCACGCGGGACAAGGACGCCGTGACGAGCACCGCGTTCATCGCCGAACTCGCCGCGGTGGCAGCGAGCGAGGGCAAGGGCGTCTATGAACGGCTGCAAGGTCTGTTCAAGCGGTTCGGCTATTTCCAGGAGGGCGCCAAGAGCATCGTGATGAAGGGCAAGGAGGGGGCCAAGCAGATCGGAGCGCTGATGGACATGTTGCGCGGCGATCCCCCGAAGACGATCGCCTGTCGCGGCGTCGCGGCGTGCGCTGACATCATGACCGGCGTCAAGAAGGACCTGCGCACCGGCGAGGTCATCGGGCGATACGACCTGCCAGCCAGCAACGTGCTGCTGTTCGCGCTCGAAGACGGCACCAAGGTCATCGCCCGACCCAGCGGCACGGAGCCGAAGATCAAGTTCTACATCCTGGTCAAGGAGCCGGCGGACGATCTCGACAAGGCCCACCAGGCGGCATCGAACAAGATCGAGGCCATCATTGCGGATTTGGTAAGGCGCGCAGACCGCCTCGAAGGATGATCTCGCGAGGTCCAGCCAAGCGTCTTCGTTCCGTTGTGGGCCGCTCGGGGGAGACTATACACGATCGTGTTTTCGAGGCGAAGCCCCGGTCGGGGTGGCGCGTCTGACAGCGAGCCCAACGCCGCGAAGTTGAAAGACGTCTGTAGAAATGGTTCGCAACCCAGGAAAAGCGCGACGGGACCGTCCAACACCCAATGAACGATCCGAACCTGCCGTGGGGCCCGCCACGGCGCCGACGGGGCGGGGCTTCTGGCTGGCGCTGGCGGCGATCTGCGTGGTTGGCCTGTGCTGTCGCCTGGTCATCCTGAGCGACTACATCAGCTACAACCCAATGTCCGGCACGCCGGTCAACGACGCGGACACGTATTGGCAGTGGGCTGGGCGGATCGCCGGTGGACAGCTCACGCAGGATGTGCCGTTTTTCTCGGCCCCGCTGTACCCGTACCTGCTGGGGCTCGCGCGCTGGCTGGGTGGCACGCTGACAACGGTGTACGTGCTTCAGTTGCTCGCCGACCTGATGACGGCCTGCCTTCTCGCCATCGTGTGCCGCAGGCGCTTCGGGGCGAGCGTCGGCTTGCTGGCGGCGGGGCTGTTCCTGCTGTTGCAGGAGCCGGCCTCGTTCTCACTGCGAATACTGCCGGCCACTCTGCACCTGCTCCTGGTGACCGTCGTTTGGGCATCGTTGGTCGGTGTCCAGGCCAAGCGGTCGATGCCCCGTCTGATTGCAGCGGGTGTGATGCTGGGGCTGCTTTGCCTGGCATACGCGCCGGCCATGATGCTCGTGGCGCCCGTCGCCCTGTGGTTGTTCTACCAGTCTGCCCGACGGCTGCGTGATGCCGCCCGCGCGGCCGTGCCGGTGCTGGCGGCCGCCCTTGTGATCGCGCCGGCGACGCTGCACAACTGGGCGGCGTGCGGGGAATTGTTCTTCGTCCAGGCCGTCAGCGGCATCACGCTTCGCCTGGGCAACCAACCCAACGCCGACGGGAACTACGTCCCGATCCCGGGGATCAGCACGCTCCGCGAACAGATGCACGAGGATGCCGCGCGGATGTACCACAAGGCGACGGGCGAGCAGCCCACGTGGAAGAAGGTGGACCGGTACTTTCGCGACCAAGTCTTTCAAGATTGGCAGTCCGATCCGCTGGGCGCTGTCAGGCTGGCGGCCCGCAAGCTGTACTGGTTCCTGTCCTCCCGAAACTACGGCGACATCTACCAACCCGGCGAGGAAATCGCGCGTGGTCTGAATCGATGGCTGCGGCTCGCGCCCCTGCCGACGCCCTGGTTGATCGGCCCGGCGTTGGTCGGCCTGGTCCTCGTGCTGAGGCACCCGATTCGCCACGCGCCGGAATGGATGCTGTTTGGCGTCCCGCTGCTTGTAGTCGTCGTCTTCTGGTACTCGCCACGGTTTCGGATGCCGGCCGTGCCGATCATGGCAATCACCGCCGCGTGGGCGATCGAACGGGCGCTGCACTGGCGCACCTGCCGGGGGCACATCGTGGCGGTCGCCTCGACCTTCGTTGCGGGCGTCCTGTTGGGCGTGGTGAATCGGACGGTGGGCTTCGACCTTCTGGACCACGCCAACGTGCCGTTCAACCTGGCCCACATCCTCCATCAACAGGGAGACACAGAGGCGGCGGTGGAGAAGCTACGCGAGGGGCTCAACTTGAGGCCCGGCGACACGGCAAAGTGGATCGCGCTGGGCGACCTGCTGCGTAGCCTCGATCTGCCCGACGAAGCCCTCGCCGAATATCGGCGCGGCCTTTTGCTCAATCCAGACGATGTCGGGCTGCTTGGCGTGGTGGGCAAGGCCCTGCTCCAACAGCAGAAGATCGCCGAGGCGCAGCAGGTGCTGGCCGCTGCCGTGCGGCAGCATCCCGCCGACGCCGATCTCCTCAGCGCGTTGGCGGACGCGAAACAGATGGCGGGCGACACCGACGAGGCCTGCGCGCTCTACAAGAGGGCATTGGAACTTGCCCCGGAGAACATGACGATCCGCGCGGACTGCGGAATCCTGTTGATGCGGCTTCGGCTGTGGGAGGAGGCGCGAGGGGAGTTTGCCACGGTGGCTCAGGCGTTGCCCGGCGACTTCCAAGCCCAATGGAGGCTTGGGCGCATCGCGGTCCATCTAGGCGACTTCGACGAGGCACGGACGCGCTTCGAGCGAGCGCTTCAGATCCGCCCGCAGAGCGTGAAGGCACTGTACGACCTCGGTGGGCTGAGCGTGATGCAGGGCCGGTACGATGAGGCGGCTGAGTACTTCCGTATGGCGCTGGACGAGGATCCGGAGGACGAGCAATGCCTCAGCGCGTTGGAACGTCTGCAACTGCTTCGATCCGGACAACGCGACACCGGGTCGTAACGCCCGGGGCCTGCCGGCGCGGCCACCGGCGCGCGTCTCGTTAGCCAAGTCTCCTGGATCGGCCGCCGCCGGACTCCCGCGGCTTCACACGCACGCGCTGGCGGTCTCGCGAGGGGCAAGGATGCCTTGCACGGCGGGGAGGAAGTAGTCCCGGGCGATGACGTCCCAGCTCATCTCGCGGGCAAGTTCGTAGCCACGATGGATGAAGGCCGCCTTCTCCTCCTGGCTGCCAGGCAACCGGTCGAGGATCCTGCCAGCCACATCCCGGGCAACACGTTCGTCGAAGGCGGCGCGGGCGTCGCGATCGAGAGCGAGGTACGCTTGGATGGTGTCGGGTTCCAGCTTGAGATCGGTGTAGTCGGCGATGATGGCGTTGGGTGTGCCGTCCGGCCCGGCGACCTTCGAGACAAACGGGGCACAGCCGCAGACGGAACTCACCACGCAGATGGCACCGAACGACAAGGCCTCGACCTGGGCGATGCCGAATGGTTCGTAGATCGACTGACCGAATTCCACGTCGCTGCCTTTGCGGATATCCCAGAAGTCCATCTCGGCGGGCATCCGATCGCCGCAGCTCTGCCGGTCGAAGCCGAACTGGTTGAGGAACAAGATCTTGCAGTTGCGCGAGCGGGCGTTGAAGGCCTGAACGCTGCCGTAGAACAGGGCCTCGCCGTCTGAAAGGTCCGGCATCCCTTCACGGTGGGCGACCGGCCAGTCCCACCAGCGTTCCATGTGCAGGATGTCCTCGCGGCTGCGGGGGCCGCCGATCTCCGAGGAAAGGACTACCAGCGTGGCGGTCTTTCCTACGTGGCGGAATCGCTCCTCGATGGACTTCATCACCAAGATGTCCCGCCACAGCCCTTTGCTCGGTGCCATACGCGTGACATGAGTGAAGATGTAATCAGGCCGATCACCGAGCAAGGTCGCGAGGTAGTCTTGGAGACGTTTCTTGCTGGCAGCGGCCTGCTCTGCGGTGATCTTGTGGGCCGGAATACCGTTGTATGTCAGGCGGATGTCGGCGTCGGCCATCTTCGGCGACAGGAAACGCAACTCGTCCACGATCTGGTCGCCGACGGCGAGCGTCACGTCCAGGTGGCGGCTGGCCTCGACGAGCGCGTGCCGGAAGTAGCCGAACTGATCCCCGAAGACCTCGTCGATAGACAATCCTCGCTCGGCGCTCTTTCGCAGGACGTTGTAGAACATGGTGTCGTGGCCGGGATGCTCCTCGACGATCTTGCGGATGGGGGAGACCTCGTGTGCGTAGAACGCGGTCTTCATGCCCCATTCAGGGTGCAGCTTCGCGTTCAGAGCCGTCGGCATGCCCATGAACTCGTGCGCGACGACCACACAACCGTGGCACAGGCGCCTCGCCTGTGTTGCCACCGCTGGGAAGGCGGTGTCACGCGAACAGGCGTCACACGAATGCGTGCGATCCGAATGGCCTGATGCGGCGCCCAACGCGCGGACGGCCGCCAGGCCCGGCTCGGCCAGGCGGACGTACTGCTCGAAATCCCAGCTATGTTCATAGCGAGACGACACGATGCCGAACGTCTCGAACAGTCCGGCCTTGAAGGCGTCTACCGCGTGCGCGGCGGCGTGGTTCACGTCGATCAGCACGACATCGGGTCGCTGCTCGATGCCCGTCAGCGGGTCGCGCAGCAGACGCCGTCCATACACGATCTCGACATGGTAGCGCTGCTGGATCTCACGGAACGCGTCCGCCAACGGATGGTTCGTTCGGTCGTCTACCGACGAGTACAGCACCTCGCCTCCCGGCCCCAGTCGCTCGTCGGGATCGCCTTTCGTCGTGAACAGCGGGCAGAGGAGAACGGTGCGTCCGACGGCCTGGACGTAGTGTGGCGCGGTGATCAGGCCTTCCAGGACCGCCCCGATGCCGCCGATCTTGTGAACAGCCTCATGCGTGACATGGACGACGCTCAACATAGTGTGATGATCCCTGACTTCGTGGTTGCTGCTTCCTCGTCCTGAGACGTAGTCCCCCAGACCACTGTTGATGATTCGGCATTCTCGTGGCAGGTCCTTCACTCGCGTTGAGGCCACGGGCAACAATCGATGGCAGCCGATGGCGCACCCGGCGAATTCGGACCGGTCGGTGCGGCCGGTTATCGCACCGCCATCGTTCGCCCGCCATTCAGGCCCGCGACGGCTCGCAGTGGTGCAGACCGCTTGCACGATCGGCGTCGCCAGCGTATAAGATATGGAACGTAGTCATGATTACCTTCTCGCTGCAATCCGGGTCCAACGGCAACTCGATCTACGTCGAGGCCGGTGAGGTGGGGCTGCTCTTCGACGCAGGCATCAGCGGCCGACAGGCGCAGACACGTATGGCCTCGAGGCAGCGCGACATCCGCGACTGCCATGGCGTGATCATCTCGCACGGCCATTCGGACCACCTGCGCTGCGCGGGAGTCTTCCAACGAAAATTCGGCTTGCCGGTTTACATCGCCGAACAGACGTATCGGGCGGCTTGCGGCCTCATTGGACCCGTATCGGACGTCCGGACGTTTGTGCCAGGCGATCGGCTTCAGTTCGACGGGCTCACAGTCCGGACCATCCGCACACCGCACGACGCGATCGACAGCGTGTGCTTCGTCGTGGAGCACGACGACAAGAAACTCGGCATTTTCACAGACCTGGGTCATCCGTTTGGGGCACTGGGCGACGCGTTGGAAGAACTGGATGCGGTTTATCTGGAGAGTAACTACGACGCCGACATGCTGCGGAACGGACCCTATCCCGAGGTGCTCAAGAATCGAATCGCCGGCGCTGGAGGCCACCTGTCCAACGATGAAGCAGCCGATCTCGCCAAGCGGCACCTCAGCCGCAGGCTGAAATGGCTGGCCGTGGCGCACCTCAGCGAACAAAACAACGAGCCAGACATCGCCATTGCCACACACCGAAGGAAAATCGGAGCGATGCTGCCGCTACACCATGCCTCGCGCTATGGAGTTGGTGAATTGCTCGAGGTGTAACGCCGCGACGCGGCGACTGGCCAACGCGCGCGCTTCCGTGCCCCCTCCGATCGCTTCTTGAGTCGCGCCGCTCGCGAGACGTGGCACTACGCCCAAGTATCCAGGAATCGGCCTTTCGGTTGGTCCGGCGGCTGGTCCGGTTGGGGCGGCACGGCCGTGACGTTCGGTTCCGGCCAGCGAAACGGCCAGGGCCGGAGGGCCCGGCCAACTAGATCCACAAGGCGCCGCCGAAAGGAGGATGCATCGATCTCCTCCTTCTGGATTTCGAGTGCCCGTAATTCCACATAATAGGCTGGCGGAACGACCTGGGGGCGGCAATCTGCTGCTGGATGGTCGGTACGGCAGCCGTGGCTCGCGTGGGCGCCGTCACAGTGCCGCCACGCAACGGCCGCACGGGGCCGGGGCACGCCTCCGTACAACTGACGTGCGAGGAAGCCGGCACGTCCTTCTTGAATCGGTGATCCCCACAACCCCATGCCTGCGGTCTCCCCCCTTGACCGTCTATCCCCGCTCGCCGGATCCGCGGCCTCCCCATTGGGCGAAGCCAAGGCGGACATCGCGGATCAGAGATGGACTTCTCTCCCCCGATAGGCACGTTGCTGCAATACGCATACCACACAGCGGTCTCAATGGTAGCGTTTCGCGACGAGTTGGCTAAGCCCTGTGTGGGAAAGAAGATCTGTAAGGCGGCCACATCCCGCCCGGAGTTTATGGGACAATCCAAGTTGTTCCCCTGCACATCCCGCATTCACCCCGGAGAGCAGGTGAATGGACGTAACCGTTTTCCAAGATGCGAGTTACGCGCGCGTGGCGGCAAGGCAACGATGTTGCGTCACGGCAGCATCACAGGGTAGGGCGCGTCTTGACTCACCATTCTGGCTGATTCGGTCTGGGAGACGCGGGCTGGGGCGGATGGGCGTCGGCTATTCGGCTACATGTTGCGGCCGTACGATTCGATTCGTGGCGGTGGTTCACTGGCGAACTGGTGGTCCTGAGGTCTGACGGCCTTCTCAACCAGCCGCCGATAGGCGTGCACAATATCGCGACAGATCAGGTCCACGCGCTGCCGCAATTCTCGACGGTCGCGAATCAAACGCGAGGACAGGCCGCGCAGTCGCTTGATCCGGACGTCCCGGCGTCTCTGCTCCCGCCGATTCCGCACAGCGCGTTCAATGACCGCCAGGAGCAGATTCGTGTCGATCGGCCGGGCGAGAAAGTCGGCGGCGCCACCGCGTAAGGCGGCCAGTGCCTGCTGAGCATCCGGCTGGTCGCCCAACAGGATGAGAGGGGGGGCGCATTCGCGGTTATCTTCATCCGCAAGCGAGAGCGCGTTGCCGTCTGAGAGGTTGTCGGACGCCAGGATGACATCGAAGGCATCCGGAGCCGCCAAGGCCTTGGCCTCCTCGATCGTATCCACAACCGTAACGTCCGCATCCAGGCTGGAGACGATGTGCGCCGTCACGGCGGCATCTGCTTGTGGATGATCGGAGACTATCAGGATTCGCATGGTGTTCAATGGCATCTTTGCTTCCTTCTCCGTGTCTTCCGCCAAGTGTTGTTTCCGACCCCACATTGGCGTCACAATAAAATGGCCGGCGGGACGCTTCAGCCGTGAGAGCGAGGGGAGGAGGGAGAGAGGCCTACACGACCCGCCCGGCCCGGAATTCCACGATCCTTACGCTTGACAGACTTTGATCGAGTCATTCAGCGTTGATGCCCCCGTGTTCGATGGAACAGGCTGATCCCCCATTCGAGTGGCCGTGCCGCCAGACGGTCGCTCAGCCAGTAGCCGGTAGCTGCACCTCCACGCGTGTGCCTTGTCCCGGTTCGCTGTCGATCCTGATCGTGCCGCCATTCTGCTGGAGCCAGCGGTGGACCCGGGCAAGCCCGAGGCCGCGACCCCGACCGGCGGGGCGGTGGGAGAAGAACGGATCGGTTGCCCGGCTTCGCACTTCTTCCGTCATGCCACGCCCGTTGTCGGCCACAACCACGACGATGTTCTTGTCGGTCAAATCACCCGTGGCCTTGACGGTCAACCGCCGGGAAGACGCGTCCGTCGCCTCGATGGCGTTCTTGATCAGTTCCCGGAACAGTCGCGTGAGCTGCTCATCGTCAAAACGAACCGGCGGCGTATCGGACGGCACCTCGATCGAGAAGGCGGACGGAGCCAATAATGCCGCGGAGGCCAACTCAGTCCTGAGCGAATCGAGGCATTTCCCCAGGTCAATCTCACTGGGAGAGGGCGTACGCGGCTGGGCGAATTCCATCAACTCCGTCACGATGTCGCTACAGGCGTGGGCCTGATCGACGATCGCCCCCAGGATGTCGCGGCCTTCCTGCTCGCCCGCCCGGTCGCGGAGCATCTGTGCCCGGCCGGAGATCACGGCCAGCGGGTTATTCAGCTCGTGCGCCGCGCCGGCCGCCATGGCGACCACTGTCTCCAAGGTCTTCGCCCGCAGCAGTTCCGGTTGCATCGAAGACAACCGGCGGTTTGCCTCGGCAAGTTCATCGCTCAGGGCGACGGCGGCCGTCTGCGCCTGCGCCTGGGCCAGAACGAGTCCAACCGCGGAGCTGACCGCCTCGATGGCCGTGCCGTCGCCGCGAAGCTGTCCGACGGCCTCGCCGTCCACGGCGAACAGTGCGCCGCCCACCCACCGCCGCTCGCGGACCAGCGGCAACAGCCAAACCGGGCCGGGGGCGAACACGCCGCGGTAGCGGTCGATCAAGCCGCTGAAGGACTGGCCCGGTGGGGCGATCCATGTGCCCGCCATGGCGGATTGAAGTGCCATCGTCTTGTCACCAGACTGATGCGGTGTGTCAGGCGGCAGCTCCAGGATCTCGCTGTGTATGGAACCGTCCGACAATCCGATATCGAGCCAACGCGCGTCCTCGCTGTCCACAAAGGTCAAAACCACGGGAACCGACAGCGCCCGCCGAAGGACCTCGGCTCCCGCCCCGCAGACTTCGTGGACCGCCGCGCCGGGTGAGACCGCTTGGTTCAGCCAGCCCAAGGCGGCGAAGTACCCCGCCTTGCGTTCCAGGCGCCTGTTCTGTTCAGACAAGTCGCTGTTGGCCGTCGTCAGCTCCTCCGTGGACCGCAATAGCGCCTTCAGGTACACCTCGCTGCTGCTGATCTCATCGGTGCCGATCCAGGCGGCGCGGGATTCGATCTCCTCCGCCAGCGCTTCCACAATCCCAAGTCGATCTGATTCGGACAGACGCAGCCGCGCCGCCAGTTCGCGGGATGAAATTGGAATGTGGTGATTCCCGGAGAAGCCAATTCGATGTTCGCGTACGATCGTGTCCGCCAGTTGAACGATCTGCACGTGCCGGCCGGCCGCGACGGACGCCGGCAACGCCTCGGCCTCATGATGGTGGAGCCAGATGCACTCGACCAATCGTCGCGGCAGGCCCCATCGCTCCGCAAGCCGATGGCCGACCACCATGTGATCCACGCCGAGGATCGCCCGCTCAACGTCCGAGATGTCCGCGCGTGTCTGCTTGCTTTTGCGTATGATGCGTCCGAAGCTTTTGGGCATCGTGGCGTTCAGGGCGTCCTTGCCGATGTCGTGCAGCAGGCCCAACACGAAGGCTTCTTCCGGCTGAACGGCCGCTGGAACCGACATGGCGATCCGCCGCGCCGCGCACGCGACGCCGAGACAGTGCTTCCAAAACTCGGTACGATCGAAGTCGCTCGCGTCGCCTGGCCGGGCGGTGGAACCGAACACCTCCATGACCTTGATCGCCAGCGTCAACTGGCGAACGGTGTCGAATCCGAGCATCAGGACGGCATTCTTGATCGTGATCGCCTCGCGCCGCATGCCGTGCTCGACGCGGCTCAGCAACGACAAGACTCGTGCCGCCAGCGCGGGATCGCTCTCCACCAGCTCGATGATCTGCCTGGCGTTGCTCTTCGAATCTTCCGTAAGGGCGAGAATACGCGTGGCCACCGGCGCAAGCGGCGGCAGGCTGTCGAGTTGAGCCAGGATCAGCTCAACCTTCTGCGACTCCGTGCCACTGGGTGCCATGGAAGGCATGACGGCCTCTTTTCCGCCCCCATCATCACGTCAGGTTGGCCGGCCTCCACGACCTACGCCTGCAACAGCTCAACCATGCGGGTGATCAATGTGTCAACGTCGAACGGCTTCTTGATGAAGTCATCCGCACCTGCTTGCTTTAGCTGCTCGACTTCCGCCTCGGAGACGGCACCGGAGACGATGATGATCTTCGTTCGGGCCAGGCTTGGATCCTTCCGGACGCGTTCGCAGACCACGTTTCCGTTAATGTCCGGCAACATGTAGTCCAGGAGCAGGATATCCGGTTTGAACTCCTGCGTCAGGGCGCCGGCATCGAAGCCGTTTGTGGCGGACTTGACGTCGAAACGCCCGTCACGGGTGAGAAGGTCCTCGAGCATCTCGACAATGGCCGCGTCGTCGTCCACAACCAAGACGCGCGTCTTGCCGGAATCAAGGTGGTCCAGCGGGATCCCGTTGGACTTCATGAATTCGAGCAGCGCGTCACGCGGGATCCGGCGGAATTTCGACCCGGGCACGCGGAACCCCCGGAGGCGCCCGTCATCGAAGCAACGGATCACCGTCTGCTGGCTGATGTTGCAGATCTCCGCGACTTCACCTGTGGTGTAAACGGTCTTCACACGCCACCCTGAGCACACCTTGCTGTCGAGGGCCGCCGCCACGGCCGCTCGTTCGTCCAAGTCGTCCTGCCCGCGCATTCTACCTAATCCCCCTAGTTTAACAACCATCGAAGTATCGTTCTGGGCGGCGGCGGACTTGATCCCACTTTCTGCCGGCCGCTCGGGTAGCGCGCGCACGCATCCTCTCGGACGTTCCCGAGCGTGGCACTGACAGCCGTGGCGAGACTGTGGCACCGGCGCCAAAGCCGGTGGTTGTCACAGTCAGGAACGGCGTCTCCGAACCGCTGTCTTTTCTTTTACCACCGGGCTGCTGAGCTGGGGGGCCGTGACGCTCCCGACGGCATTGGGTTCTGGGTGCCACGGGCGGCTTGCCCGCCCGTGTGGTCTCTCCAGTGGGCGCACGGGGCATACACACTGGCAGGCAAGAGCACTTCACGGTTGGATGCACCTGTGGCACCGCCGTCTCGGCGGTGGATTCACGGGCGAGACGCCCGTGCCACAGTCACAGGCGAGCGTGAACTGCTCAAGCTGCCAGTGCCACCTGCCCTCTGTTCTCCCTTCTACCACGGGCTGCTGAGCAGGAGCCACGCCGAGTACCAACGAGCCGGCTCAACCCCGAGGCGCCCCTACGCGAGGCCGTGAGTACGTGTTCTCTTCCAAGGAACGATCTGAAGACTGTGACGTGGCCGCCCGCCGAAGCGCGTGATGGACCACTGCCTTGGGCGTCGGTGTCACGTGACGCGGGCCACGTGACGTGTGCCACACGGCGGGATGGAGGGTAGCCCGTGAATCCACGGTGGGCGGCTTACTGGGCCTTCCGCCGCCGCGCGCCTTCGAGGTACAGCATGACTACGGCGATGTCCGCCGGGCTGATGCCGTCGATTCGCTGGGCCTGGCCGATGCTGCGCGGGCAAATGGACGACAGCTTTTCCCGGGCCTCGAGCCTGAGCTGCTTGATGGTCGCGAAGTCGAAACCGTCCGGGATGCGGCGTGACTCCATTCGGCGAAAGCGCTCGACTTCGCGCTGTTGGCGGCGGATGTAGCCGTCGTACTTTGCCGCGTTTCTCGCGGCCGTCATCGCCTCGTCCAACAAGGCCTCGCCGCCGGCGCGGAGAGCGTCGGGCAACGTCCGCCTCCACGCGTGCCAGTCGATCACGTCGATCGCGGACGCGCCGTCGCCGTCGGGCCGAGTGGAGGCGGGCGCCATCAGCCTGGTGGCACGGGCGTCTCGCCCGGGACAGCACCACCGGGACGGATGCACCACGAGGGTTTCCGGACTCACTTTGAGCCAGTCCGATAGCCGCCTGCCTTTGTGGTGCCGACTGCTCGCCCAGGCCTCGAACGACTCGATCGCCGCCTGCTTCCGGCAGTACCGCTCCCAGCGGGCATCGTCGACCAAGCCGAACGCGCGGCCGATCGGCGTCAACCGGGCGTCTGCGTTGTCACTCCGCAGCAGCAGGCGATACTCGGCCCGCGACGTGAACATCCGATAGGGCTCGATCGTGCCCTTCGTCACCAGGTCGTCTATCAGGACGCCGATGTAGCCCTGATCGCGACCAAGGACCAGCGGCGGACCTCCGAGGACGTGCCGAGCGGCATTGACGCCAGCGACGAGGCCCTGCCCCGCCGCCTCCTCGTAGCCGCTTGTGCCGTTGATCTGACCTGCCAGGTACAAGCCGCTGACCTTCTTGCTCTCGAGCGTGGCCCGCGTTTGCTGCGGCGGCACGTAGTCGTACTCGATCGCATAGCCCATCTGCACGATCTCGGCTCGCTCGAGCCCTGCAATCGACCGCACCATCTGTTCCTGCACGTCCGTTGGCAGCGACGTCGCGAGCCCATTGCAGTAGATCCAGTCGCTGTCGTACCCTTCCGGTTCGAGAAACAGTTGATGCCGCGGCTTGTCCGCGAAACGCACGACCTTGTACTCGATGCTCGGGCAATAGCGAGGCCCCGTCGAGGTGATCTGCCCGCTGTAGAGCGGGGCGCGATGCAGATTCGCGCGGATCAACTCGTGTGTTCGTTGGTTGGTGTACGTGATCCAGCAAGGCACCTGCGGCTGGGTGATCTCGTCGTTCATGAACGAGAACGGAATGGGTGCGTCGTCGGGCGGTTGCTCCTCCAGTTGCCCGTAATCAAGCGAGTCGCGAGCCACGCGCGGGGGTGTTCCCGTTTTGAGGCGGCCCAGCTTGTGGCCCAAGCGCTCCAACGCCGCGCTGAGTCCATCCGCGCTGGGCTCGCCGAGCCGGCCTCCGACCGTCTGGCGCTCGCCGGTATGCATGACGCCCCGGAGGAACGTGCCCGACGTGATGACGACGCTGCGGCAGCGGAGGCTTCGACCGTCGGTCAGGCGGACGGCCTTCACGACCGGCTCGGATGAACCGGCCGGAGAATCGACCTCGACGTCCTCGACGAGGCCTTCGACGATGGTCAAGTTCGGCGTTGACGAGAGCAACCGTTGAACCGCCGCCGCGTACAGCCCGCGGTCGCACTGTGCCCGTGGCGCCTGAACGGCAGGCCCCTTCCTTCGGTTCAGGATGCGAAACTGGATCCCCCCCGCATCGGTCGCCAGGCCCATCAGGCCGCCCAGCGCGTCGACCTCGCGGACCATCTGCCCCTTGGCGATGCCGCCGATGGCCGGATTGCAGCTCATCCGGCCGATCGCCGAGAAGTCCATCGTTACCATGGTGGTCGGTACACCGAGGCGCGCGGCGGCCCACGCGGCCTCGGCGCCGGCATGACCGCCCCCGATGACGATGACCTCGGCTTGATCTGGCATCAATGTCGTATGATAGCCTGCTTGGCATCGACCTGCACTCGGTTGATCCGCCAGACGGCAAGCCAAAGCAGGGTCCGTCAAGACGCACCCTACCCGCCGTGGCTGGCGCTGCCCTCAAGAAGCGAGGCGGTCGGATCTGAAGGGATCCGACCGCCCTGTTGTTTCTGACAAGACTGTGGCGGCCGCCCAGACGGACAGGCGACCGCATTGGCAAGCGAGCGTCGCGATCTTACGGCGCCGTGGACTTGTTCAGCCCGAACTCGTTGCCGTAGATGAGATACGCATCACCCGCGGCCTTCCGCCTTTCACTCGGGGCAAGAATGTTGATGAAGTCTGCTTCCGGAGCGCCCAGGAAGATGTCGTCAAAACCGTCTCCGTCGACGTCGCCAACCCGAGCCACCACTTCGATCGGCGCCTCATCGGGTGTGGGATCGTCCTCGCCCTCGTTCCGCTCATAACCGGACACGAACACGAGGCCCCTCAGAACGCGATTGCCCCTGGCATCACGCCGGTTCAAGTCGTCGGGCAGGACAAACACCTTGTTGTTCAACAAGCTGTGGTCCCCAAAAACCAGATACGACACCCCCTGACGCGCGAACGTCTCCACGAAGATGTTCGCGCCGGTGGTCTTCACATCGAAGCGGCCCGGATGGCGAGCGAGGAAGGTGAGCGTGGGGACGTCTGGCAGCGGCGCAGGGAACTGGTGCCTCGATTGGATCGACGCGACATTCAGGGTCTCGGCGGACGTGAGTTCCATCGCGTGCAGTAGACCGATTTGAGCCATCTCTGCCGTCACGGCGGGAACTTCAACGGGAACATGGCCCTTCTCCGTACCGCTGCCGTCCGTATCGAACTCGTACACGACGCTGTTGATGGTGACCGTCTCGCCGTCGCTGACGACACCGCCGAAAACGACCGAGGCGCCGGGCCAGCTTTGGCCGGGAGCTGTAATCAGCAGGTCGGCGTAGCCGTCGAGATTGAAGTCGCCGGCGCTGGAAACGCCGTATTGATCACGCTCCATGACGGGCTGTGTAAGGGTCGCCGCGCCTGCGGCACAGGAAATCGACCTCGGCCCGCCGCCGCCACCCAATCGCGCGCCCGCGGAACCTCCAACAAACCTGCAGCCGAGGAAGTTCCCGGTGCCAACACGCTCGGCGTTCACGGCGACTTCGCCGGTGAGGGTCGGGTTACCGAACAGGACGCCGACGAAGCCGGCATCAACACCGGTCACCGGCACACCCTCAGTATTGACAACGGCGTCGTAACCCTCCGCGGCAAAGAAGATGTCGTCATTGCCGTCGCCGTTGACATCCCCCGCATTACCCTGCACGCGGCCGAACTGGTCGTCGTCGTGCGTTCCGCGGATCTCGAACCGCTCAAACTCACAGGGGAGGCCACTACCGAGGTTCCTCCGCCCGTAGATGACGTACACCTTGCCGTTGTCAATCAACGCGCCCTCATCTTCTGGAGGGCAAAGCCCCAGATCCACGCTCCCATCCGTGGGGTAGGGATAGCTGTCACTCAGCGGCGCGCCGCAAATAATGTCGGCGATCCCATCGAGATCCAGGTCGCCGGCATAGTGGGCCCATCCGAACGCGTCACCCGGCAACTCGGCCGCCAGCGTCAAGGTCTCGTTCGGGAAACAGTGTTCGCGCTCGGGTGGATCGCTGCCGTCGGTATCGCAGCCGGTGGAGGGCCAGGACATGGGCCGGGCGAAGCCGCCCTCCTGGTCGCCGCCGGTCTGGATGTCCGCGTGGTTGCACTCCGCCGTCTGGGGGTCGTCGTCGGTGTAGTCGCGGCTTTCGATCACCGTCACATAGCCGGTGTTGGCCTCAAGGATCTCGACCACCAAGATTGCGCTGTCGATGATGGCGGAGGAGTCCGCCAACAGCCCGTCAGGAAGAATGTCCAACGTCAGCGAGCCAACACCGCCGAGGAACACCTCGTCGAGTAGGCCGGCGTCCCCCATCGTGTACAGCGGGAACTCCATCCGGATGCCCCCGAAGTTGTAGGGTCCGGTGAAGATCTCGTCATACTCGATGGTCCCGTCGTCGCCGGCGCCCCGCCACAACAGCGCCTCGGTCGACGTGGCCTCAAGGGCAGCGCCACTCACATCGTTGACGCGAAGCCGCAAACGGGGCATGTTCTCGGCCGTTCCCGAGATACGCAGCTCCGCCGCCAGCACGCGGCTGGGGATGGCCGCGAAATCGAAATCCGCGATCCTGCTGGTCCCGTCCGCCGCGACGTAGGAGCCCATCAGGGCATCGCTCAGGTCCACTCTCATGACGTCGGCGTACCTGCCTCCCGCCGGCGAGGAGATGAGCAACTCCGTGTCGCCGTAATACGTGTTGATGTCCGGCATCACATCAATGGTGTAGCCAAACAGCGAATAAGGGTCATAAGGACCGGGCATCGGTCCAAGGGCCCCGTCGCGCCCGTCAGGCTGGTACCACGCGCCGCGGAATCGGGCTCCGCGAATGCTCTCTCCACAGCCGTGGCCACGCGGTTCCTGCCCGAAGTTCCCGAGGCCCACGTTTTGGCACCCGTCACCGTTGTAAAGGCCCTCCTCGTTGGTGGTCATCACCAATTCGTCACCAGCGGCGACATAGACAATGCCGGACCTGTAGCCGGGGCGGCGCGGCGTGCCAGGGTCGTCGTTGGTCAGGCCAACGTTCCTGCCGAAGACGCCCAAGGCGTCACACAACTGACCGTCACGATTGTTGACATCTTCACTGCGGTTCATGGGGGGGTCGGCCGGCGCCTGTTCCCCAATCAAGCGCAAATCGACCGGGATCGGCTCGATATCCGCGCAACTCTCGTTGTTGGAGACTGGAAACGGTATCCCAAAAGGAGGCAGCCCATCCAAGTACGTGTACTGGATCGCGTGGGTCTCCGGCTGCACGATGAGGCCCGTGACTTCTACCCGGAACGTCTCGATGCTTATCTGACCTGTTGGATAATCGGTGGGCAATCTGAGAAAGATGTTGAATACGCCGTCGTACACCGAGGGCGGCACCGGATCCGTCGCCGGATCGGTGTTGCCGATCTTGGAATCCTGCACCGAGAATATGATCATCACTGGGTTGCCTTCACCACCGAACTGGCCTTCGTCCGGATCCGGCACGATCGTTACGTCTCGGTATGGGCCGTTTACATTCTCAAGCTGAATCCGAGCTGTGAACGGACCGAAGTGAACCTCCTCGTCAGCCTCGACGGTGCCCTCGATGAATACGCGGAAAGTGGCCAGCGATAGGAGGCGCCCCTCGATATCCATTTCGACGTTTGGCTGGGTGAATGGCCCGACGTTAGCCGGATTGAGGGGCAACCAGCCGTCGGTGTTGCCGTCGAGAGGCCCGCTGTCGGGTTGGATATCGTCCACGTCCGTCGAGATGGGTTCGTTGGTGAACTCAGGGTCGCCGAAGCAGGTCAGCGAGGGGGATTGGTCGTCGGTGAAGGTGCAGTTGTCACAAGGATCGAGGTCCTCGAAATCAGCAACATCATCGACAAAGGGTGATCCGACAAGCAACTCATCGACGCCGTCGCCGGTGATGTCCGGCATCATCACCATCGAGATGACGCCCAGGCTGCCGCAACCCGATGCGAAACCGCCGCCGTCGTCGTCATCGTCGGCACGCCAGACGGCTTGGCCCGGCATGGTCGTGCCGCGGATATAGAACACGCGCCCGAAACGGCCATCATCCTCTGGAAAAGGCACAATCGTGCCCGCCGTGTTCAGATCGATCACGCCGGCATAGCGGCCTTGGGCGTCTTGGGGCGTGGGGCTATCCGGGTCCACCCACCGCGAACGGCCGTAGACCAGAGTAACTTCGCCCACGCCGGCCCTTTGACTGGGACTTGCCGTTCGTGAAGCGATCGCGAAATCATCCAAACCGTCTCCGTCCAGATCATCCAACGCGGCGAACGCACTTCCAGCGCGACTCCCCCGGGATTCGTCATTGGGGAATCCGTTGAACCCCTGCCAAGTTGCGCCAGCCACCCATCCGCCGACGCCCTTGAGATCCACCACGTCATACGCGGAGGCCAGCACGCGGACCGCCCCCACGGCATACTTGTCCACTACGCCGCCGTTGCCGTCATCCGCACGCACGCGGACGTAATACGGCAACGGACGACCCCCCTCGTCGGTCTCCCGGCGGAACCGCAACTGGTCAAGGTCGATCTCGACGTCCAATTGCATCTGGATGAATTGATCGGGTGCCGTCGTGCCCGCGGTAACGGTGTCCGTCCCCACCACCAGCGGCGCGTCGGTGACGTCCTCAACCTTTAGCCGGTTGCCGATATTCGTGATCGTGTAACTGCGCAGGACGTCCAAGATGCGCCACGCGTTGCCCGATTCCTGCACCGAGACGGAGGCTGATGAGGAGAGTGCGATGCCTGCGTTCAGGAACTCCTGCCGGAGAACCGCCGAGATGGTGCGGTTGTCCAGGTCGGTCTGATTCTCAAGCGAAGCGTCGAATAGATGGACCGCGTCGTTCGCCACACTGCGGTCGGTGTCGAAGTAGTACGTGAGCGCGATGTCGTCTGTGTCGCTGTTGGGGTCCTTGACCAGAAAACGAATCGTGACGAAGTCCTTGTTGCTGACGCCGGCGTCAGCGGACGGGAGCTTCATCTCGATGGTCGGCGAGCCGTTCTCCGGCGCCGTGCCCGCCTGCGAAATGGTCACGGGATCGCTCGCGGTGACACGGACGGGCGCGTTGCCGGAGCCGTCGCCCGTGTCGTACGTCCGATCGTCGATCTCAGCAAAGACGTAATAGGTCCCAACCACGACGTCACTCGTGTTCCATCTCGCCGTCCCTGTAGCCGCACCGGGACCGAGGGCAAAACCTTGCATGATGGTGATCTCGTCCGCCGGCGTTGGATTCGGCGACGTCGAGGCGAAAACCCGCACCGTGGCCGTGTCCTCGCCGTCCTCTCCTGAGAACACCACGGTGATGGGCTCGCCCTGCTGGGCGAAGTTGTCGCCCGAGGGCGTGATGATGTCTGTGATGATGATCCGCGGAGGTCGATTGCCTGCGGGAACTGTAGGATCAAACGGGGCATCGCCTCCCGGCAGGCAGGTCAGACCGAGCGACAGCCCAAGAAGGCAGCCGCCTAAGCAGACCGCGACCATGTTTCGATGGATTGACAGACGACAACTCATCACAGGTTCACCTCCAAACGCTGGGCAGGTCTTCGCTCGCAGTCCCCCCGACGCGTCCTGCTGGCATGACGTACAGAAACCCCTCTGTTGCTTATCCTATCCCGTTAGGGGTGGCTCGGTCAAGGGTTCCGGATGTCACAACCCTGGCCCCAGCAAGTACTTTGGAAAAACTCCCCGGGCACGGAGGACGACGCGGAAGGTCCCCAGAATGGGGTCTGTGACCTCCTCACGCGGCGGCAGCGATGGTGACCAGTCGGCCGTCCACCTTGCCTGGTAGGTCGCGAGGAATCATCATGGTCCGCGAGGCGTTCAGTTGCGTACGCTTTCCGTGTGATTCTAGGCCCGGACCACGTGTCTGGTAAGCCCCTCGTCAGCGTCCGTTCGGACCGTGCGGCACGCGGCCGTTGTCGCCGATCGGAACCGCGACCGTGAGGGAGCGGCGGGGGAGCAAGGGCGCCTAGGGGGCGTTCTTCGGACGGTGAGCCAACATTGGAGCAAACCGGCGTGTCCCAGTCATTGGCAGATCGGGTCAGTTGTGTCATCCTGCCGCGCGTGACGCGACCGGCACAGTACATCGGCCGGGAGGTCAACCAGTTGGTCAGGGACGGCGACTGGGGGCGGGCCGACGTCCGCATCGTCGTGGCGTTTCCGGACGCGTATGAGATCGGCATGTCCAACCTGGGCTGCCAGATCCTCTATTGGCTGGCCAACCAGACATCGGGCGTCTGCGCGGAGCGCTGCTACACACCGTGGATCGACGCCGAGCGGATCATGCGGGCCGACCGACTCCCCCTGTTCACGTGGGACACACGCCAGCCGGTCGCGTCGGCCGACATCTTCGCCGTCTCCCTGCAATACGAGATGGCGTTCACCAACTTCCTGCTGATGCTCGATCTGGCGGGCATTCCACTGCGCGCCGACGAACGGGACGACACGCATCCGTTGGTCATCGCCGGCGGTCCGCAGGCGGACAACCCCGAGCCGGTCGCGGACTTCCTCGACCTCGTCGTCATCGGCGACGGTGAGGAGTCCCTGGCAGCCATCATCGAGCTGTACAAAGAGTTGAAGGCGAACGGCGTGCCCCGGCGCGACATGATTCCCATCATGGCAAGGCAATTCCCATGGATCTACGCGCCAAGCCTGTACGACGTTTGCTATCACGACGACGGGACCATTGGCCACCACGGGGCAATCCGCCGCATGACTCCCAGGACGACCGGCTTGCCGGCGCGGATCGAACGGTGCAGAACGCCGGGTTTCGAGACCGCGCCGTTTCCGGTGCGGCCGCTGGTGCCGTACATCCAAACCGTCCACGACCGCATGGCCATAGAGATCATGCGCGGCTGCCCACAACGGTGCCTGTTCTGTCATGCGGGGTACACCAAGCGACCGATCCACGTGCGTTCCGTCGAGGCCATCTTGCGAATCGCCGAGGAACAGTACCGCTCAACCGGCTACTCGGAACTTGGCTTGCTGAGCCTCTCTACCGGTGATTACCCCCATTTGAAGGAGCTGGCATCGAGGATCAACGAGCGCTTCGCGCCACGGCACGTGAACATCTCCGTGCCATCGCTGCGCGTCGATAAGATGTTGCGGGACATCCCATGGATGGCGAGCAGCGTTCGCAAGTCGGGTCTGACCATTGCTGTCGAGGCCGCCAGGGACGAACTCCGTGCCGCGATCCAGAAGAAGGTGACCGACGGTGACCTGATGGACGGGCTGCTGGGGGCGTACAAGGCCGGCTGGCGACGGGTCAAGTGCTACTTCATGGTCGGCTTCCCCGGTGAGACGGAGGACGACATCCGGGCGATTCACGAATTGTCCGTCGAGATGTCGCTGGCCCGCAAGAAGCTCGGCAAGTCGCCGGCGAACATCACGGCGAGCGTCGGCTGGCTGGTGCCCAAGCCGCATACGCCGCTCCAGTGGGCGGCGCAGCGACGGGTGGAGTACTTCGAGAACGCCCGGCGGATCCTCTCCGAGGTGCGGCACGGGAACCGCCTGAGGGCCGTCAGGGTGACGACGCACGATCCGGAGCGATCCATCCTCGAGGCGGTCCTGGCCCGTGGTGACCGGCGCCTGGGACCCGTGATCGAGAGGGCGTACCACCTTGGCGCCCGGTTCGACGGCTGGGATGAGCATTTCAACTTCGCGACCTGGCGGCGGGCATTCGACGAGACCGGCATCGACCCCGATTGGTACGCCCACCGCGAGCGGGCCTACACGGAGATCCTGCCGTGGGACCACATCCGCTCCGGCCCGAGGCGCGACTTCCTGGAGCGACAGTACGACGGCGTGTTCGTCAAGACGGGACAGGCCAAGCCGGCGGCGGGGATCGTGCCGCGGCACGTCGAGGCTCGGTAGAACATTTGCGAACCGGTCCGGGCGGCGACCAGGCGTGCGAAACCTAGCAGGCCGTGGCAAAACTGTGGCACCGGCGTCTCGCCGGTGGTTCTCACGGTCAGGAACGGTGTTTCCGAACTGCTGTTTTCCCTTTTACCACGGGCTGCTAGACCGGCTCGCCGGCCGATCTTAGCATACAGCACATGAACCATCGGAGACTACTACGCCTTCTGCTGGTCAACCCGAGAAACGTCAGATTTGGGGATTTTACCAGCCTGTTGCAGGCGTTCGGTTTCGAACTGGACCGCACCAGCGGCAGCCACCACATCTTCAAGCACCCGGACGTTCCGGAGCTGATCAACATCCAAGAGGTGAATGGCGAAGCGAAACCATACCAGATTCGACAGTTCCTGCGACTCGTAGAACGGCACGACCTTCGCCTGGAGGAAGACAGATGAAAGACTACCACATCAACATCTTCTACAGCGAGGAAGACGAAGCTTACGTCGCCGATATCCCCGATCTTGAAGCTTGCTCAGCCCTTGGGGACACACCAGAGGCCGCACTTCGGGAAGCGCTCAAAGCGAAAGAAGCATGGATCGAAGCGGCCAAGGCAATCCGAAAACCGATCCCGATCCCATGTTATCGTCCAGCGTTCTATCAGGCAGGGTAGGCTGGAGGACCTGCACGGCTGCAACGTGACCGGCATGGCCGAGGATGCAAGGCGGGGTCGTCATCAAACCATACGGAGAAGAGGGAGTTCATTATGCAATACCGTCATTGATTTGCATCTGCCCGCCGATCGATTCACGGTCCCGCCGTCGGAGGATGTCGAGAACACGAGTTCAGCACGAGGCAAGACTGACGGGAAGTGACCGATCGAGCCTTCTATGGAAGCCAATACGGTGGATGCGTGAACACGAGGCGGGCCCCGGACCTGCCGCCCATCACGCCTTCGCGCCGCCGCGCGACTGGCTCTCCATCTCGACGCCCAGGCCGTCGGCGATTCGATTGACGAATGCGAAGTAGGCGGCCACCAGACAGATGTCGAGAATCGCCGCGTCGGAGAATCCGGCCTCGCGCAGACCGTCTGCGTCGGCCCGCGTCATCTCGTGCGGGGTGCGCGTCAGCTTCGCGCAGTAGTCCAGCATCACCCGGTCGGCCGGGCTGAGATCGGCACCACGGTAGTCGGACTGCATCCGAACGACGAGGGAATCGTCCTTGACGAGTTGACGGAGCGACGCCCCGTGGTGCTCCAGTCAGTAAAAGCAACCGTTTATCTGCGAGACGACGATGGCGATCATCTCCCGCTGGGCCCGCGATAGCTCGGACCGTTTGACCATCAGCGCCTTATACAGGTCGAAGTGGGCCCGCAAGGCGGCGGGGCTGTACCCGTGAATCCGCAGAATGTTCGGCACCAGTCCGCTGGCCCGATCGCGGATTCGCTCGTACACCTCCGCCAGTTCTGGATCGAGCGGTTTGCTGTCGGCATAGGAAATGAATGCCATGGCCGTCTCCTTGAACGTCCCGTGTACATCCCCAGGAAGCCGCCGGCTGGATTCGACTACAAAACATCCTTTTCCGCCAGCCAGCGCTCGGCGTCGATGGCCGCCTTGCAGCCCATGGCGGCGGCGGTGACGGCCTGGCGATAGACGCTGTCGGCCACGTCGCCCGCGGCGAAGACGCCTTCGACGCTTGTCGTGGTTCGATACGGATCCCTCAGCTTGATGTAGCCCTTCTCGTCCAGGTCGAGTTGGCCGTTCAGGAACGTCGTGGCGGGTGTGTGGCCGATGCCCATAAACAGCCCGCTGAGCGGCAACTCGCTTGTTTCTTCCGTCTTCGTGTCTTTCAACAGCACACCGGTGATGCTCGCCTCGCCGAGGACGTCCACCACGACCTTGTTCCACAGGATCTCGATCTTGGGGTTGTCCTCGGCCCGGTTGGCCATGATTCTGCTCGCCCGCAACGCGTCGCGGCGGTGGATCATGTAGACCTTGCCGGCGAACTTCGTCAGGTAGCTTGCCTCCTCGACGGCTGAGTCACCGCCGCCCACGACGGCAAGCTCCTTGTCCCGGAACATCGGCATGGCCCCGTCGCAGACCGCGCACGCGCTGACGCCGCCGCCGGTTCTGGCCAGACGCTGTTCGTTCTCCAAGCCCAGCCAGTTGGCCGTGGCGCCCGTGGCGATGATGACGGCGTGCGTCTCGTACACGGCGTCGTCCTCGCCAATGACTTTGAATGGGCGCGACTTGAGGTCCACTGCCTTGCAGTCGTGGTACTTCGCCGTGTGGCCGCCGTCGGGATTCGACACGTCCGGACTCAAGCCGTCGTCCGTGACGATCCGCGTGCCAAACCGCACGGCCTGCCGCTCGAAGCGGGACATCATCTCGGGCCCGGTCACGCCCTCCGGGAAGCCCGGGTAGTTCTCCACGTCGGTCGTGAGCATGAGCTGCCCGCCTGGCAAGACCAACGACGGGACGCTCTTCGGCCTTCCAGCGAAGACCAACGGTTGCAGGTTCGCCCGGGCGGCGTAGATCGCGGCGGTCCAACCGGCGGGTCCCGATCCGACGATGATGACCTTCTCAAGGTTTGCCATGGGGTCTATCCCCGCGTTCTCGCTCATCTGAGCCGTGTCTGTGTCGGCGTTCGCTCACGCCGTATCCTCGTTGTCTGCCCTGCGCCCGCCCCGGAGGCACGTTGGGCATGATAAGCGTCCCGGCGGCGGTCGTCGACCACCAACGACTGTCAGCGGCCTCCCGAGGGGCGCGTGACGCTTCCGGCGGCGGTCGATTTTTGTGACACGGGCGGCTTGTGTGCCACGGGCGGCCCGCCCTTGCGGCGGCTGGTGCGAGAATCCCTTCCCTGCTGGTGCGAGAATCCCTTCTCGCACCCAAAGCCAGGGAAATCCTGCCGGTGCGAGAATCCCTTCTCGCGCCCAAAGCCAGGGAAATCCTGCTGGTGCGAGAATCCCTTCTCGCACCCATACGCGGCGGCTGGTGCGAGAATCCCTTCTCGCACCCAAAGCCAGGGAAATCCCTTCCTCCAAGCGCTGCAAAGTAGGGATCCGCTGCGTGTGGGGCCGAGAAGGGATTCTCGGCGGAGCGTCGGATGTCCACGGGTAAGCTCCGCCGCCGCCGGCGGCTCCGCGTACCCATGCCACGCCACCAAACACGAACGGATTCTCGGCCCAGGACGCCATGATCGCATTGCTCGCCGCTTTGGATGAGAACGGGCGGCGCTCGCGGTGGATCGTTGTCCGATAAAACGAGCCGCGGTGACATATCAATTCTATTCTCAGAGCAGCGTGCGTTCCCTGCCTCGCGTTGCGCCGTTGAGGCAAATGCGGTGCTACGGGGCCGAGCGTCAATCGGTCATTTCAACAAGCAAAGTCCTCTTTTTCCCTTTCCTAAAGGGCCGGCGTGTGCCGCCCGATACGTGGGGCGTGAAGACCGTCATATTCCGGACCCCGTGTGGGGGTTCATGATCGGCGGGGCTCTCGGGCTCCGATGTGTGTACGGCACGGCCGCGCCTCGAGCAGGCCGGTTGCCGAGTTGGAGGTTGAAGACATGAGACGCAGTGCATTCACATTGGTCGAGTTGCTGATCGTCGTGATCATCCTGGGAATCCTCGCGGCCGTGGTGATTCCTCAGTTCAGTGATGCCAGCGATGATGCGCGGCTCAGTTCGTTGACCACGAACCTACAGACCATTCGCGGTCAGATCGAGTTGTACAAGCTCCAGCACAACGGGCTCTATCCAACGGCCGCGGACGTCGTCGCCCAATTGACGGGAACCACGGACGTAGCCGGAGCCACGACTGGCACGGATTTCGGTCCTTACCTGCAAACCATGCCGAACAACCCGTTTACGAACACAAACACCGTGGGCTCGGGTGTAGTGGGCTCAAGCGCGTGGTACTACAACGTGACCGGCGGCGTATTCAAGGCGAATGACAACGCCGCACACAATGCACTCTAGCAACCCGTGGCAAAGCTGTGGCACCGGCGTCTCGCCGGTGGTTTCCACGGTCAGGAACGGCGTTTCCGAACTGCTGTTTTCCCTTTTACCACGGGCTGCTAGGCACCCTAGCCGCAGCGCCTCCTTCGAGCCCGAGAAAATCACAGTCAGCCTGTGTCGGAACGACCGGTCCGGTTGGGAGTGGATCCAACCGTTTACCGGTCGTTTCGGTTATGGGTCGCCCGCCAGGACCGAGTCGACGAGCCCCCGGCATGCGTCCGTGCGGGATGAATTGTATGTTTAGTCCGGCGCCATCGGGAGGCGCCTGGGGAAAGACCTCATGGGTCCGACGAGACAGAATGGCCGGAACGATGCCAGGGCACGTGGCGGGTTCACGTTGGCCGAGGCCCTGTTGGCGTCGACCATCCTGGCCATCGTGGCGGCGACGGCCACGCTGCCGTTCACGGCAGGTGTCCAGCAAGTCAATGAGGCCGCCAAGCTCGAACAGGCCGTCGCACTCGGCCAGGCGATGATGGAGGAGATCCTGGCCCGGCCGTTTTTCGAGCCGGACGAGCGCATTGCTTCCCCCGGACCCGGCCCGGACGAGACGTCGCGCGAATTGTTCAACAACATAGACGACTTCGACGGCTATGCCGAGAGCGTGGGGGATCTTCGCAACTTTGAAAACGCCGTCATCACGGACCCGTCGTCGGATGGCTTCTGGCGGGACGTCTCGGTGGACTACGTGTCCTTTCCCGGTCTGGGTCAAGCCGGCGATGACGTAAACAGCTTCGTGCACATCCGGGTCCGGGTCTACCACAACAATGCACTCCTCGTAACGCTGGATCGTGTTGCCAGCCGGGAGGATTGAGTGAATGGCGAATAGCGAATGGCGAATAGCGAGGCACGCGTGGCGCATCTCGGGCGGCAGACGATCCTGTAATACAGGTGTGGCGAGGGCGTACGGCGTCGAGAATCACGTGTTGGCCACTCGGCATTTGCCGTTTGCTGTCCGTCGATCGGCGTTTACGCTCGTCGAGATGATGCTCGCGGCGACGATCACGGCGATGACGGCCATTGCGGCGACGACGCTGATCTTCGCGATCGGTCAGGCGTCGACGGAGACGCGCGACATCCGCAACACAAAGACCACGGGGCACTATGCCTTGTCGCGCATCGCTCAGAAGATCCGGTCCGCCCGTGGGATCGGCGAGGTGACGACGACGGCGGTCACGTTGTGGGCCGAAGACGCCAACGAAGACGATGTGCTGAACTTGAATGAGTTGGCAGTCATCAAGTACGACGGGACGAACCATCGGGTCACGTACGAGCACCTAAGCGAATCCGCCGACACGACTGTCGTGGATCAGGATGACTTCACGGATGTCGACGAGGTTGATGCCTTGATGGCCACGGTTCCGGAGAAGGAGATGGTGATCTGGGCGGAGGGCATCGAGAGCCTGACCTTCGACGGCTATCCGGCAGACACCGAGACCCGCATCGTGGAGACCCGATTTACCATTGGCACCGGGTCGGATGAAGTGGTGTTTCAGACGACGGCAAGCCCGAAAGCGTCGGGCGACTATCTGTTTCTCCCGGAGGCCCAAGCGGCTCCGCTGCCCGGTTCGAGCCGCATCCGCCGGCTCCACTTCTCCAGATGGGACGGATTCTCGGATTTGTGATTGGGGGATGACGGTATTGGGAAGAGTAACAGGCAATCGCGAACAGAGCCCCCGACCTTGGCCGGGGGCTGGATTTGCGGCGGGGTGGCATGGGTTAGGGTGGCATGGATTGGCGAAGCCGCCAGCGGCGGCGGAACTTACCCGTGGGCATCCGAAGCTGGGCCAAGAATCCCTGGGCCGAGAATCCCTGGGCCGAGAATCCTTGGGCCGAGAATCCTTGGGCCGAGAATCCCTTCTCGGCCCCTTGAATCGAGGTCTGGGAAAGGATTCCCGCCGGAAGTGGGTGCGAGAGCGGAGTCTCGTACTAGCGGAAGTGGGTGCGAGAGCGGATTCTCGTACTAGCGGAAGTGGGTGCGAGAGCGGATTCTCGCACCAGCGGGTTCTCGTACCAGCGGTACTCACGGGTAATGAACGACCCGCCCCGTGGGGCGTGTCGTTCGTTACCCATGCCACCCCGCCTGAACGCCAAACGCGTACCCGGGCTTGGTTAGGAGGGTGGATTCGCGACCAACGTGCATGTGCCCCCCGACCAAGGTCGGCGGCTCTTCTGAGTGCGGCTCGGCGGCTCTGCAAAACCGGATTGAGATGCGAGACCCCAATCGAGGCCGACAGCGAATGATGGCTTTCAGAAACAACGAACCAAGGACGCGAAAACGCACCGGACGCCGCGGCTATATCCTGATCGTCGTGCTGGGCCTGACCGCCGTCGTAGCCACGCTGGGTTGGGCCTTTCTCGACGCGCACAGCACCATCGTGCCGGAGGCGGTGAACCGTCTGGCCGCCGGTCGGGCACAATACGTGGCGGAGTCCGGTATTGATTTCGGGACGCACTTCCTGATGTATCCGCCGACGACGGTTCCGAAAGGCACCTACTGGACGGGCAGCTCCGGCATCGCCGTTGACGAGACGGCGGACTACACGGACGTCGTAGTGGTGCGGGACGGGACCGATCCGAATCTGTTCACCATCACTGCCGTGGGCGTGGCACACGACCTGGACGGCAGCATCCGCGGCAAGCACACGATTACGGCGGAAGTACTGGTCCCGCCAAAGCCAAAGTGGGAAATCCCCTATGCCCTCTATTGTGGCAAGAAGCTGGAAGTGCCGGCGACGGCTACGGTCCATGGTGACATCTTCACCGTAGACAAGCTCAAAGGCAGTGGATGGTGCGACGGGAACCTCTTCGCGACGGGCGACATCGAGTGGACCGGCGGAGGCCCGCCGGCGTCGATCAACCCGAATCAGCAGCCGTTCCCAGCTCCGCTGATGCAACCCTCGCTTTACCAGACCTACAACATCCGCGGAACTCAGTACTCGGCCTACTCCAGTTGGCCGCACAGCAACATCTTCTACTGGGAGGCGGACCAGCTCAATGCCCAGGACTGGTCCGGCACCAATCCCGGCCGAATCATCTACATCAACGGGGACTTCGAGCTGGAGGCTTGGGTGGAGCTGCACGGCACGCTGGTCGTCAATGGCAAACTCAGTATCGATGGCCCGGGAATCGAGGTGACGGCCGTCGACGACTACCCGGCCTTGGTCGTGAAGGACCAGATTGAGTTCAAATCCTACAACAGCGGCTTGACGGTTATCGGCTCGGTCCTGTGCGGGAAGGAAATCAAGGATGGGGGCAAGAACGTCTTCATGGACGTGACCGGGGCCTGCATGACGCAATTGAAGGACGGCGAACACGGGTTCAACACGGGCGGTTCGAACGACACCTTACGGTTCAATTGGGACGCAGGGCGCTCGACCTTCTGGGACTTCGCGCGTTCGGCGGACGTCCTGCCCATTACCATCCTTAGCTGGAAGGAGAACTGACGAGGCGTGCAGGGCAGAACCGACAAGGCACGCGGGAGAACTGACAAGGCGCGCGCGGGTGCCACTGGCGGCTTGCCCGTGTGGGTGCCACTGGCGGCTTGCCCGCCAGTGAGCACGGGCAGCCATGCTGCCCGTGGCACACCGCCAAACTCATCCTTCGAGATGTAACTACAAGTGCAGGGCAGGGTCATGGTGAGACGGGAATTCACACTGGATCGGCTTACACGGAGCGTGCTGCTGGTCATCACCGTCCTGTTGACGGTGATTGCGATCGAGTTATGGGCTGGGCGGCCGAGCATGTTGCCGACGGCGCAGGCGCAGGTACCAGACTCGGGCCTCCAGCGGAATCAGATGATCGATGAGGCGCACAGGACCAACCGCTTGCTGGAGGAGATTCTGCAACACCTGCGAGCCAAAGCGATCAAGGTGGAGATAATGGATACCGATAAGGCCGATGGCAGCCGGGGCAGAGGCGGTAAGAGTCCGCCCTGATAGTCCCTGTGGCACGGGGATGTCGGCACACACGCCTGAATGGAGGGGTACGATGGGGGTCAGTGTGATTAACCCTACGGCGCAAAGTAACGGGTCATTGTGTCCAAGAGCCCCCGACCTTGGTCGGGGGGTGGCTGTGGGACACGTTCTAACGTACCCCCCGACCAAGGTCTGGGGCTCTTGGGACTCCGACACGACGACTTTGCGTTGCAGGATTAAGCACGGAGCATTCACTATTGTCGAGTTGATCGTCGTCGTCGTCGTCGCAGCCATTCTGGCGCTCATGGCCATGCCCGATAGTGATACTGCTGCGAAGGAGCAGGGCGGGCGAGTGGCCACGACCTTCGAGGCGGACGTTCACTACGCCCGAAGCCTTTCGATTGCGCGGCCGGACGATCCGGTCGTCATCAAGGTGGATGGCGATGGTAACCGTTACTGGCTGGCGAAGGCGGCCTCGCCCGACACGCCGATCGCGCATCCTCGGACCGGTTTGCCCTTCCTCAGGCAGTTTGGCCCAGACGGGGATCCGGGAATGGAGCAGGTCCAGCTCGTGGCGTGCGATCTGGGTGGCGACGCGGTCCTGGGCTTCGATTCGCTGGGCGGTCTCGACCAACAGACGCCGGCTATCCTGCAATTGACGTCGGCGGGTGCCGACTACGAAGTCGTGGTCGCGCCGATTGCGACCCGTACCGTGACAACCAAGAAATTCAGCGTTGTTCTGCCGAGCGGATTTCCGGCCGGTGGACTCCCGGCTGGTAAGTAACGCCAACGACACGTGTGGGAGGCCAAGTTGCTGAAACGACGTGCGGAACATGGGCCGATCGGCCTGGATGTCGGCGCGGCCGGCATCAAGATGGTGCAATTCTCCCGCGACGGGGAGGAACTGGGCCTCCTCGCCGCGGCGCACTGCGAGATTCCTCCGTCCATGAGCGGTTCCTCCGAGCGGAGCGCGGCGATCGAGCAGGCGGTCCGCGACGCATTGCGGCAGTACCCCTTTCAGGGACGCCGCGTGGTGACCGCGCTGGGGAGCGGTGAGTTTCAATTGAAGAACATCCGCCTGCCCCGGATGCCTTCCGAGGAGATGGCCTCGGCCATCGAGTTCGAAGCGCGGGACAGGTTTGGCATGGATGAAGGCGGCGCGCAGTTTCGCCACATGACGGCGGGGGAGGTCCGGCACGGCAATGAGTTAAAGAAAGAAATCATCGTGTTCGCCTCTCCGGACGAGGTCGTGGATGCCCGGTTGAAGATGCTCGAGTCGCTCAAGCTGAATCCGGTGGCGCTCGACATTGCGCCGTGCGCGGTGGCGCGTTGTTTCTTTCGGTTCCTGCGCAGGATGGAAGACGCCCAGTCCGTCAACGTCTTTCTGGATGTGGGTTGGCGCGGGACATCGATCGTCCTGGCGCACGGGACGGACGTGTCCTTTTTGAAGATGATTGACGTCGGCGGTCAACATCTCAACGAATCCGTGGCCAAGGCGTTGTCGATCTCGAGAAAAGAGGCGGCGGCGTTGCGTGTCCGAATCGTGCGAGAGACCTCAGGGCGACGCACCGGCGACAAGAGCGCCGTGCCGGAGGAGGTTTGTGCCACCGTGGGGGACGCGGTGCGGCCGGTGATCGAACGGGTCGCCCGTGACGTGCAACTGTGCCTTCGTTACTACGCGGTGACCTTTCGCGGGCAGAAGCCGCGAAGCCTGACGCTGGTGGGCGGAGAGGCACACGAGCCGTCGCTGATGCAGATCATCGCCGAGGGGATCGACGTTCCGTGCACGATCGGGAATCCCCTTATGGGCGTGTCGCGGATTGGACGGCTCGGCGCGAGAGAAGAGCGTGCGTTTCAACCGGCATGGGCGGTTGCTTGTGGCCTGGCGTTGCGCGGCGTTGCGTGGTCGGAGCAGCGCGACGCGCACCCGGTGAGCCTGGCTGACTACCGAACGGCCACGGCGGGCATGTAGCGGCCCATGGGAGCCTTCGAACGTGGAAGATTGCGATTTCATCCCGACCCGTTACCGCGAGGCGCACACGCTGAAGCGCGCGATCAGGCTTCGGGCATCGTGTGTCGGGCTGCTGATTGCGATCATGTTGGTTTGGGCTGTTGTCCACAAGCACCGCCTGGCGAGCGAGAGGGCGATGATGCCCGATGTTGCCAGGCAGCACGAACAGATCGCCATTCACCTCGCCAAGAAAGAAGCGATGGAGGCCGAACGGGCAGCACTCCGGAACCACCGGCGATTGATTGAACAACTCCGGGGCGACCTGGACTTGGTTGTCGTTTTCAGCGACATCAGCCGGCGGATGCCCGAAACCGTGGTTCTCACGGAGCTGTCAGTGCATTGTCCTTCATTACGTCGATACGCAGTAAAAGAGGAAGATGATCTGCAGCGAGGCCGGCCGACGCCTCCGGCCTCTCGGCAGGCACGGTCCGACCGGCAGTTGGAGGATGAGCTGACGGTCGATCGGATCACGATGAACGGGATCGCCCGCGAGATTCCGGAAGTGATTGGATTCGCGGCGGCGCTGGAGGACTCCGAACTGCTCAGTCGGGTCCAAATGGAGATGGGAGAAGCCACGGCGTGGGCCGGGCGCGAGGCACGGCGGTTTGAGTTGACGTGTGATCTGGCGAAGCAAGTGGGGGGCTCGTGGTGAACTTCCTGAAGATGAATCTGATTGTCGTCACCATTGTCGTGGCGCTCACCGCGGGGTTTGTATTCGGTCTGCTGATCCCCGGATCAAGGGACATCGAGAAGGTTCGCGGCGAGGTTGCTGAGGAGGTGGCGGCGGTTCGCGCCGACCAGCAGAGAGTTGGCAACGTCAGCGAGCTGTATGCGTCCATCATGGAGATGGATGAAAGGATGAGGGACTTTCGGAAGCGGTTGCCGGCCGACCGGCAGTTCGGGGAATTCCTCAACGATCTGTCCGAGAACCTCAAGAAGAGCGACATCAACGACTACGTGGTGCAGCCCAGGCGAGCGCTGCGTCTGGACGAGACCAGGCTTCCAGAGACACTACAACTGGCGAAGGGCACGATCATTCTGCCGGTGCGTCTGTCCTTCGAGACCAGCTTCACGAAGCTGTTCGAGTTTCTGAAGAATGTGGAGGCGTTGCCCAGGCTGTTCCATGTGGAAGACGTGAAAGTGGTCAACGATGAGGTGCAACCCGGAGAAGTACGTGTCGAGATCTTGCTGCACACCTACCACTACCCGGAGTGAGTGTTCGGCTGGCGGCTGCCGTGGATGGGAATATGGATGTCAGGCAACTTCGGTGAATGGCTGACAGCTTTTAAGCAGCAACTGATCGTCGACAAGAAGAAGTCGGCGATACTGGGGGGCTTGTTCGTCGTTTTGCTCGTGGTGGTGGTGAGATCGTTTCTGCCCAGCTCGAAGCCCGCAACGGTGGAGGCCATGCCGGTCGTGGCAACTCCGGTAGCGCCGAGGGATCCGGTAGAGCCGAGGATTCGGCCCAGTCCGGAAGCGGTCGAGCCTGCCCGGCAGGCACCTCGTCATGCACGGGCCGATAAGATGCTCGCGGAATCTCCCGCGAGGTCCGAGCGCCTCGAAGCGGAGCCTGTGGCATCCATTGACGACATGCCGCAGGTCCTGGAACGCGATCTGTTTAACATACCGTCCGAGGCCTGGTCGAAGTTTCGACCGGCCGGCGGATACTCCCACTTCGAAGCCAGCCGCGACAGCGATGCGAAGGAAGCCGAATCTTCAATAGGGTTCTGGCAACAATTCAGTGTGCTGATGACGGAGTATCAAAAAGCTCGACAACGAGAGTCGGACGAAATGAGCGAGGCATTGGCAAGGCTCCAACTTCAGTCGACCATGACCGGTTCGGTTCCGATGGCGTACATTTCCGGACATCTTGTGCACGAGGGAGACGTGATCCAGGGCTTCTCGGTCGTTCGCATTGAGGACCGGCGGGTGACCGTCCGCAAATCCAGCGTTGTTCGCAAGCTCGTGATGCCCTGAAGCACACGTTGAAGCACACCTTGAAGCACAACCCAGGCCGCTCTACAACCGACTTATAACGGGATAACAACGGAGTGTCCAAGGCGAGCGTCTGAAAAGAGACGGACAGGGAAGGTGTAATGTCAGTTCCTCCCCGTGGTGAGCAGCGGCGTACAACCGTGGCCGGACAAGGCGGCCGGCGGAGTCTGCGCGCAAGGCTCCTGCTTGCCACCGTGATGTCGATCGTGGCTTTCGACGGCGGTCGTGAATGTGGAGTGCTGCGGGGACAATCGATGGCGGAAGGATGGGAGGAGTCTTTGCGCGCCCTGCCGGATGTGTTGCCGCAGAAGGATTCTGACGTGCTGGTGGAAGAAAAGCCTGCCGCGTTGGCGGGACGGCAGCTCAACACATCGGCGGAAGAGCAGTCCGCCATGCCGCCGGAAGAATCACGCGGCGCCACCACTGACGAACAGACCGAACAGAAGATTCAAGTGGGCGTCAACGACCGAGTCACGATGCACGTCTCCGGTCTGCCGCTGGCCGATGCGCTGCGGCTGTTGTCTGAGCCGTCGAAGCGGAACATCGTCATGGCGGACGGCGTCGACGGAACCGTCACCGCCAGCATGTACAACGTCACATTTGAGGACGCGCTAACGGCCATGCTGGTGTCCAACGGGCTGGGATTCGTCGCCAGGGGCGATTTCATTTATGTGTATCCCCTGGAAGAGCTGGCCGCGCAAGCCCAAGCGGGGCGGCAAGTCACGTCGCGTGTCTTCAAGATGACGTACATGAACGCCGCGGCGGTGCGGGGGTTGATCGAGCCACTGCTCAGCAATATCGGCAAGATCTCCGTGACACCGCCGTCCAGCGTCGGGTTGGGCGGTGACGAGGGAATGAACGACACGGAGGGCGATTCGGTCGCCACACCGGATACGCTGATCGTCACCGACTACGTGGAGAAGGTCAGTGAGATCGAGGATGTGATTCGGCAACTGGACGCCCAACCGAAGCAGGTCCTGATCGAGGCGACGGTTCTGCGCGCCACGCTCTCGGAGGACAACGCCCTCGGCATCGACTTTACCACGGTCGGGGGAATCGACTTCACGACCCTCACGAGCGTGAGCCCGGCGGCGCAAGACATCACGACCGGTAACACACCGGTCGATTTGCTGGGCGACACGACCATGACCGCGCGGACGGACTTCAACACGGGGGTCCCCGCAGGCGGTTTCACGTTTGGGATCATCAAGGACCAGATCGGCGTGTTTATCCGCGCTTTGGAGCAAATCAGCGATACGGATGTCTTGGCCAACCCGAAGATCCTGGCTTTGAACAAACAGGTGGGCCAGGTCATCGTGGGACGGCGTGACGGCTACTTCACGACGACGGTGACCGAAACGGCGGCCGTTCAAAACGTCGAGTTCCTGGAGACAGGCACCATCCTGACCTTCCGGCCATTCATCGGCGACGACGGGCACGTCCGGATGGAGATCCACCCCAAGGATTCTACGGGCGGCGTCGTCAACGAGCTGCCGTGGGAGCAGACGACCGAGGTTACCACGAACATCCTGGTGAAGGATGGGCACACGATCCTGATTGGCGGTCTCTTCAGGGACGTCAGCACGGCCGCGAGAGAACAGGTGCCGGTTCTGGGGGACATTCCCATTGCCGGTGCGCTGTTCCGCACGACGCGCGACAACACGATTCGTGAGGAAGTCATCATTCTGCTCACCGTACACATCATCAAAGGGGAGTTGGATTCACTGGCAAGCGAGGGATTGGAGCAGGACGTCGAGCGTGCGCGCGTCGGAATGCGGCGCGGTATTCAGTGGCTGGGCCGAGAGAGGCTGGGCCAGGCGCACTACCGCTGGGCACTGGAGCACCTGGCGAGCGGGGACGTCGAGAAAGCACTGTGGGATGCCGACATGACCCTGCACAACTACCCCCGACACCTGCACGCGATCAAGCTCAAGGAAAAGCTGCTGGGCCGGCGGGCGTGGGAATCCGAGGCATCCTCGATACGGACCTATATACGCGACCGGATCGCGGAGGAGTCAGGGATCACCTGTCCTCCATTCGGCCGGCCGGCGCCTCCGTTCGTCATTCCCGACGAGATCGACGGCCCGACGGGCTTCGAGGACGACGACCGGGCCCGTTCAGATGGCCCGAATGCCGAGGCCTCCACCGCGCCGTTCATTGGCGAGGAGGGGGAGCCATGAAGACGCGCACGAACACGGTAGGCCAAGGATATCGGTGGATCGGGAGCGCGCCGGTCTTCTGCATCACCGGGATACTGCTAGCCTGTGGCTGCCGGCCGGAGCCCGACCACCTGATGTATCGGCACATGTCGCAGAATCAGCGGGCCGAGGCAAAACAGCGATGGGAGACGGTGCGAAGCAGTGTCAAGCTGCGGCTGGCGGAGGAGCACCTTGAGGCGGGTCGGATCGATGACGCCGAGCAGGTCCTGGAGAACGCAATCTCCCTCGCGTCGGACAATCCGCGGGCGTACCTGCTCGCGGCCCGTTTGCGACTCGAGCAGGGCCAACTGGCCAAGGCGCGCCAAGCCATCGTGTCGGCGGCCTCGATGTCGGACGGCGATCCCGAGATCGACTACGTCAGGGGCATCATCGCCGAGCGTTACGGCGATCTGGAGACCGCCCTGGAGCACTACTCCTCCGCTGTCATGCAATCGCCGAACGTTGCGGCCTACGTCCTCGCTCAAGCCGAGACATTGGTGGCCCTGGACAAGCCGGCGGACGCGCTGGCGTTGATCGAGCCACGGATCATCGACTTCGAGGGCAGTGCTCCGATGCACATGCTCGCCGCGCGGATCGACCGCATCTTGGGACTTCGTGGTCCAGCGGTTGAACACTGCCACGAAGCACTGCGCGGGCGCGGCGACGATGTGGTGCTGTGCGAGGAGGCAGGCATGCTGCTGGCTTGGGCCGAGCAGTACGCCGACGCGATCGCCGTCCTCCAACCACTGCTTGATAGGAGCCCATCCCAGGCCTGTGCCACAGGCGTATCGCCGGTGTCTTCGGCGCGGGGATGGCGGTTGCACAAGGCTTCTGGAACGAGTTGCGGGGACCTGCCGGCGGACGGTCTGGCGACCGCACCAGGGGCCGCTTGCACCGGGGCGTTCGCGCCTGCCGTCGTGCGCGCCTTGGCCAACGCCTACCTTGCGACCGGGAAGGCCAGTGAGGCGAGGCGGGTGTTGAAGACCATCATCGTTCAGGATGAACGGGACGTAGTGGCCTGGTGCCTCTACGCCCGAGCTGCCTTAACGTTGGGTGAGTTGGACGCGGCGGCCGAAGCCATGGAGACGATTCATCGACACGGCACGGCCACGGCGGAGACGTGGCTCCTGACTGCGTATGTGGCATTCCAACGCGGCGACTACCTGAGCGCCATCGAGGCGGCCGAGGCGGCGCTGAGGCTGGATGGATGTCTCGTGACCGCGCATTGTCTTGTCGGCCAATCGGCGGCGGCCATGGGACGGAGGGATCAGGCACGGCGGGCCTATGCCATGGCGCTGACGGTCGATCCGAATTCGCAGATGACGCGGGCCCTGCTTGAGGCCGTTTCGCCCAACAGGGTCTTGGCGAATGAGAGTATGTCCCTGGACCACCCGCGGCACAGGCCTCCGGCCCGTGATGTGGCGCTGGGTGGAGGCCGGCGCCACAGTCTTGGGGAAGGTCCCAAGGACGGCGCAGGGCACGCGTCGGAAGCCGAACGGCGGCCTGAACTGAGCCTGTCGGCAAGCGGGGAGGCGTTTGGGGAGGAACCATGATGCAGGACCCGATCACGCCGTGGTCGCAGATCGACGCTGATTTCGATCAGCAGGAGAACGTTGCGGCATCAAAGAACGGCGATGCGCGCGTGGATAGCGGCGTCGACGGCGCGCGGCCAGCTCCTGATCCCGGGTCGAGATTCGGCGTGGAGCCGCGATTCATGAACATCGCGCCCCACTGGGCGCTGGTGCCGTTGGCCGGGGCAGCCGCGTGTCTTGTGTGGCAAACGGTTGTGGCCGCCGGCGGTGGCACGGGACTCTCGGCGTTGCACGGCTTGGGTATCCTGGCTTTGATCGTGGTTGCTGGCGCGTTGTTGATCGCCGCGCACATTGCTCGGCGAAACGCGTTGGCCGGTATCTACCGAGCCATCAGGCAAAACACGGCGCAGACGCAGCAGGTCTTCAAGAACCTGCCCGTCGCCGCGGAGTTGCGGCCAATATGGCAGGCCGTGCAACGACACGTCACGGATATTGAGAGACACGTGGCGGATCTGCTTGAGGAACACAGGCAGGTGAGCCTGGCACTGAGCCTGGCCGACACGCAAAAGCGCCACATCGAAGAGGTGAAGAACTCCATTCCGGACCCCCTGCTCGTCACCGACGCGTTCGATCAACTCATCCTTGCGAACACGGCTGCCGGGAGCGTCTTCGGATTCGATTGCAAGGAGGCATTGCGAAAACCCCTCGCCAGCGTGATCGCCGACGAGAAGCTGGTCCGCATGATCCAGCAAGCCCGGGAGGTCGACACGCGCGCCGCCCATCGGCGGGCCGAGCACGAAATGGGATCCAGGATATATGCACTGACGATGTCTCCCGTCAGTCCAACATCGGGCTCGGAATCCGGCTGCGAGTCAGGCGATGGGCCGTCCGAAAGTCATGGTGTTGTCGTGCTCCTACGCGACATCACCAAGGAGCGCGAGGCCACGAAGATGAAGAGTGAATTCGTGGCCCGGGCGGCGCACGAACTGCGCACGCCGCTGTCATCCATCCGAGCCTATGTGGAGATGTTGGTCGACGGCGAGGCGGCCGACGAGAAGACGCGAGAGGAGTATTACAACATCATCGAAACGTCAGCCGACCGGCTCGGCCGGCTGATCGACAATATGTTGAACATCAGCCGTATTGAAGCGGGCACGGTTCGGATCAACAGGGAACCCGTGTCGGTCGCCATGATCGTCAAGGAGGCGGCCGACGTGGCCCGGCCCCAGGCGGAGGAGAAAGGACTGACGTTCACCGAAGACCTGACGGCGGTCGTTTATCGCGTCTTGGCCGATAGGGACATGCTCTATCAAGCGGTGCTGAATCTGCTGAGCAACGCGATCAAATACACGCCCAAAGGCGGTCGCGTTCACGTGCGCGTGACGGCGCATGAGGAGAGCCACGTTATTAACGTTGACGTGAGCGACACGGGAGCCGGCATTCCCAAGGAGGATTTGCCACGGATGTTCCAGAAGTTCTTCCGGGTCGAAGCCAATAAGAAGATGGCCAAAGGTACGGGCCTCGGACTCAACCTCGTGAAGCACATTGTAGAGACGATTCACGAAGGCAAGATGACGCTGACCAGCGAAGTCGACAAGGGGAGCACATTTGGAATGGTGCTGCCGTTGCTGGAAACTGGATGCTAGAAACTGGAGACTACAGCCCGAAAGCTCGACGATGGCGTCTGCTTTCCAGTTTGTGCTCTCTGGTTTCTTGACTTGGGGGTGATTCGAAATGGCAGAGAAGAAGATCCTGGTCTGTGACGACGAACCGCACATCCTGCGCGTGGTATCGACGAAACTCAAGAACGGCGGTTTCGACGTCATCACCGCGGCGGATGGTGAAGAGGCCCTTGAACTGACACAGCAACACCGACCTGATCTCATCATCACCGATTATCAGATGCCCATGCTCAGTGGACTGGAGCTTTGTGCGAGACTCCGCGCCGATCCTGCGATGGAGGGGATCCCGATCATCATGCTGACGGCTCGGGGATTCTCACTGAGCCAGGAGGAGATGGCGAACGCCAACATTCGGAAGGTTCTTCCCAAACCCTTCAGTCCACGCGAAATCCTCAGTACGGCGAAGGCGATGATCGAGGGCACGACCCATGTCCCCGCTCCCGCCCCCGCGATTCCGGAGTAGACACTGTGGCCGGCAGAGCAACCACGAAGATAACGACTGCCCGCGATGGGCGCTTGCCCACGCCGAGCGTCGAATGGCCCATTTCCCAGGAGAGCTTCGCCCGGCTTGCCGACCGCTGGCGCGAATCGCGGGTCTGGCTCTCGTTGTGGAATGGCGAAGGCCGGGACGTCACATTTGATTCGCAGGGCGGTCGCCTGTGGACCACGTTCTGGTCTCATGGCGAACACTGCGAACATTTTCGCCAGGAGCTGGGTACTTTTGCTCGAGCCGTCATCGAGGCCGACGCCACGGGCTGCGGACAGAGTGCGAGAGAGGATTCTCGCACCAGCGGCACTGCTGGGGACCTCGACTTGGGGCCGTGGCAGCCGGATTTGGGGGTGATCGCGGTGCCCGTGCGGTGGCGGCATCGCGCCGTCGGCGTGGTGCTGGGCGGCGTCGTGTTCTCAGACCGGCCTGGTGAGGCGTTTACCAGGCTGTGTGCCCGGTGCGGCGTAGACCGTGAGGTCATGGTCCGGTTCGCGTCCGAAGCCGGCGTCACGAGAATGGACGAGATACGTGGCATTGCCCGGCTTCTGGACTTATCGGTGGAGCTTGCCCGCGAAGTCGAGGTGGGACGCGAGGAGACTGAGATCCTCACGAACAACCTCGAGAACACCTACGAGGAACTGAACCTGATCTATGAGATCAGCGGGAAGATGCGCCTGCCGCGCAAGTCGAGTCAGGTGTTCGGGGACGTGGGGCGCGAGGTGCTCGAGGTCTCGCGTGCCGCTGCCGTTGCCTTCGTATTGCACGAGCAGGACCGGTCGAGCCACTCCGCGGGCGCTGGTACCGGACCGGCAACGCGACAACTCGCCGATCAGCCGGTCCAGATTGGGGAGGGGGCGCCAGACCTGCGCGACCTCGACCGTCTGGCGAAGGCTCTCAACATCAGCGAGGCATCGAGTCCGAACCATGTCCTGCTCAACGAGGCGTATCGAAGACCGGCGTTGGAGTGGGCCAAGGGCTGGCTGGAGCACCTGGTCGCCCTGCCGCTGTGGCACGAGCAACAACTGCTGGGCGTGATGTTCGCCATCAACTGCCGCGACGAGGGCGACTTCACCTCGGTGGATGCGCAGTTGTTCCGAGCGGTCGCCGACCGCGTGGCAGCGTTCCTCGAGAACCAGCGGCTCTACGACGACCTGGCCGACCTGCTGATGGGGCTGCTTCACGCCCTTGTCAACAGCATCGACGCCAAAGACCCGTACACCTGCGGTCACTCCGAGAGGGTGGCCTGTTTCAGCCGGGCGGTGGCGCAGGCCGCGGGCCTGTCGCCGGTGGAATGCGAGCGCGTCTATCTCGGCGGCCTGCTGCACGACGCGGGGAAGATCGGCGTGCCGGATGCCGTTCTCTGCAAGCCGGGCAAACTGACCAAAGAAGAATTCGACGCGATGAAGAAGCACCCGGAGATCGGCGCCAAGATTCTGTCTCGGGTGAGACAGGTGGCCGACCTGATTCCTGGCGTGCTGCACCACCACGAGCGGATGGACGGCCGTGGATACCCAGGTCGGCTACCTGGCGGATCGATTCCACCGTTTGGCCGGATCATCTGCCTGGCGGATTGCTTCGACGCGATGACCAGCAGCCGGACGTACCGCACGGCGCTGCCGCTGCCGGTTGCCGTCGCGGAGATCCGACGGTGCTCGGGGACACAGTTCGATCCGCGGTTGGCCGAATTGTTCCTGCGCCTTGATCTGCGGGGGCTTCTGGAGGAGGCACGGGCGAGCTCAGGCGTCGCCCCAGTACTTGGCCACGCCAGAGCGTCGAACGCCGAGGTGGATAGCTGGTCGGGATCCCGTGAGCCTGTGCGTGTGCTGAGCTGAAGGAGGCTCGGCAGGATTGACCCCAGTGACGCGGTGGGGCTCGTGCAATGAGCATAGTGCCATGAGCATTCACGTTACGAACTACGAGGACGTGGTGGTCTTGACGGTCAAGGATGAGCTGACCGTGGACTCTGTGGAGGGGTTCACCGACGGGGGCTCTAAGTGCGTGAGCGAAGGCCGGTGCAACATCGTTGTGGACTGTTCCTCACTTGGGGGCTTCGACAGCGTCGGGTTGGAGGCGTTGCTGGAACTGCAAGGCCGCTGTGAGGACCAGCTTGGGGCGGTCAAGCTGTGCGGCCTCGACGAGACGTGCGCCAAGATCCTCGACATTACCAGGCTGGCGCGGCGCTTTGAGATCTTCGGAGACCTCGAATCGGCCGTCAGGAGTTTTGCGTAGTCGTCAGTCATCGGTCTTCAGTCGTCAGTATGGGAAGACGGACGACCGGCGATTGACAATCTCCCGCAGGAACTGACCTCCGAGAACTGAAGACTGACAACTGATGACTGATAACCTCTGATGTGCCCGGCGACGAAGACAGCTATGCGAAAGCAGGTTGGCCAGATCCTCCTGGCCAAGGGAATCCTCACGCAGGAGCAGATCGACGCCGCCATTGAGGAACAGCAGCAACGCGATCACAGGCAACTCCTCGGCGAGATCCTCGTCGAACTGGGCATCGCCACCCAGGATCAGGTCGTCGAGGCATTGGCGGAGGCCTACAACGTTCCGTACGCGAAGCTGACGCCGCGCCTGGCTGACGTCAATGTGATCGAACTCGTGCCCCGCGATTTCCTCGAGAAGCACACGGTGCTGCCGCTGTTCAAGGTCAACAATGTGCTGACCGTGGCCATGAGCGAGCCATCGAACGTGTTCCTGATAGAGGAGATCTCCCGAATCACGCACTGCACGGTCCAGATCGTCGCGGCGTCCGGTGCCGACATCCAGGCGATTCTCGCCCAGTACATCAATGCCGCGAACGTGTTCGTGATCGACGACATCATTGAGGACGTTTCGGCGGACACATTCGAGCTCATTGAATCCAAGGCCGACGACATTACGAACCTTGAAGGCATGGCCGGCGACTCGCCGGTCATCAAGCTCGTGAACTATCTGATCTACACAGCCGTGAAGGAAGGCGCGAGTGACATCCACATCGAGCCCGACGAGGCGAATCTGCGTATTCGCAATCGCGTCGATGGCGTGCTCTACGAGAAGCTGAGCCCGCCGCCCCAGATGATGGCGCCTATCGTATCACGCATCAAGATTATGGCCGGCCTGGACATCGCCGAGCGACGATTGCCACAAGACGGGGGCATCCACGTCATGATGGAGGGCCGGCCGATCGATCTGCGGGTCTCCACGCTGCCGAACATGTACGGCGAGAAGGTCGTGATCCGCATCATCGACAACACCAAGGCCCTGATCAACCTCGAGACGCTGGGATTCTCCATCGACATGCTCAAGCGATTCCGCAACCTGCTGAGCCAACCGTACGGCCTCGTGCTTGTCACCGGCCCGACGGGCTCCGGAAAGAGCACCACGCTCTACGCGGCCCTGTCCGAGATCAATACTCCGGAGCGAAACGTCTGCACGGTCGAGGACCCCATCGAGTACAACCTGCGGCGCATCAACCAGTTCCAGGTAAACGAGAAGATCGGCCTCAAGTTCGCCACCGTGCTGCGCGCACTCCTGCGGCAGGATCCCGACGTCATCATGGTTGGCGAGATCCGCGACGACGACACCGCCAAGACGGCGGTCCAGGCCGCCCTGACCGGCCACATGGTCCTGTCCACCCTCCACACGAACGACGCCCCAGCGGCGGTCGTCAGACTCAACAATATCGGCGTCGAGGACTTCCTTATCAGCGCGTCGCTGGGCGCGATTCTGGCCCAAAGATTGGTGCGAAAGATCTGCCCGCACTGTAAGGAAGAACACACCCCGACGCCGAGCATCAGGCACGCCATGGAGAAGCTCGGGCTCGCTGTCGAAAGGCTCATGCGAGGGGAGGGCTGCGCCAAATGCCACGGCACGGGCTACCTGGGGCGAATCGGCGTGTACGAGTTGTTCGTGCCGGATGATGACATCCGCCAGGCGATTTCCGAGGGCGCCACGCTGCAAGCACTCCGGAGACTGGCCGTCGAGTCCGACATGACCACGCTGTACAGCGACGGAATGGAGAAGGCTCGCTCCGGCATCACAACGGTTGAGGAGGTGTTTCGTGTTTGTTCAGCTTGAACAGCTGAACAGATGGACAGCTATTAGCTACTAGTACGGCGTTTCAGAAATAGAACGACTGTACGCTCTGCCAAGAATCCTTTCTCGGCACCGGCTTCAGGACCGAGAAGGGATTCTCGGTCCAGTCCAGCAATCGTGCTACTAGCTGCTAGCTATTAGCTGTTGGCTGTTGGCTCCTGAAGGCTGTCGGCTGATCGCTGAGTGTTGACCGGGAGAACGGGAATGCTGAAACACGTTGAAATCCGCCAAACGGCAAGCCGCGTGGACGCATCGAGCCGGACGCAGGCAGGAATCGAACCGATGGCCCCGATGGTCGATGAACGAGGCCACCGCGGGCACGACGGCCCGCTCGCAGGTCTTCTAACAGAGGCCGCGAAGCACGACGCGAGCGACCTTCTCCTGATCGCGGACACGAAGCCTACCATCTACGCGCGCGGGCAATGGTCGTCGCTCGTTGAGGAGACGATGAGCGCCGAGGATGTCACGACCTGCCTGGAGGCGGTGTTGTCAGACGCCCAAAGGGCAAGACTCTATGAAGTGCGCGATTTGGATTTCGGCTTCACGCTCCCACGTATCGGCAGGTACCGCGCGAACATCCACTACCAGCGTGGGACGCTGGCGGCCGCGTTCAGGGCGATTCCAATACGTGTGCCCTCGTTCGAGCGATTGGGCCTGCCGGCGCAGATATTGGAGTTCGCCAACTTCCCCAGCGGCCTGGTGCTCGTCACCGGTGGCACCGGCCAGGGCAAGAGCACGACGCTCGCCGCGGTCATCGACCATATGAGTCGGACCCGCTCCGATCACGTGATCACCATCGAGGATCCGATCGAGTTCGCTTTCAATCACGGCACGTGCCTGATCGAGCAGCGACAGATCGGGGAGGACAGTCCGTCCTTCGCGTCGGCGCTGCGGCACGTCCTGCGTCAGCGGCCGGACGTCATTCTCATCGGTGAAATGCGCGACTTGGAAACGGTGGCCACGGCACTGACCGCCGCCGAGACGGGCCACTTGGTCCTGGCGAGCCTGCACACGTCGAGCGCGGCCCAGACACTGGCAAGGATCATTGACGTGTTCCCATCATCCCAACAGCCGCAGATCCGGACGCAGTTGGCCGCGTCGTTGCGAGCGATTGTCTGCCAGGCCCTCGTGCGAGATCGCCTGAACGATGCGCTAACCCCCGCGACGGAGATCCTGGTTGCCACGTCGGCCATCTCTCGGGCCATTCGCGACAATGAGACCCACCTCATCTACTCAATGGTGGAAACGGGTAAGCGGCAGGGAATGCACACGTTGGAGCAATCGCTTGTCAAACTGGTCCGCACGGGTCGTGCTGATGCGCGAGATGCGTTCGCCGTGGCGGCCAACCCGCAACGGCTGGAGAAGTTGATTGGACAACCACACAGAGTCGTCAGCACGCAGCGATCAGAGATCATGACTGGAAGCTAAAGGCTCATCGTTCAAGGAACCGCTCATGCCTGTGTTTACGTATGTTGCACGCGACGACACAGGTGCCCTGGTCGAAGACGAGGTCACGGCATCGTCGCAGGCCCAGGCCGCGAAGATCGTTCGCGGCGAGGGCAAGTTCGTGGTTCGCGTCGCCCCCAAGCAAGGAGCCTCCGGCTTTGGCCAGGACGGGCACGCGCACACCGGCTGGACAGAAAGTCCTTCCTCGGCACGCTCCGCAAAGGGCTCGAGGATCTTCCGGGAGAAGTACCGGCCCGACGACCTCATCTTCTTCACCAATCAATTGGCGGTCATGGTCGAGACGGGCGTATCACTGTCCGAGGCGTTGGAGGCGTGTACGCATGAAGGCAATTCACCCAGATTTGCCAAGGCACTTGACCGCGTCATCGACAAGGTGACCGCGGGATCTGAGTTCTCCGCGGCGTTGGCGGAGTGTCCCGACGTGTTCCCGACGGTCTACGTCAGCCTGATGAAGGCATCAGAAGCTTCCGGACAGATGGGTTCGATGCTCGAGCGTTTGGCCCGGCACCTCGAAGACCAGCGGGTGATGACCAAGAAGATCAAAGGGGCGATCACATACCCCATTGTCATGTTCGTGTTTGCGATCGGCGTGACCATCTTCCTCATGACCTTCGTCTTGCCGAAATTCGGCTCAATCTACGCCGGCAAGGAGGACAGCCTGCCGAGCATCACCCGGGCATTGTTGGTATTCAGTGATGTCCTCGTCGCCTACGGCCTTTATGTCCTCGGCGGCCTCGTTGCCGCCAGCGTGGGGCTGTTCCTCTACTTCCGCACGCCGGCAGGCCGACTCAAGGCCGAAGCCATCAAGCTCGGTCTGCCACTTCTGGGCCCGCTGTTTCACAAGGCCTATCTGGCCCGCAGCCTGCACACCTTGGGCACGATGATCCAGTCGGGCGTCTCGATGCTCGACGGCGTCCGGTTGACGGCCAGCGCGTGCGGCAGCATGGCATACGAGAAGATGTGGAACACCGTCAACGATCGACTCGAGACGGGCCAACAGGTCTCCGAGGCCCTCGCCGACAGCCGGCAAGTGCCCAGGGCGATCAACAAGATGCTCAGTGCCGGCGAGAGGAGCGGCCAACTCGGCCCCGTAATGGGACGCGTGGCAAAGCACTGCGAAGCCGAACTCAACACCGCCATCAAGGCCATGACCAGCCTGTTGGAGCCGGCGATCGTCATGTTCCTCGGTGTCGTCGTCGGTGGCCTCGTCCTCGCCCTACTCCTTCCGATCTTCACGATTTCAAAGGCGCTGAAGTGAGAACCACCGGAAGCGGAGAACGGTTGTTACACGGCAAACTGCCAACAACTGGAACGTAAACAAGGAAGAAAGCCAGGAGAGTCATACGAGTCTCAAGACAAGCCGTATTCATTGGTTAGGTTGACATACGCAACGAACCTACTACCAGTCCAGCGGGGCAGACCAGGCGTATCGAAGCTCGGGGAGCGAAGCGGAGGCAGTTGGTTGTAAGGGCGCGGCGCGAGGTGCCTTCGAATCAGCCGCGACGAAACGGAAGGCCGGTTCGTTCGTGGCCTCGCACATCCGGGCGATCTTCGTGACGGCGATGCCTGGGACGTCGGTGAGCGCGTGAAGGCCGGCGAGATCGGCTGCCTGGAGGATGTAGCCGGACGGAGGCTCGGCGAACGGGTCCGGAGTTGGACCGGACCCGGCAAGAAGGAATCGTGTTTCCAGACCGGTGGCCAGGGCCATTTCGGCGACGGCGACGGCCGGTCCGCCCTCGCTGCAATCGTGGGCAGCGACCACCGCGCCCGATCGAACCAGATCGCCAACTTTCCTGTGCAGCCGGGCCACCGAATCGAGGTCCACGGCGGGCCAGCCCGTGGCTGCCATGCGGCAGTAGAACAACGTGGCCTCGCCATTGACCGGACGCGGTGCCGCGGCGATGCAGCGGTTGACGTCATCGATCAACGACACGGCGGAGATCAGCAGCGTGTAGGGGATGGCGAGGCGGTTCGACGATTGACGATTGGGGATTGACGATTGGGGATTGACGACGGACGGTCGGGGATTGTGGGTCGGGGATTCACGGCCCGGCGACTTATGGGCGGCGGCGGGCTTGTCCAAGTGGGGCCACTTCTTCGCGAGGAATTCGTGTAGCGCCGTCGCGTCGGCGTCGTTCATGGCGAACTCGTTGTTGAGCGAGTCCTTACCGCTAATGAAGGGCAGACCGTAGGCCTTGGCAACGTCGTGGCAGGCCTGGCAGGCGCGGACCAGGGCACCGAGGCTGCGCGGATCATCGACGCGCGGCCAGCAGAAGTTGTCCAGGATGGCGGTCTTGGCCGGATCGCCACCGACACAAACGACGTTGCGCAGGGCCTCGTCGACGGCGGCGACGGCCATCCAATAGGGATCGATGTCGGCCAGTCGTGGCGCAAGGCCGCAGCCGATCGCGATGCCGCGGTCCGAGTCCAATCTGGGGCGAATGACCGCGGCGTCGGAGGGCCCGTCATACGCGCCAACGAGCGGCTTGATGACCGAGCCGGCCTGCACCTCGTGGTCGTATTGCCGGATGATCTGGTGCTTGGAGGCGGTCGACGGCTCGGCGAGTCGGCGTTTCAGCTCCGCCACGCATTCGGCGGGCCGCCAAACGGCGGAGCCCACCGTGCTCGATGGTTCGGCATCATCGAAGGTTGCCGTCGTGTCCGGCCACCATTCGGCGTGCCTGGCTGTCTTTGGCAGGCCGTGGTGGAGGAACTGCACGTCGAGGTTCCCGACTTCGGTGCCGTCGTAGCGCACGATCAGGCGGCCGGTGTCGGAGAAGCGGCCGATGACGGTGGCTTCCACATCCTCGTGTTTGGCAAGCGCGAGCAGGGCGTCGACGTCTCCCGGCGGGACGGCGAGGACCATCCGCTCCTGGGCCTCGGAGATCCAGATCTCGTCGTACCGGAGCCCGGCGTATTTGAGCGGGACCTTCTCGATGTCCACCTCGGCACCGATCTCGGCGGCCATTTCGCCCACCGCGGATGACAGGCCGCCGGCGCCGCAATCCGTGATGGTGGAGTAGAGACATCTGGAAGGATGAAGGGTGAAGGATGAAGGATGAACCGATGCATGAGCGTGATGCTGGTCCACGGTGTGATGCTGGTCCACTGCGTGATGCTGGTCCACGGGCGTGCCCCCCAGCCAAAGCTGGGGGCTCTTCTGGGGGCCATCCTTGTGGGGTTCACCGGAACCACGCGAAGCGCAACGATCGTCTTCCTTCCAGGGATAGTCTCGGGCCTGGAGGATGATGTCGAGGATCTTCTTTTCTTCGATGGGGTTGCCGATCTGGACGGCATGGGCGAACTCGTCCGCGTGGGTGTCGGTCAACTCGGCGCTGCTGAACGTGGCGCCGTGGATGCCATCGCGGCCGGTTCGGCCACCGATCAGCACGATGGCGTCGCCGGGCCGGGCCGCCTTGTCGATCCGGTCGCGCGGGATCAGGCCGACGCAGCCGCAATAGACCAGTGGATTGCCCAGATAACGCGGATCGAAGTGAACGGCTCCATTGACGGTGGGGATCCCCATACGGTTGCCGTAGTCGCGGACACCGGCCACGATGCCCTTCAGAACGGACCTGGGGTGGATGACGCCTTTGGGGACGGCGTCGACGGGCCAATCGGGTGGGGCGACGCAGAAGACATCCGTGTTGGCGATCGGCTTCGCCCCGAGGCCGCACCCGAGAACGTCACGGATGACGCCGCCGATGCCGGTTGCCGAGCCACCGTAGGGCTCGATCGCTGATGGGTGGTTGTGTGTTTCGACCTTGAAGGCGACGCCGTAGTCGTCATCAAAGGCGATGATGCCGGCGTTGTCCTTGAAGACCGAGAGGCACGGCGGGCCCCGGCCGGCCTCGTCGAGTTCATCGGTGGCACGGGCGATGGTGTCCTTCAAGAGGTTGTCATAGTCTCGTACGAACGGGCGAGCACCGATTGCGGGTCGCGAATCGGCGGTTGACGATTGGGGATTGGGGATTGGGGATTGGGGATTGGGGATTGGGGATTGGGGATTGGGGATTGGGGATTGGAGATTGTCTGGCTGGCACTGGCATCCTGGCGTCGGAAACGGGGCACCGCAGTATCTGACGGCCGATGTCATGGTCTTGTGGACGCAGTGCTCGGACCAGGTCTGGGCGAGTGTTTCCAATTCCAGGTCGCTCGGGTCACGCTTGGCGGTGCGGTAGTGGTCCTGAATAGCCCGCATCTCCTCGAGCGAGAGGAACAGATGTCCCTCGCGACTGAGGCGTTCAAGACCTTGGTCATCGAGGTCCAGAATCAGCACGCGGCGCAACGTGAATTCACAGATGGGCGGGGGCGGTGGGGGCTCGATCGGCTTGGTGCCGACAACGACTTCTTCGATACAATCATTGCCGAGCAGGCGGGGGATCTTGGCCAGGTCCTCGCCGTCTGGCGCGGGACACAATTCGTAGCGGCGGGCCGTGCGGACGCTGTCGGCCTCGATGCCCATATCCCGGAGGGCGAGAGCGGTTGAATCGGCGACGTTGTCCGTGACCCCCGGCTTGAAATGGACTTCCATCGACAGCGCGCCGGGGGATCCAGGCGGCGTCTCACCTTGCCGGTAGATTCGGCATTCTTCGGTCACGGGATCGGTGAGCAACTCGTCGGCGACGCGTTGGGCGACGGCACGTTGGCCCGCGATGTTGTCGGCGAACCCAATGGTGAAGTGACGCGCCGTCCGGACGGTTTGGACGGAGGCGACGCCGAAGTCGCGGAGCATCTGGGCGACCTGTCGGCCGAGGGGATCGGCCTGATCGGGTCGGGGAAAGACGTGAAACAACCAAAGTCCCATGAGCGTCCTGGCACCCGGCGTCCCGCCGGTCGTCACGTGTAATATTATGCCGTAGAATAAGTTACGACTATATACTTGCAGACGGTTGATGCCAGAGCGTACCGCGACGCAGTAGCGGCGTCAAATTCTCCTTGTCGATGCGTTGGCACGAGACTAACGTAGTGGTCACGGCCGGTGCCATGCTGGTGCCCGACGCGCGGGCCTTGACTGGCTTGGATGACGAGGATCCTGATGAGCACCATTCCGAATGGTCCGTTTGGACTGAGCAGCGGAGAGCACCTGGAGTTCGAGCGCCCGCTGGCGAAGCTTGAGCGGCAGATTGGGGAGTTGGAGGCAAGCCAGTCGATCACCGGACGCGACCACTCCGCCATGATCCGGAGCATGCGGTCGGAGTTGTTGACGGCGAAGCGTAAGCTCTACTCGAAACTCGACGCATGGGAAATCGTGCAGATGGCCCGGCATCCCAAGCGGCCGCTGGCACCAGACTATCTGAACATGATGGTCCGCGATTTCTGCGAGCTGCACGGGGACCGGAATTTCCGAGACGACAAAGCGATTATAACCGGGTTCGGCAGGATCGGCAACTTCAAGTGCATGTTCGTCGGTCACAGCAAGGGCAAGGACACGAAGGAGCGGTTGGAGAACTGCTTCGGAATGGCCCATCCGGAGGGCTACCGCAAGGCATTGGCCAAGATGAGGTTGGCGGAGAAGTTCGGCGTGCCGGTCGTCTGTCTGATCGATACGGCGGGGGCCTACCCCGGCATCGGCGCTGAGGAACGGGGCATCGCCTACGCCATCGCGGTCAACCTCCAGGAGATGTCGCGGCTGCGCGTGCCGGTTGTCTGCGTGGTCATCGGCGAGGGGGGATCGGGTGGCGCCCTGGGCATCGGCGTGGGGGACCGCGTCGCGTTGATGGAATACGCCTACTACTCGGTGATCTCGCCGGAGGGCTGCGCGGCGATCCTGTGGAAATCCGGCGAGCAGGCCAGCGCGGCGGCGAAGTCGCTCAGATTCACGGCCAAGGACCTGAAGCGCCTCGGCTTGGTCGATGAGATCATCAAGGAGCCGCTGGGCGGCGCGCACCGTGACCCGACGGCGGCCGCGGCCAACGTAGAGAAGTTCATCATCGATGCACTGCGTGAGTTGAGGCGATCCAAGATAGAAACGGTGCTGAAGCGGCGGTACAGGCGGTGGCGTGAAATGGGGGCTTTCTACACGGATGCCGCCAAGAGCGCTCCGACGAAGAAGGCCAGAACGCGTGCCAGGGATGCCGCGCAGAACGGGTCGGCGGCAGGCAAGGTCAAGACCGCGCCCGCGAAGGTCCCAGCGGCCCAGCGCAACGAAGCCTAGTACCGCGTTTCACAGGAAACGCGACTACGGTTGCTGGACCGAGAATCCCTTCTCGGTCCTGAAGCCGGTGCCGAGAAAGGATT
>JAFGQA010000014.1 GCA_016935885.1 Phycisphaerae bacterium | reverse complement strand
TCAAGGGTGAACGCTGACCGCTCCCTCACGGTCGCGGTTCCGATCGGCGTCGGCGGCATAGGCAATCTCAAGCTTAAACTGCTGTAGTAAAGGGGAAAACAGCGGTTCGGAAACGCCGTTCCTGACCGTGAAAACAACCGGCTTTGGCGCCGGTACCACAGTCTTGCCACGGACCGCCAAACCGCGAACAACGGGTATCGACCCGGTGCCAAGCTCGCGCGGCTTGCCGGCGAGCACTGACGGTTGCGAAGGCGCGTCGGAATCCGCGCCGCACACCGTCATTGGCCGCCATCCTTTTCGACGAGGTTCTCGCCGCCAGCGAACTCCGCGCGCCTGATGTCAAACCCCGCGGAGGTTAGCGGATTGATTTGCAGGAATACATGGACCTCCCGCACGTCCTCCGCGAGATCACTGCCGGACACCTCAAAGTAGCCCACGCCGGCGCCGGGCACGAATACATAGCCCGTCGGGCAGTCGGGGACTGGCCCGTGCAGCGCGATGTCCCAGTGCCAGCCGACAACGCGCTCACCAGATGCGTCGTAACCCTCTACAAACACGCGATGGATGTTCTCTTGTTCGTGCAGATTCAAGCCAAGTCGCAGGGCTCGCAGCCCATCGACAGGGAACTTGAGGCCACCGTATTGTGTCCGAGACGTGTCTGAGGTCCCCCGAACTCGGCAGTGTAGCGCGGAGCCATCACGCTCGATGGTGGTCACGGTCCGGTACTGCCAACGGCTCTCATAAGCCGCAGGCGGCTTCGTCAAATCCACGCGTGTGAACTTCAGGTGAGACACATCCGGCGCCGTGGCGTAGGCTGTGGGGTAATCATACCACGATGCAGTTACTCCGGTCACGTGCAGGATGATGCTGGCAAACACGGCGACGATCGCCACGGCCAGTTTCAGGCCTTGCCGCGGCCACCGCCCCAAGTCGCGCGTGCCAAACAGCATGTCGGAGAGCAAGGCAGCCAGCGGAACGAACAGGAGCGGGTTGGACAGTATGCGGTATCGCTCCATGCAGATGGTGAGCGATACTCCGCCGAGATAGGACAGAGCGGGCAGGACGACCAGGGCGTACGTGCGCAGGCGCAGAAGCGCCAGCAGCAGAGCCACGAGCGTCAACGGAGCCAGGCCGATACGGTAGCGCTGAAGGAAGGCTCCGTGGGACGCGAGTGTGGCCTTGTGTTTCTTGGCAAGTGATGGAGGTACCGGTTCGCCACCTCGACTGCCCCTGTACACTTGGGTCACGGCGTGGTCATTGTCGCGGGTCGGGACGAGGAAGCTAGCCGCCCACCAGTCGACCCGTGTGCCGAGGAGCCTCGTCGCCTGTGTCCGGACGATGCGCAGGTAGTTGCCGGGGTTATCGCGCATCCAACGAAAGGCCATCGCCCTGGCAACTCGGTCTCGCTGTTGTTCGGACAGGCCGCCTGGAAGCGGCGCGATGCGGCCACGGCCCGTGTCTGGGTTGTGGTCGTTCAACCACAGATAGAGACTGTGGCCACCGTGCGTTGTGATCGTCAGCGGCGACAGACCGATCGAGTAATTCCGGATTGACCAGGGTGCAAAGGTCGCCGCCATCGCGACCACGAACGCAACAGGTGCCCCTATCGCCCAGCGTTTCCGCACTGGATTGTAGATGCTGAGCAGGAGCATTGGCGGCGCCATGAACAGGCAGGCGGGACGCGTCAGGATGAGCGCGGCGCACAGGATTCCTGCCAGGGCTGCCAACACACATTGTCTGATGCCGGTTTGCCGATGGGACAGGGCGAGCATCAGCAAGCTTGCCACGAGGAGAAACACTCCCAGGTTCTCGCTTGCGATAACCGGGACGTAGGCCAGCGCCGTGGGCGACACGGCGTGCAGCAGCCCAGCGATGACGCTCGCCCGCGTGGACACCATCTGGGCCGCGAGCAGCACGAGCAGCCCGGACGTGATGCCGCAGAAAGCGGCGTTCACCAGCCCGACGGCTTTCCAACTGTGCCCAAACGCCCAGTAGATCACCGCCAGATACGCGGGGAAGCCTGGCGTTGCCCGGGCGGCATTGGTGCCGACCCCCAGTTCACCTTCCGTCAGCCATTTCCATCCGAGGCTGTCGTAGGTGTTGAAGTCACTGATGGGCGTGACGGTCGCGAGTGCCGCCCAGACCAGGCGAAGAGCCACCGAAAACAGCGCGACATACAGGGCGGGGCGGATCCAATCCATCGTGCGTGGTCTCATCGCCGACCTCTTCGGCCGCTTTCGCCGCAGGCCGCTGTTCTCAAGCTGACGGTCCGCTGCCACGTCATGCGGAGACCTTCTCGACGCCTTCCTCCGATTCCGTTTTCACCAAGGAGGCCCGAGATTTGTCCAGACGCTTCTGGAGCGGGATCGTAGGATACCTGCTAACGTCAAAGTTGAGGAAGGAGAGCAGAAGCTGCGTAGCAAGCAGGATCGATAGGGCCGCGACCATCACCGTGCCGGCCGACGCCACCACGCCGGCCCTCATGCTCAGAATCCATTTGGTGATCCCGAACGAGAACCCAAACAGCAGCAAGGGAACCCCCAGCGACAACTCAATCGACGCAATATTGAAGTCCTTCAAGAAGTAGTTGTATGCGATCCGCTTGAATGCGTTTGAGCAGTGCTTCCTCAAGAACTCCGGCAGAATGGGGAGGATCTTCATGTTACTCTGTTCGCCGGCGTATTTCGCCGACATGGGGATGTCGCAGATCACGGCGCCGATCGTGTTCAGCCGAAACAGCATATCCGACTCGAAGAAGTATCGCCTGGCAATCTTGTCGAGGGGCAAGGCGTCCACGACCTTGGCGTGGATCGCAATGTAACCATTTGTCGGATCGAAGATGTGCCAGTATCCCGAGGAGAACTTCGTGAAGAAGGACAACGCCAGATTGCCGATCTTGCGCAACATCGGCATGGACTCGACGCCGCGGACGTCGAAGAACCGGTTGCCCTTGGCGTAGTCCGCGTCGCCGCTCAGGACGGGGGCGGCAAACAACGGGATCAGCCGGGGGTCCATCTGGCCGTCACCGTCGACCTTGATGACGACGTCAGCGCCGTCGGCGACGGCCTGCCGCATGCCGGTCATCGTAGCGCCACCGACGCCCTGATTTCGCTCGTGGTAGATGACGCGGACGCGCGGGTCACTGGTATGATCCTCCACGAACTCGCCCGACTTATCGGGGCAGCAGTCATCGACCAGATAGATCGCCGCCACTTCTGGGCCGATCTCCTCCAGGACCGAAAGGACCTGCCGCTTCACGCGATAACACGGAACAACCACCGCGATGGTCGACGGATTGGCGTTCGAATCTGGCATGGCGGGGCTCACAGCCGGCATACGACTTAGGGACCGCGCAGAAACAACGTCAACGGTTGATCCGCCAAACGGCAAGCCAGCAGGCCAGCCAAGCGGCACAATCGGTCATGTTGTTTTCGCGCGAAGCCTCAGTAGGCATCGAAATCGATGGTCTCGAACTCCGTGGTCTTCACATCTACGCGTTTCGAGCCGGGTTGAAGAAGGCGAACGATCAGGTTGAGCGGCGACTTCTTGAGCCGATTTGGGATGACCATGCCACCAAGGCTCGGGAACTCGACCCGCGAACTGACGCCCATCCACAGCTTCAATCCGGCGTACGGGGCGGTAGACACGACCGAATCGTCCAGCGGGGCGGCCTTCGACAGGTCGTCCAGCTTCAGCACGGCGCTGATGCCGCGCACGCCCGTGGGCGACAGAATCTGCCGGCATCCCTTTGAGGACCTGACCGTGTATCGCACCGAAGGATTCTGCAGGCGCCATCGCAGGTCGTCCGGCTCCCAGACACGCGACCACGACACCGCGCCCAACTCGCGCAACGGCCGTACCCTTGGCGATCGCCACAGAAGCCGCACGTCCAGTTGCTCGATAAGCTCAAACTCCAGTTTTCGCGTGAAACCGGGAGTGCTGTTGGCGTTGGCCACTCCTACGATGTGGTGCACTCCGTCCTCCTTGGCCAAGTCGTACGTCTGCCGTGCGAGCTTCGTAAACAGCCCACGTCCCTGGTGTTCTGGATGGACCGCTGTGTTCAGAGAGAGTGCCGCCTTCACCGGTTCGCCGTAAAACGAGGCCCGAATCGGGATCACCGCATAATGCCCGGCCAGGACACCGTCGCTCCACGCGTTGACACCGATGACCGTACCACTCGGATTGAGCGTGTAGAGCCACTGGATGTAGGGGATGGTCAGATGGTGCGCCGCGGGCCACACCGCCCGGAACAACTGGGCGATCGCCGCGCATTCATCGTCGCCGGTGCCAATCCGCCGAAAGTCGTATTCCTGCATGACCCGTCTCCTTGCCTTGACAGGTACTGGCTCCGCGCAATCGCACCGCCGCGCAAGTCTGATCGCCCACGAATGATACCTAGGGGCCGACGACCGTCAAGGAATGTGACGGTGGCGGTTGGACGCGCTCGGAGACGAACGGCGCCGTTGCTTCGCGGAATCGGTCAAAGGAGATACCGAACTGCTTCTCATAAAGAAGCGGACCAGTGTGGGGCCGCACCGTGTAGTCGATCCCTGCGACCCTACGACGGTCGTGCCGCCGGCGCAGGACCAGCCGTACGAACGCCTCCGGCCCAAGGCCAATCCATGTTTTCCACTGGCTCCTATGGCAGAGGCAAAGTGAGAAGAAGAAAAGCCCTTCCGCAAGCCCGAATCGGCAGGTCGAGGTCGCCGCCTTGCGGGGAATCCACTTCATCACACGAAACAGGAAGGGGATTGCCCGGTAGCGATTGTATCCCGGGCACTCGTAGACACGCTCGATGCCGAGCGCCCTTGCCAGGGCTACGCCGACGAGGTGACACGCATCGTGATCGACGTGTCCACCCTCCCAGGCCATGACGTATATCTCGTCGATCCGCAGGTGTCCGATGGACTGATAGGCCGCGTCGTACACGTCGCCGATTCTCATGTAGGACGACCCGTCTCGAATGCCCGATGTGACGCCTGCGAAGAACAGGTGCTGCGGCGGCACCCCGAGAAGAGCCAAGGCGTTCCCGCTTTCGCGCATCCTGATCTCCGGCGATACACCGTGCCCCCCACCATCCGTGGTATAGGCGCAGTAGACCGCGTGTCCCGCGTCCACGGCCTCCTTGATTCGTGGAGAGAAGAAGCACTCGTCGTCCGGGTGGGCCAGAACAAACAAGATGCCCTTGCCGGTTTTGGACGGCGAATCGGCCGGTGTCGTTGAAGCCTCGACACCTGGGATCCCGGACCCGTCCGTTGCCCCCGCGTCACGGGCGGCGAATACCCACAACTTGCACAGCAGGAATCCCGCGATGAACAGCAGTAGCTCGATGGATGCCTTTGCATACAGCAGGAGGACGGGCCTTTGCACGACCTCCGAGAGAAGGCTCAGCGTTTTGATTAGACCGGTGCTCACGGCGGTTGTGATGAGCCAGGCCATCACGAACCGCGCGCCGAAGCCTCCACGTCGCCGACCAAGCACCCGAAACGTGAATACGCCGTTGAGGTAGTAGCCGCACGTCGCGCCGAGTGCCCTTGAAACCATGTTGCTGAGGATCGGGTACCCGCTCCACAACACAAGACAAGAAAAAGTGCCCACGTCTACGACGTATTGAATGCCACCGACCATGCCGAAATACAGCAATTCGCGAAGCGTGTCGATGCTGTATAGGCTGCGTTTAGTCATCGCTTACCTGATCTGACCTTGACGTTGATCTTCACGGCCAACCACGGATTGCTCGGGCAGATTGCCTGTTTTCTGGATCACCGGGTCAATTCCGCGGCGATCTCCGCGTAGATAGACTCCATCGGAGCCAGGACCTTGTCCCATGCGAACCGGCTGGCGAACTCGCGTCCGTCACAGGCGCCCGCCGCACCGGCCGCGCGGCACGCCCGCGCGATGCTCTCCGGCGAGTTCGGATCACAGTAATGGGCAAGCGAGCCGAAGTACTCCCGCACCGGCCGCACGTCTGAAACAACAATCGGAATCCCCGCCGCCGCGGCCTCCATCGCCGCAAGGCCCGGCGTTTCGATATACGACGGCTGAACGTAGGCCTTCGCCTGACGCAGGAATTCACCCACTCGCTCGTGCGGGACGCGACCGGGGAACTCGACATTCGGCCCGGCGGCCCGCTCGACCGCGCGCCGGTACCGCCCACAGCCGGCAGCCGTTCCGCCGAGCACGAGCAGCCGCTCCTCCGGCAACAACCGAAACGCTCGAACGAGGTTGATCTGGTTCTTGCGGGGCCCCAGCGCGCCCGCGCACAGGAACGCCCCGCGTCGTGGCGATTCTGCTCGTTCCGGTCCCAACGCCGCGGTTGCAGCCCGTTGCGGCAAGACCGGCGATACGCCGTTCATCACGACGCGAATCCGCCCGCGGCAGGCGCCGCCGAAGCGCGCGAGAATGTGTTCTTTCTCGGCCTCCGAGTTAGGCAGAACGAACCTCGCCCCGCGAATGATGTGGTCCTGGATATCCTGGACGTCGCGGAAACCCAGCTTCCGAAACGTCGGCCTGCCCCGCCGCTCCTGGAAGCGGAACCGCGCACGCTCGACACAGCGCGAAGACCAGGCTGGCAACCGCCGCAGCCACCGGCCGGGAAACGCGTAGGCACGCCAAGGAATCGCCGACTCGAGATCCCAGTACACAGAACTAAGGACGTACGGCTTCGCCTGCCGCCGCGCGTTCTCCGCCTGCTCGAGCGTCTCGAACGGCCGGGTCAGATTAAACAGATGGACGAGGTCGTAGCCGGCCAGGTCCGGCGTCAGGTCAAAGGACACCGTGGCCTCGTGGCCCAGTTTCCGAAGATACCGCGCGGTCCAATCCATCTGGACGGTGTCCCCGCCGGGATTCTCCATCGAGTCCGGGCGGTTTTGGATCAACACCCTGAGCATACCGGCTTCCCTCGGCACGACGTGCGGGATACACCCTTCGCTCCCCTATCAGCCCGTGGCAAAAGGGAAAACAGCGGTTCGGAAACACCGTTCCTGACCGTGGAAACCACCGGCTTTGGCGCCGGTGCCACGGTCCTGCCACGGGCTGCTATGCCAACAAGAAGGACCGAATCAGGCTGACGATCCGCCCCGCCGCTTTCCCGTCGCCGTACGGCGAAGCCCCACGCGCCATCCTTCGATACACGTCCTCGTCGTCGAGCAACTGTTGTGCGGCATCGAGAATCGGTCCCTTGTGTGGGCCCACCAGCTTCACGACACCTTCATCCACCACATCCGGCCGCTCGGTCTCGTCGCGCAGGACCAGGACCGGCTTTCCGATCGCCGGCGCTTCCTCCTGAATGCCGCCGGAATCCGTCAGGATCATGTACGCCGCGGCCATGGCGCTGACGAACTGCCCGTACGCGAGCGGCGGACAGAGCTTGATCCCGGGGTGACCGGACAGTTCCTGTTTGGCCACGCGCTTGACGTTCGGGTTCGGGTGAACCGGATAGAGCAATTCGACGTCAGGATTGCGGTCGGCCAACGCCCGCAGCGCCTGACAGATCTCTATCATCGGCGGCCCGAAATTGTCGCGGCGATGCACGGTCACCAGGATCAATCGCTTCGACGTGTCCAACTCAACACCGACGGGCACGCGCTTGTCCGCCGTGGCCAGCAGGGCGTCGATCACGGTATTGCCCGTCACGTGGATGGCCCCCGGCGAGATCCCCTCGGACAGCAGGTTGCTCCTGGCCCGCTCCGTCGGCGCGAAATGAATGTCGCTCAGCCGCCCGGCTAATGCTCGATTCATCTCCTCCGGGAATGGAAACCGCCTGTTCCCCGTGCGAAGGCCCGCCTCGACGTGTCCGTGCGGAATCCCCAGGTAGAAGCACGTCAAGGCCGTGATGAAGACCGTCGTTGTATCCCCCTGCGACAGGACCATGTCGGGCTGTTCGGCCCTGAGCGCGTCGTTCAAGGCCGTCGTCAGCCGGGCCGTGAGCTCCGGCAGCGTCTGGTCCTCCCGCATGACGTTCAGGTCCACGTCCGGCACAATGCCGAAGAGGTCCAACACGTGGTCCAGCATCTCGCGGTGTTGGGCCGCGGCCAACACACGTGTCTCGGCCCAGTCCGTATCCCTCAGTGCAAGAACCACCGGCGCCATCTTGATGGCCTCGGGACGGGTTCCGACAACACAACAGACGCGTCGACGATTCATCACGCGGCATCGTAGGCAGATTCTCCACATCACGAAAGAGCGGTCGCGGAGCATTGGGGGCTCCTGGGGCCGTGACACTTCCGGTGGCATTTGATTATGCGTGCCACGGGCGGCTTGTCCGCCCGTGTGGTCCCTCCGGTGAGCGCATGGGGCAGACACACTGGTAGGCAAGCTGCCAGTGGCACCGACGGCATGCGACAGACACACTGGCAGGCGAGCTGCCAGTGGCACCGGCCTGAACGGTCACAGACACGGGGTCCCGCAACCGTCAGCTTGGATCGAGAATTACCTCGTTCAATTGCTTGAAGACGAGCGTGGTGCCGTAACGCTCACGCACCAGGAACTGGGCGAAAGCGCTCGCGTTGGGATACACGTCCGGATGGACCGAGTCGAGGATTCTCGCGGCTGCCTCGGCCGGGCTCCGGTCAACCCAGTCTGGGTGGAAGACCTCGGCAGCGCCGTTCATCTCGATGATACGGGGCAACGCGCCGGAGGCCGCGCCCTCCACCGGGGCCCAGTAGAAGCGCTCAGAATCGTGAGGGGAAAGGACGTGGCCGATCTTGCGGAGCCAAGCGGCAACGGCCGTCTCCTTGGAATCAAACACGACGTGTCGGGAGAGCGTCTCGGAGGACCGGATACGCCAAAACAGGTCCTCGTAGGTGCTCCGCTCATCGGGACGAGCCCACAGGCCAGGATCCTCCCACGGCAGGGCGCCCTTGACATAAAGCATGAAGCGCCGGTCGTGGCGGAGCACCTGTTCCAGGATCGTCAACGCATCCTCCAGCCTTTCGCCCCCTGGACAGAGGCCGACCAACCCCAGGTTGAACGGAGCGCCAGGCAACTTGGGGCGGTCGAAGTCGGCCAGGTCAACATAATGTGGCACGACGGCGAGCTTGCGCGTCGGCCAGCCGAAGCTCGCCACCACCGCACGGCGTAGATGCTCACTCACACAGATGATTCGGTCGACCGCCTCGATCTTCAGCCTTTCCGGAAAGGGCGTGTGCAGGTCCTGTGCGTGGAACCGGATGACAAGCCGCTGATGGGGGCGCTTCCGACGTGCGTACCACAACGCGTGATCCGTACACGATTCGCAGAAGATAGTATTCGCCTGGCTCAGGCAGGCAGTGGATTGTTGTTCGTCATGAACATCACGCTCCCTCCAGTTGTCCTCGATGATCGTGATGCCCGATACCCGATCGAGGAAGGTCATGAACCTGTAGATAAGCCTCAAGTCATGGCCGGCAAAGAGCAGGTTCCGGCCGGCAAAGACCGCATGCTGGCCGGACGCCTGCGGGTCGATTCCTATGGATCGCCCGTCAGGCCGGTGCCACTGGCAGCTTGTCTGCCAGTGTGTCTGTCGCCGGGCGATGTGGGCCCGCTCCTTCAGCCCTCGCACCGCCGTGTCGAGCGACGCCTTGCGGACCGCCTCAAACGTGAACGCCCGACTCGCCGCCTTCGTTCGATCGGCGGCACGGCGGAACTCCTCTGGGGACGAGCCCATCGCCAGTAGCAGATCGAATACCTCGTCTTCGGAATTGGCGAACAGCGGGTAGTCCCTCCCCAGGCAGCGTTCGTTGATCTCGTTGCGCGCCACGAGCACCGGCAGGCCCGCCGAGCCGTATTCAAGCACCTTGGTCGACAGTTCCAGGGTCACGTCCTCCAACTCGGCGGAGCGCCAAGCCCACGCCAGGTCCATGTCTGCCAGCCGTTCGACGACCTGGGCCCGCGTCAAGCCCCTATGCCAAATCAATCCGTCCGTTGTGGCGAGGGCCCGCTCGACATCTCCGCGGAAGGTCGGCAGCTCCGGCGGGTCGTGGATCTTATCACCGAAGACGTGTAGTTCGAGTTCTGGATAGCGGCGGCGGGCCCGCTCGAAGATCGAGACCATCTCCAACGGCTTCCACGGGGGGGCAAACTTGCCCGAGTACACGATCCTCTTGGTGGTCGCGAGGATGTCCGCCGAGGACCTCCGCTGCGGTGGAGCGGGAATCATCGGCGGCAGGAGAACGCAGCGGTGACGGCTGCTGGGACTGTTGGCCTCGATCCAGCTACGCAATTCCTCGGTCTGGCACTGCATGTACTCCGAGGCGGCGGCCACGTCGTCCAGCACCGCCTCGTCTTGCGCGGTCATCTCCTCCTCGGTCCTGGGCAAATCCGTGAGGTAGGTCCACAGCCGGCCTCTCAACCTGGGCCGGGCGGCCGCCAGCGCGCTGACTTCAAAGCCACGGATCACGATCGCGCTGTAGGACTCCAGGAGGTCATCAGTCAGAATCGCGTCCAGCGCATTGTCCGCTGTCAGAACGCCGGTCGGACGGTCCGGTCCCGTCGTGGGGAAGATCAGGCGGACGCCCGGCCACACCTTCATGGATGATGTCAGGAGATCTCTGCGTTCCGCAGCCTTCAGATAGACCGTTACGGAGACTTGGTCAAACCCGGACAACGCCTCGACGATTGAAGTCAACCAGATTGCCGAGCCGTCGATGACGTTAAGGTTGATGTCGGCATAGACGGCAATTCTGACAGACTCTGTCGTAGCGCCGTGCCGCGGTCGCGTCGCCATCTCCTATCGCCCCATCGCCGTCTATGTCAGGTTCTTGGCATTCGCGATGAAACCATCGCGGTCAGACGCATATATCCGCACGCCCTGCCCTTGCATCGTGGCGATGCGAGCCTGGGCTGCCCGCAAGGCCACCGACCAGCCGTACCGCCGCACGAGGTCGGTGGCGATCAGGCAGGCTTGGGGGTGGATCGCCGGCTCGTAGGCGTGTTCGGCTCCCGCACGCCAGCACAAGGCGCCATCGGCGTTGCGATAGCCATAAGCCGCCTTGCCGACGATCTCAGCAGTCGCAAATGTGGGGCAGATCAACAGGTCTTCGAAGAACCACTCATCGTACTCGTTGGCCGGGTCGACCGGCGCCACCCAGGCCAGCGCGGCCTGGTCCAGTCGTTCCGCCAAGCCCATCAAGGCACTGTCCTCGGAGGCCACCGGCAGGACGTCGACGACCATGCTGTCCGGCAATTGGCGGCCCAGACGCGTCACCACGTCATCGCGGTCCAGCGATCCGGCCAGGCCTACGAACATCGCCTGCGGCTGACGCGTTTGCCGGGCCAACATCTCCGCCAGACGTTCCACATCGGCCCCCGTCGCGACGCGGGCAACCACGGCGAAGGTCGGGACGCGGACGTCGAAGGCATCGAGGCCGAGGACCTGAGCCACCTCGCGCAGACGGTGGCGGGTGGTGTGCTGGCTCATCACAGCGCGTAGGCCGCGCCGCGTCACAGACCGCCGATAGGCGTCGTCCTCGATCAAGCGGCCCATGACATCGCGGAATTCGTCCGGCGTCTCAGCGGTCTGCACGATGTCGCCGAAGACGCGGCTGACGCCTACGCTGGGCGTGCTGAGGACAGCGGTGCCGCAGGCCAGCAACTCGAAGACCCGACGGGAGAACATCGTCGGCGAGTCGGCGACCGAATTCACGTTCAAGAAGACCTTGTGCCGCTTATAAACCTCCACCACATCTTCGTACGACAGACTGCCTTTGATGTGTGGCTTGAATCGATCGGGGAAGGCAAACTCCTCGGAATCGGAGGCGTGATTGCGGTCGTAGATCACCAGACCGAACGGCGCGGCTGCGTCCAACAGAGATTCCATCTGACGACGTCGGTTGAGATGGCGGTTGGCATAATAGGATCCGGCGAAACACGGTGCGCCGAGCCGCGTAGAACGGCTGATCGGATGGTGTATTCTGGGCTGGGCCGAAAACATCAGGGGGGCGACATCCTGGATCGCGGAGTTCGGTAGACTGCGGTAGGATTCTACCGTGTTCGCGTCGGTGGTCAGTACGAAATCGAAAAGCTTCGCCGCGTTCTTGAACCGTGCGAAGTGAACCGGATCTTCCTTATTCCAGAAGACCGTCGGAACCTGCTGCTTCCGGCACCAGGCGATCAGGGACTTCAGGGCGCTCCTGTCCGTGGCAGCGTACTCGCCGACCAGGTACTGCCAACTTCCACCGTTGCCCTGCCAGGCGGATTCCACGAGCAGGAATTCCGGGGGTTGCTGCTCGAGGACATAGCGCCAATCGTGCGGCGCGAAGGTAAGCAACCGGCAGTCAAGCCCAAAAGTCGAGGACGACATCGTGTCAAGAATGGCTGCCACCAAAGGCTGGTCTTCCTGGCCCGGGAACGTCTGTGGAGCGGGCGTGAGCATGTCCTTCGCCGTGGCGGCGTGCGTGCCGGCGTCAGTTTGCGGAGGTGTTGTCCTGGCCGGGGCGGGCTTGGGCATCAGCGTGACGCGACGATACATGAAGACCGGTGCCTTGTTGTTCCAAGCACGAAACCCGAGTCGCACCGAAGCAGCGCCGGCCGGGGTCCTGAAGGTCATCCTGAATCGCGCATCATCGCCGGCCTTCGCAATGTACATGAAGGCATCTATCTCGGCGTGCTCGGAGTGGGCAAAGCCCTTCAGGGGAGGCGCGATGACTTTCCCGTTCCGGTCCTGGAACTCGAACTGGATCAGCGCCGCGGTCGGGAGTTCCGCCTTCGAGCAGAGGAGGGTGCCGGATATCTCGTAGTCCTGCTCCCCCTCCACGGTTGTTGTTGCGAAGACACCCTCCCGCGCCAACTCGAGCATCTCGTCACACGCGACGTCGGCTGGCTCGGTCGGGGGCAGTTGCAACGAGGCCGATGACAACAGGACGCACGTGTCCGCCCCGATCCCGGCGTTGGGAGACAGGCGCAAGATTGCGTCGATGTAAGTTGAGTCAGGCGGCAGGATGGACCAGGTCTGTAATCCAAACGACACATAACAGGCATCGGGCGGGCTGTCGAACCGCGTTGCAAACGCGCCGGCAGCCCGCTCGCTGTTCAGATAAGCATAGGACCCCACGCGCTCCGACGTCGAAAGCCCGGGGTAGGGTGGCGCGATGGCGGCGAGCTGATCGTCCAGGAAAAGGAAACGCGCCAGCGCAGTTCTGGCATGTTGCCCCGGGTTCGCGTGCAGAACGCCGCGCAATGTGTAGTTCGTTGATCCACATATGGGGGCCGTCACCCAGTGGGGTTCGCTTCCCAAGGCAAGCCGCTCCCCGGCCGGGTCCAACACCAGCGCTACGCCTTCGCGTCGAGACCGGGCCGCACGGGCCAGAACAGCATAAAGCAGCCGACCCCACTCCGCGGATTCCCTCCGTGCGGCTTCCAGTTCTGTGGCCACGCCTGCCTTCTGAGTCGAGATCGCCTTGGCCTGATCGACCGCCCGCTGCCGGGCCTCGTCAAACTCCGCACGACGGCTCTCCAACTGCTTGACTAGACTGGCATTTCGAGCCAGAAGCCTGTTGGCTGCCTGCGCCCTATCGTCCGCACGCTCACGGGCCTGCTCGAGCTCCCGATTCCTGGCCTTCAGTTGTTTGGTCAGGCTTGCCTCCACCTCCCGGAGTGCGTCGGCCATATCGGCCTTTTCCTCTTGAAGCTCATCGATGTTTCGCTGGAGCCAACATTGGGACTCCACCGTAGCCCTCTCCGTCTCGATCAACAGGGGCGTCAGCGCGTAGGGATCCGTCGGCGAGGCACCGGCCCGCGCCGCGCTCTTGGTAGCGCCCGCACCTTCCGATGGACACTCACGTGCCCTCCCGACAAGCTGGATATAGCCGTCAGCAGTGGAAACATCGCGGATCGCCATGTGTGGCAGAAACGACGCCACCACGTCGGAGAGGACGAGCGTCTGTCCACGAGCGGGACTGGGCGACACACCGAACGGAGCGGTCAAGACACAGGTGCCGCCGGGCTTCACATGCTCCACACACTTCTGTATCAAGGCCTGCCGGTCTGTGACGCGGGCGATCACTTCGCCGATTACAACGGAGTCGTAATGACCTTTGGGGGCGTCGGATGTTGTTATGTCGGTGTTGAGAAACTTCACGCGCTCCTTGACCAGACTGCCTTCATTCTGAAGGAGTTGCTTGGCGCGTGTGATCGCCTCGGAGTCCGCGTCGATGCCAGTGACGTGAAATCCCTCCCGGCCCAGGAGAATGGCCAGAAGGCCTTCACTGGAACCAACGACCAGGACGCTCGATCCGGTGACTTGGCGGCTGATCCGATCGGCGCGGTTGTGGGCGCGCTCGAGCACTTCCTCGATCCCCTGTTGGTCCCGGTACATCTTGCCGACGCGATAACGGCTCAATGCCGGGAGCGCTGTCGGATCCGTTGATTCCAGGCCCGCCGGCACCCTATCCGAAACACCTGTCTCGTTCGGCCCGTCCATCGTTCGTGTACACGTTGTCGGTCGCGGATGCGGCCGTGGCTTCCGTCCGGGTGATCCATACGGACCGTTCCGTTTATACTCTAACGGGCGTCTGCCTACAAGCATCAGCGCCGCCGGCGCCCCGCCCCGGGTCCGTGACACTTCCGGCGGCATTCGATTCTGGCTGCCACGGGCGGCTTAAGCACTTCACGGTTGGATGCACCTGTGGCACCGCCGCCAAAGGCGGTGGATTCACGGGCTTTGGCGCC
>JAFGQA010000153.1 GCA_016935885.1 Phycisphaerae bacterium | reverse complement strand
CCAATTCCTCCGCAGTTCCTTTCGGTCTCATACATGATATTAACGGAGAATCTCATCGAGTTTCTTTAAGCACGCAAGGCTCAATAATTGTAATGTCCCTCACCGTCTGCTCAGTCCAAACCTCCTTTCAAGCAGGTCCCTTCATTCCTCAACACCTTCATTATACCACACTCCCCGCCCGTCGGCCAATAGAGTCCGCCACACGGACGACCGGAAACCTACGGACCTCCCCCAATAGGCAGTCCGCACGGCGCACCCTACTTTCCTCATCACTTTCCCGTATACTCCGCGTACGTTTTGGCCGTCTCCCACACCTTCACGCGATGCAATCGTGCCGGCGCCAGCTTGTCGTGCACGAGGCCCCAAATCGTCTTGGCGATGTTCTCCACCGACGGGTTCACACTTGCGAATTCGACGGTGTCGGCGTTCAGATGTTTGTGATCGAACCGGTCCACGACCTCACGTTTCACCACATCCTCGAGTGCCGGCAGCGCGATGACGCGACCCGTCTGCTCCGAGACCTCGCCCATCACCGTCACCTCGACGCGATAGTTGTGGCCGTGGCCACTGGGATTGTTGCACTTGCCGAAGTAGCGCATATTCTCCTCGTCTGACATCGAGGTCACGTGCAGCCTGTGCGACGCAGAGAACTCAAAACACTGTGTTACCTCTACCATCGAAGCCTCTCCCGCAACAATCGCATAAGAAAGATGCGGCGTCGTCCACAGGGCGAGTGATTCGAGCCGACACCGCGCCTTGGCGTTCCAGTGAGGATTCGGCGATCCAACGATGCGAGGATTCAAGGCTGCCGCGCGCGTCGGAGCACTCGAATCCTCGCATCCTTGCCCCCTTGAATCCTCCTGACCACCGACGGCAGATACCTGAAGGCTCACGGCGTCCCAGATGCCTCGTACGAGACGCTCGCCCGTCAATCCGACTCCCTCGACACTGAGCCGCTTCGCCGCCAGCGGAATCGCGTGCCGCCGCAACAGGTGGTCCAGGTCCTGGATGTTCACAAGATACCCCGTCACTGGATCCGGCACGCCCGACACCACGATCCGCAACGTCAAATAGGGCGCTACGCCCACCGCTGACGGCCACCCTCCCCACGAATTGGTCACCGGCAGCGCCCCCTCAAACCCGTTCACGCCATGCGCCGCCCGAGCCCAGTCCCGATCGATCGAAAACCGAATCTCACGCATGACCCGCACGGTGCCGCGGCGCGCCATGCCCAGTTGCTGATTGCCGCTGGTCGGCTCGTGGCCGGCCCCCATGGCTGTACTGCCGCTCATAGATGGATTGTAGCCCGCGCACACGAACGGAGCTATCAGCGAGGGACTGGTAGCCCTCGATGGGGTCCGAGACGGCTTACCCGTGAGTATCCATTCCAACCTGTTCTCACGGGTAATGAACGACCAGCCCCCGTGGGGGGTGTCGTCCGTTACCCATGCCACACCGTTTGAATGCTAGACACGTACGTGCTGGCCAGTGTATATGCCCCATGCGCTCACTAGCGCGACCGCGCGGGCGGGCGAGCCGCCCGTGGCACCGTGAACCGGCTCGGCCTCCTGCTTCAACGTCTCACCCAGGATCGAATGCCGCCGGAAGTGTCACGGGCCTGCCTCGATGACGCCACGGGCGCAAGCGAGGAGAACACCGGCCAACAACTCGACGAACCGACAGCACTAAGCAATCAGTTCTCCGATCACCGCCTCGGCCGCTGGCGTCAGCCGCACGTAATCGTTCACCGAGTAATCAGTGACCGCTTTCCCCGGCGCCGGGTAGCAGCGAAACGCCGCCGCGGCGGCCTCGGTCGGCTCGGGCGGCGAGCCCGTGTAGATGTAGCCTTGGACCATCAGGTGCGGGCCGAACTGCTCGTCACTGGTCACGACCTGCGTCACGCGACCCCATTGGAGGGCCGGACGCGGCATGGTGACGCTCGGGACGCCGCCAGCCACTGCGCCGGCCAGCCGGTTCTTGTACGCCGCCAGCAACGCGGCCTGGTCCCGCTCTAGTTGCTGTATCGAACGAACAGCCATCAATGCGCCCTCCGACAGTCCTGAGCGGCAAGCCGCTCTCCAACACGTATGTGACCATGCAAGAGCAGGCGACCTTACTCCGAGCCGTCCTTAAGGAGCCGCGCAGAAACAACTTAAACGGTTGACCCGCCTGCCGCGGGCAGGTCCGCCAAACGGCAAGCCGGCAAGCCGGCCAAGCGGCGCAATCGATCATGTTATTTTCGCGCGACGCCTAACAGCCCGTGGTAAAAGGGAAAACAGCGGATCGGAAACGCCGTTCCTGACCGTGAAAACCACCGGCGAGACGCCGGTGCCACAGTTTTGCCACGGGCTGCTAACGCAAAGCGGCACCCGCCAACGTGGGGCGTGCCGACCCATCGCTTGTACCCCGGGCTCCGATCCATGTTTCACATTCGCGTCCACTTGTTCGGAAGCTGTTTCAGAACCTTATGCGGCACCGGCACCAAAGCCGGTGGATTGGATGATTCACTTAGCATTCTCTCGCTCGTCTCCACAGTTCGGAAACAGCTTGTTAGCAGCTTCTCTTTCAATCGCCCGCTGCCGTGATCCGCATGCCCTGCGGCGCCGCTGGCGGTGCCGCTGCCGCGACACCCAGCCCGAGCGGCGAGGCCGGCCCCTCCGCGCCGGCCGCGCTCGCCGCACGAACCGCCCACGTAACCCGGCTGCCATGGGCGAATGCCCCGCTCGTCCAACTGAAGTAGCCCCGCCTGAAACGATACGCCACCGTCGCCACCACTACCTCGTAGTTCACAGTCCCGCAACTGCCTTCGTCGTTGTAGACCCGAAATGCCGACGGCGCCGTTTCCTGCTCCGCCTCGTCATACGTCCACCGGAGGGCAAGCCGGCCGCCGGAGAGCGGCTCCACGGCCAGATCCCCTACGCGGTTCGGTGCCGGACCGATCAGCGCCCCCGCTTCATCGAACGCGGCACGAGAAAGCGGGGCATCGGTAACGTCCGGCACACCGCCAGCCCCCACAACCGACAAGCCGTAAACGTACTCTGCCTCTGCCGCATGACACACCCACGGAAACGTCGTCACCGTGACACGACGGCCGTCGCTGCGCCCGACGAGAACACACGACAATGAAGGTGACCACTCCGGCGCGGGCCCAAGCACTCGCCGGAGATCGTGCCCGCCGTGATGGCGCACCCAGAAGCGGCCGCCTGTCAGGGCCAGTCCTTGATGCCAGGCGTCGTGACGTGGGCCGTCTGCCGAGACGAAGAAGTCGAATCGCCCTCGGATCAGCGGGCTCCAATAACCAAGCCATTTTTCCAACTGCGTGACCATGTTCAACTCGGCGTTAAGATGTTCTCCGTGGGGTTGTCCACGTCGTCCACACCAGGCGTCATCGTCACCAGTGACGTCGTGCCGTCATCATCGTAGATCGTGACGACGCCGTCTGCTATCGTCTGCTTCTGCTTGTTGACGAGGGCCGCCTTCGCCTTCTGAAGATCCTCCTCGTCAAGTCTCACCGCTTCGATCCTGGCGAATTGATAGCGATTTGCAGCGTCGGCGCTGCCGTCGAATCTGACGAGGTACTGGTCAATGGCGTCCGGGAGAGACAAATCGAAGTAGTAGACGCCCGGCATGTTGGTGCCGTCCAACTCGGCCGCTGAGTATTCCGTCGAGGGGGCAGCCGTCCAGGTCCCGTCGTTCTTGAGATACTTGTCATCAGTGGACCGGATCACCCGCACCGTGACGGTTAATCCATCCTTAAGGTCCCCGGTCGCATCCACGAAAGTGGCCGTAAGCCGCTCTGTGGTTCCCTTCTTGACTCGGATGCAGTCAAACATGTTTCTTGGCTCCTATGCGAATCGCCGCGGATCACCCTCTCCAAGCGGTCGTCCCTCATGCTAAGAAGCTGTCTCAAAACTGTGGCACAGGCCTCTGGCCGGTGAAGATAAGCGGGAGAATACCCAGTGAATCATCCAATCCACCGGCTTCGGGGCCGGTGCCACATAGGGTTCTGAAACAGCCTCTAAACGATGGGCCTCGTTGCACCACTGCCGTCCATCGCATAGGCGTAGCCGTCCAGTCCGAGTCGGACGCCGCCGCAGCGGTGGTCAATCCGGTTGTGCCAGTCGGACATCGTGATGACCTCGATCTCGCCGGCGGCCACTTTCTCGTCGAGGTACGCCACCATCGCCGCCCACTTGCCAAGGCTGATGTCGTTTGGGCCCGGCGTCTCGACGATTTTGTGTGTGTAGCTACAGAGCACGCTGTGGTCTTGGATTGCAAGGTCGATCATGTCTTTGGTCGATGGATCGCCGCCCTCGAAGTCGTACTGGTCGCCCATGGTGGTCTCGTAGTACGGGATGGCGTACCAGTCGATGGGAATCCAGCCGCCGGCTTTGTTCACCATCAGGCTGTTGACGCCGGTGTAGGGTCCCGCCTTGAAGCTGGAGATGCTCCTGGCGTCGAGGAAGAATCGCTTGGCGAGGTCGCCCGCTTTGTCGCCGGTGTCCGGATCGACGGCGCTTTTTCCTTCGTTGCCCTGCCAACTGTGTGTGGTGCTGCGGTACCAACCTTGGGAGAGGAGGTACCGACGGGTCATCTCGAGCTCCTGTCGAACCGTGGCGGCGGGCGTTGAGGTCGTGTAAACCGTCCCCTGCCAACTGTGGGAGCCGACGTCCCAGCCGGCGTCATGCAGGACGGTGATCTGGGCCGGCGTCATGTATCCCGTCACGCCGGTCCTGACTGAGTTCGCCACGCACCAGAGGGTGCCGCGCCACCCGCGGGCCGCCATGTCCGGGTAGGCCACCGTGTAGCTCGGCGTGTAGGGGCCGTCGAAGCCGAGCACGATTCCCGCGCGTGGGAAGTCCTGCGCGATGATGTCGCCGATGTGGATTGTCAGTTCGGCACCCGTGGCGACGGCCGTAATCACCACTCGCTGGACCGGCTTGGTGGTCGTCCAGGGATCCGGGCTCGATATTTCCGCGAAGTAGTGACGCGGAATCCATATCAGCCGCCACGTGTCGTTTTCGATGGGCCAGTAGCCCACTCCGGACGTCACGATGGTTGCCTTGTGGTACCCACCCGTCGGGCCGCTGTAGAGCGACAACGAGAAGTTGGTGATGTGCGAGATGTCGTCGATCTTCATCCAGATGCCGATCATGTTGCGAACGGTCACCTCGAATGGCAGCGTGCAACTAGCCGTGGCCGTGTTCCCGGCCGGTATCACGATCTTCAGCGATCGATCGCCGTGCTTGACGTTCGCCGGGGTGAGGTCTCGCGTGATCGTGCAGTTCGTCTCAGACCAGGTCTCGTCGTCTTGCAGTCCGCAGAGCCGCTTGAGGCAGGGCATGTCACCAGGGCCGCCGAGTGCGTCGATTCTCAGCGGGTATCCGGCTCCGGCGGCGTGAATCCTTCTGTTTGCCGGATCGATTTCGATGAAGCCCGTCGGGTCGCCGATCTTACGAGGGCCGGCGAGCGGGTTCGGCGGGATAGATAAGGGTGATCGGAGAATCATGATGCATGCTCCCTATGCCGTGAATGTGACGGCATCACTCGCGACCAAGTCTGCCCCGCCGCCGACCGCCATCAGGTAAAACGTCGGTGTGCCCGTATCTGCGATGTCGATCGCGACCGTCCCGTCAGACGACGAGATGACCTTCAAGTGCTTGTTCGACACAAGATCGGAGCCCAGTTTCTGGCCCGTGGCAACAGACACGCCGCCGCTCGGCGCGGTCGCCACCAGATCGCCGTATGCAGCGTCCCCCAACCAGATCTCCGCGAGCCAGCGTCTCGCAACGGGGTTTGCTGACCGATCCTCCAATTGTAGTGTCACGCGGATGACATCGCTGCTCTCATCACCGACCGACACGCCGATTAGCGGCACAACGGGCCCCACAACCACTCGGGCGTAACCAATGTTGCATTCGACCGCCGTGGCGCCGTTGGAAGTAGTCACTTTCGCCAACGGCACGAATGTCGAGGCGTCGTCCGGGTACGAGGCGGCCACCTGCAAGGCATTGGACGCATCGACGTACACATATCGCGTCGCGTCATTCGGTACGGATTGGCTCGTCGCGCCTTCGAATCGCTTCTGAACGCCGCAAAGTGTGTAGTTGAGAGGATGAATGCCGATCTTCAGCGAGCCCTCGTCCACAACCAGCCCCTCCGTAACGACAGCGAGCCGGCGATTCTCTCGCTGTTGTCGGCGGTTGTACTGCGTCTCGTAGCTCGGCGTACTTGCCGGACCAACGCCCTTGGCAATGTAAGTCAGTCCTGTTGTCTGGTCCGTCGTGCCATCCAAAACCGCTATGGAGGCGTCCGATGGATAGGCTTCGTTGGGATATACGTCCGCCATCTTGCCATGCTCCCCAGAAGACCCAAGACCCTTGTGGCATCCGTGGCACAGGCGCATCGCTTGTGCCTCCGCCGCCGAGAGACCGTACCGCAGGGCTTTGGGATCGTATCTGAACGACATCCATACTACGTCGCCGGACCGTGGCTTCCTCCCACGGTCACAGATCGGGCGACGCACTGAACGAAAAAGTCAACCGTCGCGTGTTCTCATCAAAACCTGACTTCGCAAGCGACAACGCCGGCCGTGGCGACGAATTCACCACGCTCTGTACAGGCGTCGACAACTCGGCACTTTCGTTGCCCACGCAGTCCACCGTCCCCACCGCAAATTGGAACGTCCCGAAGTACAGGGGGCGCGACCTGAACACCAGCAGCGCCGCCGGCCATAGATGCTCCGCGGCAACGTGCCGCCCGCACAAATGCCCGTCCGGGATCACGTTGTCCAGGTGCATCGCCGACAGGTGGCCGTCAAGCAAATGGCCGCGTCGGCTGGGAAGTCCTTCCCAATACGCCACCGGCTTGTCCGTGAGCGCGGCGGACCCGTCGATCTCTCCCGTGCCCACATCTCCGAACACCTCGAAGCAATCGCCTCCACGAATGGATCGGCGTCGCGGCACCTCGATTCCCACTGACTCCACGGCATGGCCTCCTTACGCCCATTCCAGTTTGAGACCGCCGACGCGTGGTCGGCGAAGGCGGGACTCCTCTTCCACCTCTACAGCCGCACAGGCTGATGCCTGCCGCTCCTCTCCATATCCTCGAAGCCGCACGGGCTGAAGCCCTTGGCTCTTCTTCTATATCGATGTATCGACGGGCGCATTGATCTCGTGTGCGATACTATGTGGCGTCCACGCCGATTCCATCCGCCGACGCCAGGACAAGCTCCGTCTCGAAACGGCCGCCGCCGAGACGATAGCGCTTGCCGATGACACACGCGTGCCGCCGCCTTGGCACCCGCTCCGCCGAGAAACCGATCCCACGCCCGCGGATGCCGACAATCCGATCACCAATCGAGTAGGACGTATCCAGCCACGGAATGACCGGCCGTGCCGTCACGCCGCGCGACCCTCGCACAGCGGCCATGGATGCCGCCACCGCGTCCATGATGGCCGAGTCGTCACGGTCAGCCGTCGCGTCATCACTACCCGCCATCGCCCCGCCGCCGGACACTTCGCACCGATGCAGGAAGCCGAACCGATCCGGTGCATACAAGACGGTGGCGTTGCGAAACACCGTCGGTGCGGATTGTCCCGAGACCGAAACAAACAGACGGTCGTCCGACTCGACCAATCCCGTGACGCGAACGCGGCATTCCTGATCGACCAGCGCGTACCACAGGTTCGTCTCGCCCCCGCTGCCTGGCCGGGCAACTGAAAGCAGATTGGCAACGCTGAACCAAATGCCGCACTCATCTGTCAACACCTCGTAACCCGAATCAATCAGCACCCAGTGCTCCCCGCCGTCGAAACTCACTTCCAATAGGACTTGCTGCAATCCCGCGGGCGTCGTCGCCGTAGGCAGCAGCCGCCGGTGACGGCGCATCCAGCGACCGGGCAACGCCGCGGCGAAGTCGTACGGTGCGTATGAGTCGAAAGGGGCGTTGCGATTGTACTTTGCCGGGTCATACGTGCCCGCCTCGTTCAGGACCCACAGCCGGCCCACGCGCCAATGCTCGGCGAATTCCTCCCCATCGCGGTGATAAGCTCGATGCCACGCATCCTCGACGACCGAATCGCCCATGGCCACGATCTGCTCGTTGGTCAACGCGTTCTCCTTGACCGCCGAGCGAAGCGCCACGGACACGTCGTCCAAGTCCGCCTCGGGCAACCATCCCGGGCGAAGCTCCACCTGTACCTCGTACTGCCTGACGCCGCCGACCACCATCGCGGTCTCGCCAACCGAACGCGCATCCCAACCAACCGATGTCGAGGACACATTGTTATCTTGAAAGAGGTCCGCCAGCGAAACCGTCGCCGGGTCATACAGCGGCTGCCCCGTTTCATCGCGTTCGGCCGTCGCCAAGTGCAACTCGCGCGATGGACCGCTCAACTCCGACCAAACGTACCACTCAGTCTGGACTCCACGGCCGAGCGGAGTGCTCCGGGCCGTCAGGTGTAACCCCGATGCGGCTGACACCAGCGACACAGCCTCAAGAAGACTCGTCGCCTCCAACACCAGTGAATCTGGTTGACCGAGGAGTGCGTACTTCAGCGGATCAGACTCGAGGAAGGTCTCGCGTCCGTCACTGGATAGCTGCGCGGCCGCTTCCGTCTGTTCGAACACGCGCTCGACCTGAACCGAACCGCCGGCACGAACATAGAAACGCAGCAAATATCGCAAGACCTTCGCATACGTCCACGGGATGGCGTCCTTCCGCGAATCGTCCGCGAAGATGTACACGTCTCGCTCGGCCCCGCTGCCGCCGGCAACCTGGATCGGCACCGCATCGCAGTTCCCCACGCCGTCCATGTTGAAGACACATGGCAGACCCCGCACGAGAACCGACGTCCCCGACCACGCCTCTGGATCCACGGCCAAGCCGTCGACGATCACACTGTCCCGAACGTGCCGCCCGATGATCTGCGAATGCACGTCGCGCCCCAACCGCCCAACGACGTGCTCCAGCACAAGCCGAAACTCCTGACAGGCCGACCCTCCACCGCCCGCCTGATTAGACGACCGCCCGCCACGATCCCACGCCAACTTGCCCAACACGGGATAACCGTCGAACAACACCGAGTCAGCGGTCCGCACGATCATCCGCCGGTCCGCGTAGTATCCTGTCACGGCATCCGCCGACGTGAAATCGCCGTCCGTGCGAACGGAGATCCGCGCTGTGCCCGCCTCGCCGTCCGACAGCGCCTCGGCTTCGTCCACGCGCAGGCGGTCATCCACCGCGAACATGCCCGAGCCCACCGAAGTCTCGGCCGCCACGTCCACACGCTCGGCCCAACCCGACTTCTGGCGCGGCACCGCCATCACGAATCCTCCCCCAATGCTGGATTCAACTGGAGAAACTCCAACTCCGCATCCTGGCAGACCGTAGCGCCATCGTCATCGAGCCGTCGGGCCCCTTGGCGCATATACCGCTTCAACACACAGTCGCAGAAAGTGCGCGACGAACCGCTCGTGATGTCGCCTACCGTTTGCAGCAAGACAGCCTCCTCTATGTCCGCCTCGATCCCATTGACAGCCGCGTCGTTCTGCCCACGGATTCGGCCACACCACGTAATCGTCCGTGGTTGCACACCCCTCACGTGCCGGTAAACCCCGTTCAAACCGGAGAAACGGAACTCCGTCTCCTCCAACTCGATCGCCCCGACCTCGAGTGCCATGCGGCTGTCACTCCCCGCAATCGCGGTGCCGCCGAACAACAACGCCTCCTCCACCACCGGCCAGACGCGATACAGCAGTTCATACACCGCCACACGATCGTCGGCCTCGACGAACTTCTGGTGCAGATTCACCAGGCGCAGGCCGGCCGAAGGCTCGTAGTCGTCGAGTTGCTCGCGCGATTTCTCCAGCAGCGTGAACGTGCCCAGCGAGCTGACGTCACCATGTCGCGGATCGGACTCCACCCGAAGCACGCGATCCGCAACCGACACGACAAACCGCACTCCGCGGACGGCCGGCTTGACCTCCGGTGCCATCGGCTGATCCATGAACGCGACGTAGGCCGCCGGCATCCGCTCGCGCCGAATCGCCCCGCGAAGGGCCGGCCGATACCCGCCGGATATCCCTTGTACCGTCTGGAACACCGGCGAGCCCGACACCTCCGCCGACTCCAGCCGCGAGACAATGGCATTCTCAAGATTGCCCAAGTCTGATGACATCGCTTCCCACTCGCTGCGTCCTATGTAGCCCCCGGAAGGTGGGGCAAGCCGGATGGCACGGTCGAGCGTCGCCCGAAACAAGCGGAGCTTGGCCGTGGAGCACCATCCGAGACTTCGGCGACCGCCAAGGAGCAACCCTCCTGGATCGATCTTCGACAGTGCCTCCCTCGCCAAACACCCGCGACCGAGCATCGGTCCCGTTGAATCACACGTCCTCCAGGCCCTCTCGTGTCATCACACGGTCGGAACCTTCAGCCCGTCCCAGCATGCCCAACGTTGGGTTCTCCGCCAATGGCGTCGCAGACGGCATTTGCACAATCCCCGACGCCACGCGGCTCAGCCACGTCACGGCCTCCTCCCGCCGTCGAACAACATCCTCCGGCACGGGCGGACGGCGACTGTGCAGCCGGTACGCAGCGACATCCAGCACGAAAATCCGCAGGACCGCCGCCACCTCGGCATCCGATGACGCATCCACCGGCACGCGATAGCGCGTCGCCAGGTAGCTGTTCGCCTCGCCTTCAGCCCCGAGCCGCGCCTCGTCTACCTTCACTGGATCCGCCGAGCCGCTGCCCGCATCGTCCGTCAGCTCGATGTATGTCTCGGTACCCAGCCAGGCTTCGATGTCCGCATTCGTGATGTATGTCATGTCGCCGTCCTCACCCACCGATCCCCACACAGACCCGTCGTCAGATTCCCGCGTGCGTGGCGTGCATCCTGGGACCTCCTTGGCTCAGGCGCCAAGGCCTGTGCCGGCGCCGCCTTCCGCGGCGGCGCCACAACTCCCTGGAGACGCACCTCTACGCGACCGTGAAGTCAGTACGCACCGCGTACTGCCAGTAGCCGTACGCCATGCAGTATCTCGCCCGAACGCCGAACAGGAATTTTTCGCGACGGAAGCCCTCGTCCGATTCTTCCGTCAACGCGTTGAACTCCACCGGCTCACGGTCCTGGAAGATGAACGGCCGCACCACGCCGTCCGTCTTCAGCAAGTACCACTTCGACAAGTCCGTCAGCCACGGAAAGGCAATGACCCGCGCGATGCCCTGCAACGCATTCGTCCGGCTGTCAATCACCGTGGAGTTGATCGCCTCCGTCGCCGGAAACAGCATCGTCGGGGGAACCACGACGCCCAGACCCGACGCCGAGATGAACACCGGCTCGCCCTGGTCGTCCTTGAAGCGCAGCATCTCGCCAATCGCCGCCTCGAGGGCCGCCTTGAACTCGTCCACCGTCGGGGAATTGGCGCTTTGCGCGGACGCGGTCAGGAGGTTATCTTGCGTACCCGACTCACCCGATTCGTGCGAATCACTGAAGAACGGCACGCCGTCATAGCTGTTGTTGCCCGCCGTCTCGCCGTTGATCAGCAACTGCGCAATGAGGTAGTCCTTGTGCGTTGCCGCCCGCTGCGCCAGCTCCGCCACGCGAAGCCGGATCTGGCCGGTCTGATCGTCACTGATCTCATCGCGGTCGACCTCAATCGTCGCCTCATACTTCAGATTCTCGACCGAGTAGCTTTCCGTGCGAAGCCCTTGCGCAAGACGCCCCGAACCCCATTCGCGGACTTGTGGAACCGTACCCAGCCAGCGATACTGCTCCTGGTCCGAGTTCGACACGATCCGAGTCGCCAGGTCCTGGTAGTACGTCGGCGTCGCCTCGAGTCGGTTGAAAAACTCGCTTCGAAGCCCCTTTGTCAGTAACCCCGTATTGACAATAGCCATCCCATCTGCTCCTTATTCTCTCTTCGACACCCTGCCGTCACCCTGTTCTCACGCCGGCGATTCACCGTCTCGCCGTTCTATGGCAGCTCCACGTACCGGATTGAGAGCAACCCACCCACACCAGCGGTGCTCGACGCCTGCCCCACCTTCGCCCACAGACGACTGCCCTTGGCAAGCTGATTGCTCACGATGGTCAGCGAAGTCGGCGTGTTCGCCGTCAGGCCGGACAAATCAAACGCGTCCACCGTCTCGTCCGGGTCGCTTGCATGTGTGCCCACGTCCAGGTTCCCCTGGTCCGGCACCGTGTTAAACAAAACTTCGATGCTCAGAATCTTGATGGTCCGCTGTGCGATCATCACCGGGTTCGTGGTCGCACCCGATGTCGAGCTCGACAGGGGCACCTGCAACGCCCGCTCGTTCTGTGGAATCGCCATCGGCACGATGCGAACGATCCCCGTGTTCGACGACAGCACCGCCATCAAAATCCCACAATAGCTGGCCCCCAGGCCCGTCGGGGCAACGTTGGTCACTTCGTTGTCTGTCGCGTACATCGGCGACCCCACGTGATCCGCGGTCACGTTGAGCGTCTGCATCACGAAATCACCTTGCGTGTACAGCCGAACGGAGATGTCGCCCCCGCTGCCGCTGCTGTTGTCGGCCTCCTCGTAGGCGACGCCCGCAAACACGTCTCCGGCGACGAGGTTGCGAACGTCGCCGGACCCACGATCGATGCCGACAAGGGCGCCTTTCCAGATGTGCTCCGATGCCTTCACCGGAAACGTCCTGAGTTCCTGATCCACGTAGCGATTCAACTCGCGATTCGCCGTCAGCGCCATGATCCTCTCCCTTCTTCTGTCCGATCACACTGTTGCAGCGGATTGCTGCGGTACCAAGCACCGGCCTCCGTCATGGCTTACCGTTTGGCGGCCCGTTGTTGTGGCGCTCGCGTTGCCGGTGCGAAAACTCATGCCTCCATGCGCTCCTCGCCTACGTCTCACACTGGCGAAGCGCGCTGGCCACGTACGCCTCCTCGGTACAGATCTTCTCGAGGAACCGCCGGTTCGCCCGCCACTCCGCCCGCGCCGCCGTCTCCATCGAACGCCGGTCCGGCGAACCGCCCGCGCCGGCCTCAACCGACAACGGCAAACGCCCCAGCGGCACGACCACCGGCGCGGACGCTTCCCATTGGTCAAACGCCGCCGGATCACGCCGGGCAAGTAACATCGCCCAGTCACGCTGCGGCGCCGTCAGCTTCCCAGCCGACATGGCACGCGACACCCTTTCCGACGCCGCCCGTAGCCTCTCAGCCTCCTCCAACGTCCGGATCCGCTCAGCGGCCGCCACCAGCACGACCTCGTCCGCCGCCGAGTCGTCCGCCCGTAACAGACTCCGCAGTTCCGCCGTCGCCGGGATCATCACCGTCTCGCCCGGTGCCACCGGCGCGTCACTTTGCACCACGGGGCGCATCCCCACGATCGCCGGCTTATTCGTCAACGCCACTGAGTGGATCCCCACCAAGCGGCGATCGCTGCGCCGCACCAAGGCCACCGGTGACAAGTACCGGTACTGCCGGCCGCGAAGCTGCTCCTGCGCCTCCGGCGTCCACTCCACCTCGGCCCACAGCCCCGCTTCGGTCTCCGATTCGTCCTGCGCCGCCTCCAGCGGCGACACCACCGAGAGCGCCTTGATCCAGCCGGCCGCGGGGGCTTGTCCGGTCGGTGACGTGTACGCCCCGCCCAACGTCTGATGCTCATAATCCACCGGGAGGTCTGTCTGATGCTCCTCAAACGCCGCGATCGTCGCGATGCCCGCCTCCTCGTCCAGAATGAACGACCCCACCGGACTCCTCACTTCGCCCCACGGCGCGATCAGGACCCGATTCGGCACCTCCGTCCCGCCCAACGCCGAAGCCTCCATGACCACACGGTCCAGACTACGGTCCACCTTCCGCTCATCATTCCGCCCAGTCTGATCAGCCTCAGCTTGAATTGCACCTTGTGTCGCGCTCATCTGCCCGTTCCCTTGTTCCACCTTGACTCGCATGCCCATTCAATCCTCGAAACCCTGCCTCTTTGACGTTCCGACTTTCGGCTTTTGAGCTTTCGGTGTTCGGTTTTCCCCTGACAATCACCCATTACTATTGCTCACCGTTCCCATTGCCGCCGCCTTCGACTCCAGCGCCGGCCAAGACCGCTTCATTCACACCTGCGCGAGGAATCCCCAGCGCCGCATGCGCCCACTGGGCAGGCACGCGAGCGCCCAGTTGATTCACCGCTACATCCAGCACACGGCTCAGTTCCTCGGGACGAAGTGTCTGGTCCAAGGCCCGCCGAAAGTACGGCACCGGCACGTCCAGCCCAAACTCGAACCGAACCAGTGGCGCCAACAGGTCCCGCCGCAACGTGTGCGCCTCCCTTCGCAAATCGTTATCCCGGATGTCCCGGCGAACCCGATCGTGCACCACTGCCGCGCCCGCGCTCGCCCGGGTTCGGATCGTGTCCGTCGTCAGCGTCTGCCCCAACCACGCCTTGCTGATCTCCCGATCACAGTACAGGCACAGATTCTCGTACAGGTTCGTCTCACCCGGCATCCGCGGCTGTAGGACGTCCACTTCCACCGCCTTCGAGAAGACCCCCGTAGCATCTGCTCCCAACTGCTTCAGCATCTCCAGCAGCTCTCGCTTCTCCTCCGGCGTCGCGTTCGGCGAATACCGTGCGACACGCACCGGCATCCCGAAGACCTCCGCGAAGATCAGCCAGTCCTTCAACGCGAAGTGCTTCGCCAGATACGCCAATGCCGTGACACGCAGCAGCCCTCCACGGCTCGGATGCCCGCTGACCGCGTGCGGCGTGTGGACGACAAACTTGTTCGCCGGCAGCTCGACGCCGTCATACTTCGCCCCCTCCGTCAGCACCCGAACCTCGTCCAGGTCGCCTAGCACTACCCGCCCGAAATCCACAGGCGCCAACTCGGCCAGCCGCAATCCCGACGCCGTGGCCTCCCAAACCAGCTCCACGAGGGCGATGTTCCGCCCCAACGCCAGCGAGATGTGTACCAGCGATTCCTCGAAGCCATCGACACCGCGCAATGCTTCATCGCAAAACGCCGCCGCCTCGTCCGCCGCGCCCCGGTCCCGCGACAGACCTCGCCTAATCCCCCACCCCGGCATCTCCGCCGCCGACACCACCTCCCACGGCAGCCCCGTCACCGCCAGCCGTCGCGTATTGGCCACGCTATACAGGTGCGCGTCCTTCTCCTCCATTTGCTCGAACAGCGCCAGTTGGGCCGACAGCGAGCCACTGTCCGCTTCCCGCAGAATAGACACGAGTCGTGACGGCGTCAGACCGTCCGCCGGATAGTCACGAACCGCGTCCTCCTTTCGTCGCCCAAGCAGCACACCAGGCCTCGGTGCCGCCCCCGTCCCGCGGCCCAACGAATTCACCAACCGATTCAAGAAACCCATTGCCTGCCTCCTCCGGAGACTGGAAACCAGAAATCAATGCACCACCACACGTTCTTTTCTGTGTAAGCGGTCGACGCGATGTCGTGTGCCACTATCTCACCGCAAGTCTCCATCTTCTTGACGTTTCGGCGTTTCGACGTTTCGACGTTTCCTACCAGATGCCCTCGCGCGCAAACGCCAATCGCCCGCTCGTCACAAAGCCCGCATCTCCCACGAGCTCGTCCGCCGCGTGAATGCCCAGCGCCGCCGCCCAAAACCGATCCCCGTGGCCGCCGCTCGAACGATCCGCGTCGAACCGCACGTGACCTCCGCTCGTCACCAACCGCGCAATCGAGTGCCAGTCATTCACGATGGCCTCGTCCACCGGAATCTGCACACACCCCCGCTCCGCCAGCACCCGGAGGCCGCCGGCCAGCTCGCTCTTCAGCGCCGCGGTAATCATTACCCGTTCGAGCCGATGCTCCCCGAACTGCTCCGCCAGCCGCTCGGCCAACTGCAGTCCCAGGCCGGTCGCGTCGATGCAGCATCGCTGCACGGCCCGTTGCCCCAGGATCCGCCCGATGGCGGCCTCCTGTTCGGCGAACGGCGCCGCCCGCAACACCTCCACGCCCCGTGTCACGAGCGTGTCACCCAGCCGCTCCCACAGCCAGACCGCCGTCACGTCCCGGTACCGCCCGACATCAACCCCCACATAGACCTGCGCCCCTCGTCGCCCCAGACACGCCCAATCCACCGAAACGCTCAGCCTGGCATCCTGGCAACTCCGGATCAGCGCGTGCGTCATGAAGCTCGTCGCCTCGTCCACAAACTCACAACAGAACTCCTGCCGCCACGCCGACTCATCTCCGATGCCTTGCCGCATCGTCGCGACATCCACGGCCAGCCCCGCCGCAACCGCCTTTGCCAGCGTCATGGTCTGATGCCGAAACCGCCGGTTCTCCCGCAGGCGGTAGAAGACGTTCTTCCGCCCTCGCGGCGTCGACGCCACGTCCAACTCGCCCTCGCCGCGAAGCAGTGTCGGAAACAGCGCCGACCAAATCGCCGCGTCGTCCGAGTGCATGGCGAACTCGTCCAGGAACACGTCGCCCGTAAAGCCCCGCGCCGTCATCGGGTTCGCCGGCAGACCGATGATCCGCACGCCCCCCGGCAGCCGCACCTCCAACTGCCGAAACGACGTCCCCCGGAAGAACCCGTACCCGTGCCACTCGTGCCACACCTGCAAGGCCCGGCAATGCAGTCGGACCTTCTCCATCACCTCCCGGCTCTGCCGCTCGCCCGCCGAAAGGATGATCTGGTTGCGCCGCCGATTCAGCCCGCGTAACACCCGGCGTAGGCTGAACGTGAAGCTCTTTCCCGTCTGCCGCGCCCAACAATTCCAGGTGAACCGCGCATCGCACCGAACCGCCGACCGCTGATACGCCAGCAGACCCACCAGCGGCCGCCTCGTGACCGTCACGCTCGCCCCTACAGCGCCGTCGGCAGAAACCATCCGCCATAACCTCCCAGAACCGCTTCTTCCCCCCCGGTAATGCACCCCCAGTCTTGCTCACCGTTCCCCCCTCCCAACCGCAAGCGAGCACGTCCTCCTGCGACTTCGGCCGATTCCCGCCAGCCGAATCCAACGATATCGAGGAAACCAAAGGCACGGCTTGCCGTTTGGCGGATCACAGGCGCCTACAGCATCCGAAGTGCGGACCGGGACCGGGGCAGCTTCCTTGTGGTCTTGGTGATTCGTTAGCAGCCCGTGGCAAAACTGTGGCACCGGCGTCTCGCCGGTGGTTTTCACGGTCGTGAACGGCGTTTCCGAAACGCTGTTTTCCCTTTTACCACGGGCTGTTAGGCCCATCTTCGACAGTTTGGTTGGACGTCGAAGAGTCGGCCTCTTATTTGACAAGCACTTACGTCAATGGAAAACAGCCCGTCGT
>JAFGQA010000152.1 GCA_016935885.1 Phycisphaerae bacterium | reverse complement strand
GGCGTTGACGGGCGATACCGACAGCAGCACCATTGAGCACGAGCGCCACACCACCGGGATCGAAAGCCAGGCGGCAGACATGTAAGCTGTCGGCTCGCGCACCCCTGTAAGGATGTGCTGTCTAGCGTCACGTGGTCGCGGCGGTCGTAGACTTCTGCATCGTTTGGTTGATTTTCTCTGAGAGCGTGTCCGCGGTGAACGGCTTCACCACATAGTTGTTTACGCCAGCCTTGACCGCTTCCAGGACCCGCGATTTTTCCGCCTCCGTCGTGACCATGATGATGGGCGTCTGTTGATCCTTCTCGCGGACCCTCTTGATCAACGTGATGCCGTCCATGTTGGGCATGTTCCAGTCGACCAGCATCAGGTCGACCGACTCCTTAGCCAGGTGCGCCAGGGCCTCCAACCCGTCGCCGGCCTCCACGACGTCCTCATGGCCCAGCGTCTTCAGCGTATTCTTCTGAATGTTGCGAATCGTTCGAGAGTCGTCTACTAGAAGGATCTTCATTAGACTGCTCCTGCAACGGGCTGCGATGTTTCCTTGGCCGACTTCTTGCTGGCGATCAAGGCCACTTCCACGTTAAATCGCCCCATCGGGGTTTCACAGGGGATGATCAAAAAGGGCGAAGACTTGGATTGTGACACTTTGTGCCCCGGTCCGATGATGACACTGGGCAACGAGATGTTCGTGTTATAACCAACAAAATCCTTCTTGGCGTTTCCGGCCACCATGTTGGCAAGTTCGCCAATCGCGTCCGTGAAGTCAGGAGAATCCATCGTCAACTCCACACCGGCGAAGGTGGACGCGACCTTGCAGGCCACGTTCCCGGGAAAGCTCAGGACGACACATCCTTGGACGTCTCCCGACAGACCGATGATCCCGGAGACCTCGGCCGTCACCAAGTCCGCTCTCTTCAGCGTTGGCTTGTCGATCTGGACCTTCGTATTCAACATGGTCTGGAACACGTGGCCCAGGGCTTGAACGAATGGATTGATGAACTTCACGTCCATAGTGATCTCCGTCGGTCTGGTAATACACTCACGCGCGCGCCCCATAGCTGCGAGCGCGGCTCCCTCCGAGCTATTCTGGCTCGTACGGTATCGGTTCAGCCGGTGGCCGACTGAAGTTGCGGCTGCTATTGACCTCCGCAGCGCATGTGCCCACGCGGGGGGGAGTGGTAAGGTGGCGTCATCTTAGCCTGTCTCTCGAATGAAGCGCTCATCGAACGGACGAAGTGACCGGACCCATATAGTGGGCGATCAGGCAAAGCCCCACGCGTCACTGACTGCCCGAGATGACCAATGATCCGAGCCCGCAGCGCAAGCGACGGGTTGATCTGCGTCGCGTTGCCACAATACGCCGCGCTTGCGTTTGGGCTCGGAAGGACGCCGCGTCCGTCGGGTTTGATCCCTGACGGCCGCGGCTCTGATGGGTCATTGTGTGCTGCGTGTACCGCGCCAACGAGTGCCGGCGTCGGGCCGAACCCGACCCACCTGGCTTCATACAGGTGGGCCACCCGTTTGGACAACACTGGCGGACAAGATGCCCGTGGCACGCTGCGGGCCGCCGCCGGGATAACCGCCGTGGAGCCCTATCCCCGCACTGCCCAGCGGATCATCTCGCCGATCTTTGGTGGCTTGCCTTGCATCAGCAGGCCGATGCGGAAGATCCGTCCGGCTACCCAAACGCAGAACAGCGCCCCCGCCACGCAGCCCGCTATCGCCAGAAGTGGCTGCCAGGCGGGCACGACGATCGGCATGGCCAGGCGCATCACCATCATCAACGGGGTCCAGATTGGAATCAGCGACATCACGGTGGCTAGGGTGCCGTTCGGGGCTTGGATGATCGGCACCAGCATGAACATGGGGATCATCATGGGAAACATGATCGGCATGACCAGGCTCTGGGCCTCCTTCACATCATTGCAGCACGCCCCGACGGCTAGGAACAGCGAGCCGTACATGAAGATCCCGAAGAACATGAAGACCAGAAACCAGCCGATCAGGCGCAGCTCGAGCAGGTCGGCCTTGCCCACGTGGTTGGCGACGAAGTACGCCCCCGCAAAGTAGATCAGGATCAGCGTCAGGGCGACAAACAGATGGCCCACGAGCTTGCCCAGCATGAGGTGAAACGGCGGGATCGACCCCAACACGACCTCGGCGATGCGCTGCATCTTCTCCTCGAGCACGCCGTGTAGCAGCGGCTGCGTCGTGACCATCAGACACATGAACATCATCATCAGAAAACCGAACGGGACCGCGAACGAAGCCAGTTCGTCCACCTCCTCGGCCTGCTTGATCTCGCCCGATTCCGTCCTGCTGAGCAGCCCCAGGTCCTCACGCGACACCGGCTGCAGGGCTCGCCCCACCAAGTCCCGGTCAATGCCGGCCTTATCGAACCGGATCGCTTTGACCTGTTCGCTGATCCTCCAGAGCAGCCAGCGGGGAATCCCTCGCTCGGCCGGCTGATTCGTGTAGTAGCGGATACCGGTCCCACCCGTCGATTCGCTGGCGTCAAGAATATCCTCGCTGATCTCTACAAACGCGAAGTACTTCTCGGCGCGGACTCGATCGGACAGTTCCAGCAGTTGTTCGTCTGATCGGCCGGCGACCGGGGCGATTTCGACCAGTTCGTAAGCCGACTCGACCTGCCTGCCGGTCTCTTTGTCGAAGATGCCTGTCTTGTTTCGTTCAACGGCGGCCGCGCGCAAGTCCGCGAAGATGCTGCCCGAGCGGTCGAGCACGGCGACCCGTTTTGTGCCGCTCTCGCCCCGGTGCTCCATGTAGGTGATCACCCCGATGCCGCCGAACATGAAGATCGGCACCAGGAAGATGGCGATGAGGAACGATTTCGTCCGCACGTTCGCCCGGTATTCCCGCATGGCGACGACCCAGATTCTACGCACGGCTGACCTCCTCCGCTTCCGGCCTGGCGATCCGCACGAAGATGTCGTGCAGCGTGGGCTGGGCGATCTCGAAATGCTCCACGCGGGCCTGCGCTGCCAACTCCCGCAGAATCGTCTGAGGGTCCGCCCCGTCGGCCATCCGCAGTTCCTGGAATCGACCGTAGTCATTCACGTTGTCAACGCCGGGAAGGCGATCGAACGCCACGCTGTTGTCGTCCAGCCGCACGCGGAGCGTGTCCTCGCCGTATCGCTGCTTGATCGATTCGAGCGTGCCGTCCAGGACCTTGCGGCCCTTGAAGATCATGAAGACGAAGTCGCACATCTTCTCGGCGACCTCCATGTCGTGCGTGGAGAAGATGACGGTCGCGCCCGCGCGCTTCATGTCGAGCACGGCATCCTTGAGCACCTCCTGGTTGACGGGGTCCAGACCGGAGAACGGCTCGTCGAGGATGACCAGATCCGGCTTGTGTAACACCGTTGCGATGAACTGGACCTTCTGCGACATGCCCTTGGACAACGTCTCGACCTTCTTCTTGCCGCAATCGGCCAGGTCGAGCTGCTGAAGCCAACGATCGATCTCGGCCCGGCTGTTTCGCATGCCTTTCAGCTCGGCATAGAACCGCAGCAACTCGTTGACCAGCATCTTGCGGTACAGCCCGCGCTCCTCCGGCAGATACCCGATTCGGTCCGACGCCGCGCCGCGGACGGTGACGTCCTCGCCAAGCACGCGGATGCGGCCTGAATCCGGGTGTAGGATCCGCATGATCATTCGCAACGTCGTGGTCTTGCCGGACCCGTTCGGCCCGATAAAGCCGTAGACTGTCCCCGCTGGAACCGCCAGCAACAGATCGTCAACTGCGACCGTCCGCCCGAAGGTCTTGGTCACCCCCTCCATCTCAACGGCATCCATAGGGTCTCCTCGCCCAGGACGTCTCCAGCGAGAGCGGCTAGCAATCGGAGTGCCTCGATGAGGTACGCCGATCGCACCTCCGCTGGGTCTATTGAACGATGGAGACGCCGGCAGTTAACGCCTGGAACCAGGACGCCGCGACGCGCGGGGTGAACGGCAACCGCGTCCAAGATCCCCCGACCTCGGTCGGGTACGTGTTCAGCGGGGTGGCGCTCGGGTGAGGTCCGCCGGCGGCGGAGCCCACCTGTGGCCAGTGGGCGTCCTTTCCAGGCTGTTCTCACGGGTAAGGAGCGACCCGCCCCCGTGGGGCGTGTCGTTCGTTACCGAGGATACCCCGTTTGACCGCTAAACACGCACTCGGCCGGGGGGCGCTCGCGCGTGATGCACAGCCACCCCCGAGCAGGCCGGGGGCTCCTCTGCCTCCGGCACGGCGAGCCTGCGATGAGCGGCGATGGATGAGAATCGCGGCAGCCGCCATCAGTGGGGAGGCAGGGGAGATCGACGCGCTGCCCGGCTGCAGCCTGCGAGGGCGGCGTTTGGGGAGCGCAGGGGTCCGTATGGCGTACCTTACAGGACGCGGCCCGGACCACAGCCAAGACCCTATGGTTCGGCTTGATATAAGGTTGGATTCTCGTTAGATTGGTGTAGGATACCGGATCCGGGTGTCTGATCCGGCGCGTGTTTCAAATCAACCGACAAGCGGATGCAGCACGAGACGATGATGACAGTTGCCCTCGTGACCTTCGGAAAAAAGGGTGTGCGCAAGGACTTTGCGCTGGAGACCGGGCCCCTCGTCATAGGACGAAAGATAGACGCTGCCTTGCGCATCCCCGTGGCGGAAGTCTCACGGTCGCACTGTGAGATCACGGTCAACGGCAGCAAAGTGACACTCCGAGATCTCGGCAGCAGCAACGGTACGTTTGTCAACGACCAGAAGGTCGCCCAGGCCGCCCTCAAGCCGGGTGACCGAGTCAAAATCGGTCCGGTGATTTTCACCGTTCAGATAGACGGGATTCCCGAGCACATCTCTCCGGACGCACCCGTCCCGGCCGCGTCGGAAGCACCAACAAGGGCCTCGCCGGCACCCGAATCGCCTGAAGATACGGACGATTTCGACATCGACGAACTCGGCGAACTCGATATTGACGACCTCAGCGATCTCGACCTGGACGACCTCGGCGGGCCGGGCGGGCCCGGCGACGCCGATGACCTCGAGGAAATCGATGACCTCGATGAAATCGACGAGTCCGATCTCATTGCCGACGACAGTCCGGGCGAAAACCGCCCGGCGTAGCCGGCCGCGAGCCTTCCCCTTTCTGATTCCACGCCGCTTCGCCCATCCATCTCACCGCCCGAGCGTTGCGGACTTCGCGACGACAGGGTCCGTGACACTTCCGGCGGCATTCTATTCCGTCACGGACCCGCGACGACACGGCACGTTTTCGGACAGAGACCACTTGACATTGACACGCTATCTCAAGGTCAGCCCGTAACGCTTCGATGTTAAGCATGGTGGAGGCCTAGCACCAGCAATGAGTTGGCCCAACGTAACCTATCAGCGATTGCCAGGCGCGCGCATCCCTGAACGAGGAGTCGCTTCGATGACCGATGCCGATAAGGATCCGAGCGGGACCGACGACGAGCCGTTGCTCTCCACCTTACTGGCGGATTCCCCTGAGCTCTGGAGCGTCGTCGACACGTTCGTGCGGACCCTGCCGGATCAAGTGACAGCCATGCAGGACGCCCTTCGCGCCCAGGCATTCGATCGCATTCGGGCGATCGCCAGCGAACTCAAGACCGGGGGCATCGACCACGGGTATCACACCGTCGCGAACCGCGCGGCCGAGATCGAGCAAGCGGCGCACGACAACGTCGTGGACACCCTCTCCAGCAAGATCGCCGAGATGACCGCCTTGATTGCCAAGATTCAAGCCGGTCTGCGACGTCCTGGCCGCTGACTCCGCAAGTCGAGCGGCCGCGGGGCACCCTCCCCCGCATCGCACCGTCACTCCCGAGCACGCTTGACGGTTCTTGGAAGCGGCTGCCACGGGTGTACGCCATCTCCGTACGTAAAGACGACGCTGGGCCGAGAATTCCTGGGCCGAGAATCCCTGGGCCGAGAATCCCTTCTCGGTCCCTTGCGTCGATGTGTGGGGAAACATTCACCCCGGAAGTGGGCGCGAGAAAGGATTCTCGCACCAGTGGCCGCTGGCCGCATTAGAATCCACCTGCAATCGTGAACGTACACCCCGTTGATATTTCCACAGCGGCTCACGTCGTGCTAAACGCTTCCGGTTTCGGCTATAATCTGCCGAGTCCTCTGCGGCGCCGTGTCCGCGCGGTGTGGCCTTTTAGGCGATGGACTGCGCCATGACGCTGGTTTTACTCTGCTTTGCACTGCGCGTGCGGGAGCGTCACCGTGCCACACCAAGCCGACCCACGGATCCACGCGAGTCTTGTGATACTCGAGATAGGAAACTCCCACGTTTCCGTGGCCTCCTGCATCAAGGGACAGATTCGCACCCATCAGCGGTTTAGCCACGAACAGATCGACGAGGTGGTGGAACACGCCGGCCATGTCTGGGCTGCCGTGCCGGACAACCTCCGCCGGGCGGTTGTAGCCGCGTCGGTGGTCCCGTCCATGCTCGGCCGACTTCGTGGGCACATCACCAAAGGACTCGACACGCTGCCGCTGGTCGTGGGTGAGGATCTGCATCGACCAATTTCCCTGGCGGTCGAATCCCCGGAGGCGGTCGGTATCGATCGGATCTGCTGCGCCGCGGCCGCCTACGACAGAGTCCGAAAGGCCTGTGTCATCGCAAGCTTCGGAACGGCCGTCACCGTCGACTGTGTAAACAATGAGGGCGTTTTCATGGGCGGCGCGATCCTCCCCGGACTCGGCCTCCAGGCCAGCGCGCTGCACGAAAAAACCGCCCAACTCCCCCACGTGACGGTCGAACCCACAGGCGCGGTATACGGCACCAGCACCGAGCAAGCAATACGCAACGGTATCATCTACGGCGTCGTCGGCGGCCTCCGCGAGATCACCGAGCGCTACGCCACCGAATTGCGAGAGTGGCCACAGCTCATCGTCACAGGGGGCAATGCCGAACTCATCAGCGAACATTGCGACTTCATCGATAACGTCGTCCCGGACCTGTGCGTTCGCGGCATCGCCCTCGCCTATCGCAAGCACTTCGCGCCCTTCGAAGACGAATAGTCATGACGCCGGACGCCCCCACGACGAAAGCCCCCGCCACCATCGCGGCGCTGCTGACACGTCTGGCCCCGGGCGCCATCGCCGTTGTCGGCGTGGCAGGGCCGGGCGTCGACGCAATCCTGGGCCGGGTCCTTCGCCGGGCCCCCGCTCGTGTAATGCAGAACACCTCCGACCAACCGCCGAGGCTCCTTGATCACCGGCCCACGTTTTGTCAGATCGTCGATGAAGGCGCCATCGTGGATGACGTGGTCGTGGTCCGCATTCCCCGCGGCGACACGACGACCGCCGAGATCAACACACACGGCGGCGTGCGAATCGCACAGCGCGTACTCATGCTCATGGAGAAGAACGGGGCACGGATTGTCGATGCCGACGCCTTCGTTTCCCTGTACGCAGAGGCGGACCTGATTGAGCGGGACGTCGACAGGACGTTGCTGGGCGTTTCATCGCGTCGCCTTACCCACTGGCTCCTGACCCAACGCCGCATTCTGCCCGGATTCCTGAGGCAACTCGACTCACTTGGAGCACATTCTCAGACCGCTGAGACTTTTGTGGCACAGGGCGGCCTCCGGCCGCAACCAAAGTGTGGCACGGGCGTCCCGCCCGTGACCCCACCGGCGAGACGCCGGTGCAACAGGTCTCTTCGCGAGAAGCGAAGATTCCAATCGTTAGTAGTACAGGCGTCTCGCCCGTGCCACGAGCGCCGGAACGACGATACCACAGGGCCATCCGGACGCACGCCCACACCAAGCGAAGTGACCGCCTTCCATGAACGTAGCCGGGTCGCCGTCCGCCTGATCGAGGGCCTTCGCGTCGCGCTGATCGGTCCGGTAAACGCCGGCAAGAGCACCCTCGCCAACCGTCTGATCGGCGCCGACCGGGTCATCACCTCCGACCAGCCCGGCACCACGCGCGACTGGGTCTCCGAAACAGCCCTGGTTCAAGGATGGCCCGTCACGCTGACCGACACGGCAGGCATTCGTAACACGAACTGCGAGATCGAGGCCGAGGCCATCCGCCGAGCCCGCCGCCAAGCCGGCCTTGCCGACCTTGTCGTGATCGTCCTCGATGCGACCGTCGCGGCGGGCTGGCGACGCGACCAATGGGTCTGCGTTTTGAGGAGCCTATCCCCAAACGGTGGCGCCGACGTTTCGCAGGTGTCAGATCACGAACCAGGGCCCCGCGCCACAGGAGGTTTCGGGAAGGCAGCCCGAGGTAGAAAGGAAAACAGCGGTTCGGAAACGCCGTTCCTTACCGTGAAAACAACCGGCGAGACGCCGGTGCCACAGTTTTGCCACGGGCTGATAGGCCCTTGGTCGCTCCCGGCTGTTCGCCCGAGCGTTGTCGTGATGAACAAATGGGACATCGCGGTTGCGAGCGGAGAATCGGGAATTGCGGATTGCAGAATGCCGATCAGTGGTTCGGGCCACGGAGAGATGGAGTGCCCGTTGCGCATCTCCGCCCTCAAAGGCACAGGCATCGATGAACTCGAATCGCGAATCGCATCCCTCCTGGGCCTTGACCGTCTCGGTGATGACCTGCCCACCGTTTTTCTACGACACCAGCTTCCCCGGTAGGCCCTGTTCGCTTGGTGCTCCGACACGACTCAAGTGATGGGTAGCATGGCGTGCCACTACTCTATGAGCAGTGCATCCAGCCTATCGTGTGCTGTTGGCACGGCCGTGGCGTGTGCCAGTGCAACTCCACTGGGTCCGTGACGCTTCCGGCGGCATTCGACGATGGGTGCCACGGGCGGCTTGTCCGCCCGTGTGATCTCTCTGGTGAGCGCATGGGGCACATGCACACTGGCAGGCGAGCTGCCAGTGCCACCCGCCTAAACTGTCATGGACCCAACTCCACTCGAACGCCCGTGATGGAGTTGCACGGAATCCATTCAGACCGTACAACACCGTGTGCCTGGGCGAAGAATGACCCAGGTCTGTCGTGCCCGGCTCGAGCAGTTAACGAATGTAGCGTCGGGGCTTGTCCCCGGCGCCTGCTTCGGTAGCATTTCACTGCGCCGCCCACGAGGGGCGACGCTATATTCAAACGTGAAATGCTGTAGGATCGATGCCGTGGTTGACGCGACGGGCAAGGAAACGTCGCAATCTTGACTTTTCTTCTGGAGACGCACTGTGGATACGTTATTGGACCGCTTCTGCCGGTACGTGAAGGTGGAAACCACGGCTGTGGAGGACACGAAGGACTATCCCAGCTCGAAGGGCCAACTCGAACTGGGCAAGCTGCTCGCCGAGGAGATGCGGGCACTGGGGCTCGATCATGTCGGCGTCGACAAACACGGCATCGTCATGGGTACGGTCCCCGGGACAGTCAAGGCCCCAACCATCGCCTGGCTTGCGCACATGGATACGTCGCCGGAGGCCAGCGGCAAGAACGTGAGGCCCGTCATTCACAAGAAGTACAACGGCAAGGACATCAAACTGCCCAAGGATAAGTCCAAGGTCATTCGCACGGACAAGACCGAGGGGATGGCCGAGCTGAAGGGCAAGACGCTCATCACGGCTGACGGCACGACCCTCCTCGGCGCGGACGACAAAGCGGGCATCGCCTGCATCATGACCGCTGCCGCCCACTTGGCGAAGAACAAGAAGATCAAGCACGGGCCGATCCGCGTCGTGTTTACGTGTGATGAGGAGGTCGGCCGCGGCTGCGACAAGGTCGACGTCAAGAAGATCAACGCCAGGTGTGCCTACACGCTCGACGGCGAAGCGGAGGCCGGACTGGAGAGCGAGACCTTCTCCGCCGACTTGGCGACCGTGAAGATTACCGGCGTGAATATTCACCCCGGCTTCGCCAAGGGACGTATGACAAATGCGATTCGCCTCGCGGCCGAGTTCATCTCACGTCTGCCGTGGCAGCGCCTCGCACCCGAGGCTACGGCGGGCAGAGACGGTTTCCTGCATCCGTACGTCATCGAGGGCGGCGTGCCGGAGGTGACGATCAAGATCCTGCTCCGCAGCTTTGTGACGGCCGAGCTGAAGGAGCAGGCCGCGATCCTGAAGAACGTGGCGGCGACCGTCCTGGCCGAGCACCCCGGCGCGAAGATCGACGTCAACGTCAAGAAGCAGTACCGCAACATGATCGAGCATCTGCGCAAGGAACCGCGAGCGGTCAAGCTGGCGGCCCAGGCGATTAAGAAGGCCGGCCTGGAGCCCAAGTTCCAGTCGATCCGCGGTGGCACCGACGGCTCGCGCCTGAGCGAGATGGGCCTGCCGACGCCGAACTTGTCGGTCGGCATGCACAACTTCCACTCGCCACTGGAGTTTGCCTGCCTCGAGCAGATGGAGTCGGCCGTCAAGGTCCTGATCGAGCTGGCCAAGCTGTGGGGCAAGCAGAGGTGAGGCCGCCTTCGGTTTGCTGGCACGGCGTGCGTCACCGCGTCGCTTTGACCTGCGTGCCATAGGCGTATCTTAAGGCACTTCACGGTTGGATGCACGTGTGGCACCGCCGTCTCGGCGGTGGATTCACGGGCTTTGGCGCCTGTGCCACAGTCGCAGGCAAGCGTGAACTGCTCTAGATTCCGTGTTTGTTGGCTGGCGAGCTGGCACGGGAGTGCGCTTCACGCACTCCTTGGGCGCGCGGTCCGCCGCAGCCCTGCGACGCACGCGTACTGACGTGGAAGCTACTCACATTGTGAGGCCCATCTTCGACAGTTTGGTTGGACGTCGAAGAGTCGGCCTCTTATTTGACAAGCACTTACGTCAATGGAAAACAGCCCGTCGT
>JAFGQA010000151.1 GCA_016935885.1 Phycisphaerae bacterium | reverse complement strand
CCGGTAGGTCGTCAGCCTGAGCCGACACCCCATCAAGACCCCAAAGTGCCAAAGTCCAGACACTGGCAGGCAAGCTGCCAGTGGCACGCGCCGAGAAGGGATTCTCGGCGGAGCGTCGTCTCTCGGCGGAGCGTTGGGGCAGCCACGAACGTGGGGATACGCACTGGCAGGCAAGCTGCCAGTGGCACCGGCCTGGCACCGGCCTCGGCCGTGACGGGCCTCCGTTTTGGGCGAGTGCCGCCGTCCGACACGTGCGTCAGCAGTCCGGCCGTGAGGCACTGTCACCTCGCAAGACTGCGAGCGTGCCACCGCCGTATCGACCGTAGCGCAACACAAGCGAGCCAGTGGTGCCGCACGTTCTCCGCTGTAGCGAGAATCCTCTGTGGGCATCGACTGCGTTTCAATCGACGACCACGCGGACGATCTCGTTGCGGTTCGGCAGCGATAGAAGGATCGTGCCGTCGGTCGTGATGACCATCTCGTCGCTTTCCGAGATGTTCGCGGCGGGCATTTCCAGGCCGACCTCCACTTGTTGCGTTGCCGCGGTGTACAGGATGATGCCGGTCGTGGTCTGGGTCGCCGATTCCTGGTAGGAGCCGCGCATGACCAGATCGCCGTTGCTGCGCGCGACAAAGGTGTCCGCCGACACGCCGAGCGTGCCGCTCAGCGCGGTCGGTCGAGCGTCGGTGGCAATGGTCTGTATGCCGAAGTACGTTAAACCGGGCAGGCCGCGAGAGCCATACAGGACGCCGTCCAGGCCGAAGGTCAGGTGGTGGGCAAGGCGATTGGTCGTGGTATCAGGATTGTCCACAGCAGTGACGCACTGCTCGCCTTCGACGTCGATCGCATCTAGCCGTGAGTACGTCGTTTCTGCGCCGACCAGGAGGTTGCCGGCGAACATCTGGGCACCGTTGAACCCGGCCGGGACGAGGGCGAAGGTCTCCGGGAAGATGTTGGGCGTGTTGTCGCTCAGGCCCCCGAAAGGCGCGGCGTCGCCACCTCCCGCCGGGACGACGGCCAATGTGGCCATCGACTGCGTGCCGATCCAGAACTCGCCTGCGTTGGTGATGCCGAGGGCCAGCGCGTCCTGCGGCGTCGTGAATATCGCCGCGTCGGCCATGTTGGTTGCCCCGATCGGCGTCAGCGTGGACACGTCGGTGCCATCGGTGATGGGTCCAAAGAGGCCGGTGCTGTTGACCATGTACAGCGCGCCGTCCGAAGGCCGCAGCGCGATGCCGCTGCCACCGCCGGTGTTGGTGGCGAATGTCTCGAGTGTGGCGAGGGGTTCCCCACCGTCTCCATCACCACCATTCGGTGTTGGCAGACCGCTGGGTGGACAATCCGACCCGGTCGCCACCAGGATCGTCAAGAACGCGCCAAGGAAACACCAATGCAGGGTCTTCTGAATAGTCATCAGACAGGCTCCTCCTGAGAGTACGATGGGTTGTCCGTTCCGTGCCGACCAGGCCACGCGGTCTGGGGACCGGTCGCCGCCTCGATGCTCAATCCAAACATGCCGAGCTTCCTGCCTGCACTCTTGCCATCGTCGCGGTGGCCTCCGCAGGCCCAGCCCGGTTTACCGTCGATATGGTAATGTGGCGGCGGCCCGCAGGCAAGTGATTCCGACACGCGCTTCATTCCAGGCGTGTACGTCGTGACGTCAGGCGGATTGCCGGGCTGCCCGTCCGATGAGCCCCCGCGACATTGTCATCTCGGCGGTGTCATTACGGGTGACGTACGCCGGCCGCGGTTGTGAGGAGCCTGGGGAGGTGCCCGTGCCGCAGGCAGTCTTGGGGCAGGCGCTATAAAAGGGATCGCAGCGTTTCACATACTTCGTCGACATCCGATTCGGCCAGGCCCCCGTGGAACGGCAGGGCGATGGTGCGGGCGGCGACGCGTTCGCAGATGGGGAAGTCGCCTTCCTTGTAGCCGAACTCGCGCTTGTAGAACTCCTGCAAATGGATGGGGGCGAAGTAGTTGCTGCTGCCGATGCCGCTTGCACGCAGCTTCTCGATCAGTTCGGCGCGGTCCGCTTCCGTGTACCGATCGGCGAGCTTGACAACGAAGACGAACCAGCTCATGTCGCAGTCGTCGCTGGGCTCCTGCATGGCGATGCGGTCTTCGCCGGCCAGGCGCTCTCGGTACCAGGCCGCGACGCGGGCGCGCCGCGCGAGGATTTCGTCAATGCGCTTCATTTGGACGATGCCGATCGCACAAGCGACGTCGCTAAGACGGTAGTTGTAGCCGAGGCGCTCGTGGGAAAGCCAGCCCATGCCTGTGTCACGGCCTTGGTTTCGCATGGAGGCACAGAGGCGGGCGATCTCGTCGTCATCGGTGACGATCATGCCACCTTCGCCCGTGGTGATCTGCTTGTTAGGGTAGAAGCCGAAGACGCCGGCATCGCCGAGCGAGCCGGCCATGCGACCCTTGTACTTGCTGCCGAGGGCCTCGGCGGAGTCCTCGATGACCCGAAGGCCGTGCTTGGCGGCGATGGCGTTGACGGCATCCATGTCTGGGACCTGACCGAAGACATCGACGGGAATGATTGCCTTGGTCTTCGACGTGACTGCGGCTTCAATCCTGGCTACGTCGATGTTCCAGGTATCGAGGTCGATGTCGACAAGGACAGGCCTCGCCCCCTCAAAGAGAATGCAATTCGTCGAGGCGATGAAGGAGAACGGCGTACCGATGACCTCGTCGCCGGGTTGGATGCCGATGGCACGCACGAGCAGGTGCAGGCCGGCGGTGCCGCTGGAGACTGCCAGCCCGTGCTTGACGCCGACGAATCGGGCAACGGCCTCCTCGAATTCGGGTACCCTCGGGCCGAGGGAGAGCCAGCCGGACCTGAGGACTTCGGTGACGGCGTCAATCTCGCTCTGCGTGATGTCCGGACCTGACAGCTTGATCCTCACGGTGCCTCCCGTTTTGCTTGGCTTCGCTGCGTTCCTTTGTGATCCGTCATTCCCTCAGCACCATTGGGAGTCGCGCAGGGATAACGTAAACGGCTGATCCGCCAAACGGCAAGCCGGCAAACCGGCCGGATGGCATAATCGGTCATGTTACTCCTGCGCGACGCCTTCTCCCGCGGATCGGTCATCCCTGTCAAACCAGTACGATCGCCTTGGGCGATCGGATCGCATGGCGGCGGTTCTTCGTTGCCAACACTATACCGCCGGAAGGCGTCAGGAGTAACCGAGCGGAGTCGGCCGAGTGGTCGTTTCGTCGTCCGATATTGCAGAACGCACGTGACGACGACAGGCTTGACCGTTTGGCGATTTCTCGTTAGATTAGGTCCTGTAAGCCGAGGCCAATGGGTTCCTTACGAACATGGGAGGTGGAGGGAGCGGCCACGCTTGACACGTCGCGCGCGGAATCCGCATCCGGCAGACTGTGCTGGTCCGCTTAGGAGGCGCGCAGAAACAGCGCATTCGGTTGACCCGCCTGCCTGCGGGCAGGTCCGCCAAACGGCAAGCCAGCAGGCCAATCCAGCGGCACGGCGAGCCAAGTGGCACAATTGGTCGTGTTGTTTCTGCGCGACGCCTGGCGGCCCGTGCTAAGAGGGAAAGCAGCGGTTCGGAAACGCCGTTCTTGACCGTGAAAACCACCGGCTTTGGCACCGGTGCCACAGTCTTGCCGCGGGCTGCTGGCGCGGGCCCCAGCTGCCTGGCAAGAGCGCGATCGGCAACGGCGCACGACGACGAACCCGCCCCAGCTTGCTCGTTCGGACGATGAACAGCCCCCCAACGATAACAGGAGGCCGTGTATGAGATGGAAGAAGAATGCGTGCGTGTTTGGCGCCTTGCTTCTGCCTGCCAGCGTGTTGCTGGCCGACACGAAGCCCCAACACGCTCAACATGCGGATATTGGAGAATGCGGCATTGTGGGTGTGACGGCGAAGGTGGCCACCGGTGATCCGGATCGGGCGGTGGATGCGACGGAGGCGCCGACCAAACCGGGGGCTTCCAAAGCCGCCGAACCGATAGAGCCCAAAATCACTGCCATCGGGCAGCAGCGGCCGAAGCAAGGCCGCCAGAACCGCGCGGTGTGGACGGATAGATCGGTATCGGGCAAGGCGATGGACGACGGCTCCGCCGCCGGCAGCCGTAACGTCCTGGACTGTCCGCCGGATTCACTTTTCGCCCAACCGGCCCACGGCACTAGCACGTGCGCGGAGACCAGCAAGACCGAATGCCTCTCGGTCCATGAGGGCGGTCTTCTTGGCGGCGAGAACTGTGATCCAAACCGGTGGCCGCAGTCGCCCTCCGACGGGTGCGCCGACGCGCCTTCGATCGGTGACGTGACGGACCTCCCGTTCGACACAACGACGGCGACGTTCGACGGCACGGGTACTTGCCAGTACGCCCCCAACGTCTGGGCCTGCTACACGGCCACGTGTACGGGCGCCGCGACCGTCAGCCTCTGTGGCAGCGGCTACGACACCAAGCTGGCTGTCTACGACAGGTGCACCTGTGAGCCGCTCGGGACCGAGCTAGGCTGCGACGACGACGCGTGCGGTTTGCAGTCGGAGCTGACCATCCCTGTGCTCGCGGGCGATCAGTACTTGATCGAGATCGGCGGCTACGAGACCGACACCGGCACGGGCGTCCTCACGATCGCTTGTGTCGAGTGGCCACAGGGAGCCTGCTGCGTAGGTCACGCGTGTTACATCGACTATGGGCCGATGTGCTTGGCGGCTGGGGGCTTCTTCGACGGCGGCGGCTCGGCATGTAGCGCCCTCGACTGCAACGGCAACCGGTTCGACGATACCTGCGACATCCTCGAAGGCACCTCGCAAGACTGCAACGGCAACCAGATCCCGGATGAGTGTGACATCGCCGACGGGTACAGCCATGATGCCGACGTGAATGGCGTGCCTGACGAGTGTGATCCCGACTGCAACGGGAACGATATTCCGGACGGCTGCGACGTTGGCTGCCCGGGCGATTGCCTGGACGTGTACGGCGAGTGCGGTGACAGCCTCGACTGTCAAGGTGACGGCGTTCCCGACGAGTGCCAGCTCGGTGGCAAGGGCGTTCTGTGGGACAACGGTCCGATGATCACGCATCCGGGCACCGGCTACGGTGGCGCGGACGTCAGCGAGGTCCCGGGGGCGGTTGGCGGGTGCACCTACGGCTATGGACACCAACTGTCTGCCGGCAACCGCGTTGCGGACGACTTCACACTCGAGCGTGCCGCACACATCGAGACAATCACCTTCTATGCATACCAATCCTACGCGCCCGGCACGACGTCGACGATCACCGCGGTCAACCTCCAGATCTGGGACGGCCCCCCCAACGCCCGCGGCACCGTGATCTGGGGCGACCAGACGACCAACCTTCTGATCAACACCGAGTGGTCAGGCATCTACCGCGTGGACGCCGGCGAGTTCCTGAACACCGATCGCGCCATCATGGCCAACACCGTCGCCGTGGACGTTCACCTCCACCCCGGGACCTACTGGCTCGACTGGCAAAGCGATGGCAGCGCCAGTTATAGCGGTCCGTGGGCGAACCCGGTGCAGGTGCGTGATACGGCGGGCAGCGGCAACGCCCTTCAGTGGATGGGTTCCTGGGCTCCCGCCACGGATTCTTGCGTTGGTTTCACTGAGGACTTCCCATTTGTGATCGGGGGGGCCATTGGTGCGGATTGCAATGGCAACGGCATCCCGGATGACTGCGACGTCCCGCCGATATGTGACCCCGACGATCCCCCTCCTACCGGCTGTTGGCCGGACTGCAACGAGAACCTGGTGCCCGACGAATGTGAACTCGATGGCGGCTACAGCGACGACTGCAACTTGAACGAGATCCCCGACGAGTGCGACATCGACAGCAGCTTCAGCGAGGACTGCAACGAGAACGAGATCCCTGATGAATGCGATGTCGATCCGGATGATCCAGACGGCGATGGCCAGGTCAGCGCCGACTGCCAGAAGGACGGCGAGCCTGGCCACGGTGTCCCTGATGAGTGCGAAGAGGACTGCAACGACAACGACGTCCCCGACTTCTGCGACATGAGGGACTGCGCGGCCGAGCCGTGGTGCGACGACTGTCAACCGGACGGCATCCTGGATGCGTGCCAGTTGTACGACAGGGACCGCTTCATCTATCAATTGGATGACGGCACGCATGAACGATCGCTGGGCGTGCCCGTTGGCACCTCCGAGGCATGGATGAACCACTTCACCACCGAGCCACGTGCAGAGGCGATCACCACGATCAGTCTGTGTTGTGGCTCGGCATCCGGTGGGGTTCCGGCGACGGTGTACCTGTGGAGCGACCCGAACGGCGACGGTAATCCGACCGACGGGCAGGTGTTGGCTTCCGTCCCTGTCGTCGCCGAGAACCCTGACACCGACATCTTCACAACGGTGGACATTCCCGACACGTACGTCGGGCCGCCGGGCACCAGCTTCTTTGTCGGCGCGCTCATGCAAAAGCCGGCCGACGTGTATCCGTGCTCGCTCGACGAGGGCGATTCTGCCGGTCAGAGTTGGATCGTGTACGACAACAACAACCCGGTGGATCCCAACAACATGAGCGCCGCCGCCAACCCCCCGGTGGTGGTCGATGCACTTGGCTACCCCGGCAACTTCATGATTCGTGCCGAGGGGGTGCCGTTCGGTCCGCCGCCGAACGACTGCAACGAAAACGGCGTGCCCGACGAGTGTGACCTGTGCGGAGACCTTGATCCGTGGCCGGAGGGTGATGGTGACGTGGACGGCGACGACTACCAGGTCTTCCTGAGTGCCTTTGGCTCCGGCTTCGGCGACGCCCGATTCATCCCGTGTGCCGACTATGACGACGACGGCACCGTCACACTGGTTGACTACCAACACTGGCTGGCGTGCTACCACGACTTCAACCCCGGTGGGCCGCCCCCGGGCAACCCGGGCAAGCACAAGGAGCCCCGGCCGATCGAGGTGCCGATCACCCCGCGACCGAGCGCCACGGGGATTCCCGCCCGCTGAGGGCTTTTCATAGATGTGGGATTCGCCGGCGGCTCGCGGAGGAAGCCGGCGACATCCCACGAGTTCCGTGATGGTCAAGGCGCGCGCCACTGGCAGCTTGCCTGCCAGTGTGTGGGCGCCGCGCGGCGGCGTGGCATGGGTGAGCGGAGCCGCCAGCGGCGGCGGAGCTTACCCATGGGCATCCATTCCAACCTGTTCTCACGGGTAACGAACGACCCGCCCCACAGGGGCGGGTCGTTCATTACCCATGCCACCCCACACATAGCAGCCCGTTTGAATGCGAGACATGTACAAGCTGCCGGTGCAACCCGCCTAGACTGTCACGGACTCCCTCCCACAGGGCCCATGACAGTTGCGGCGGCTCGCGAATGAGCAACGTGGCGCCCGGTTTCGCCCACGATAAGCACCCGATCCGAGCCACGAGAGCGAGCGAGTGGGTCTGAGCGTCGACACTTCACCCACGAAGACCCCGCGCCGGCGCTTGGGGCTCGGTAGTACACGCGCCTGGACTGTCACGGACTCCCTCCCAAATGCTGAGGCACAAGGCGTTGCATCGAAGGCAGGTTTCGAGTAGGATAGGGCAAGAACCTACCCGACTGACTGAGGCAGGCGCGTCTCGCCGGTGAAGACACGGGCGGGATGTCTGTATCACAAGGGTCGCCCGGAGAGGCCCCCAACAGTTCTGTATCGTACGGATGCGAGGAGGAAGAAGCATGAGAGGAGCGAAGGCTGCAGGTGCCGCTCTCTTGGCTGGGCTTCTTGCGATCGAGCCGGCTGGGGCAGACGTCATCGTGTCGTTCGATCCCACCTCCCAGGTTGTCTTCCAAGGCGACTCGTTCACCGTTGCTGTTGTTGCGGCGATACCAGAAGGCGAGGCGGTCGTCGGTTGGGGGTTGGACTTCATCTTCTCCGACCCGTCGGTCGTCGGCCAGACGGGTTTCACGATCAACACGCCGACCTGGAGCCCGAGCCCGCCGACGCCGGACGGTGATGGACTGGCGGCCCTGGCCCCCACGCCACCCGGCACCGGCATCTGGGGCAACTATGTCTTACTATTGACACTCGAGCTGACTGCGATCGACGAGGGCACGACGGACCTGATGCTGAGCGATGACTACCCCGACGACCTGACGGAAGGCTTCGCGCTCGAGTCCCCCCCAGGTGCCTTTGCGGGCGTCCAGTACAACAATGGCGGCGTCACGGTCATCCCCGAGCCGACAACACTGACGCTGTTGGCCTGTAGCGGCTTGGCCCTCATTGGGCGGCGGCGTCAGCGCTCCTGCGCACCGTAATAGGCAATCACGTCCGAGAGCCCCCGACCATGTACACGTTCAGCGGGCGTAACATAGGTTAGCGCGGCCACGGTCAGGCGGGGAGCTTTGTCGGGTGGGCTCAGCACGTTGGGTGTACGTCATCTCCGTAAGTAAAGGCGACGCTGGACCGAGAATCGCTTCTCGGCCACTTGTGTCGAGGTGTGGGAAAAGACTCCCGCCGGGAGTGGGTGCGAGAAAGGATTCTCGCACCAGCGGCAGATTCTCGCACCAGCGGTTCTCGCACCAGCGGTTCTCGCACCAGCGGTTCTCGCACCAGCGGCAGATTCTCGCACCAGCGGAGAACGGATTCTCGCACCAGTGGGCGTACGATAGGTCAGCGGAGCCGCGCTCAGCGCTGGAGCTCACTCGTGTAGGCCCAGCACGTTCTCGGACCCTGCCGCGTGGTTGACGAACCTCCTGCGGCACGCTAGATTCCCAGTTCTCGTATTTGATTGGCCGCTCAGGTCGCCGCTATCCGATCGGCGTGCGAGGTGTGCAGGTCGCGCGGAGGCCGTGCCCGAGCGCGGGTCCGGCCAGGAGAGAAGAATAAGGAGAATATATGGCTGTTGGGATTATCGGCTATGGCGCCCACATCCCCAGACGGCGGATCAAGGTCGAGGAGATCGCCAAGGTCTGGGGGGCGGACGCACCGAGCTACAAGAAGGGCCTGGAGCTGCTACAGAAATCGGTTCCTGCGCTCGACGAGGATACGATCACGCTCTCCGTCGAGGCGGCCCGGAACGCCCTTGCGCGGGCCGGGATCGATCCGAAGGAGATCGGCGCCATCTATGTCGGTAGCGAGTCGCATCCTTACGCCGTGAAGCCGTCGGGCGTGACCGTCGCCGAGGCGATCGGCGCCACGCCGGATTGCCACTGCGCCGACTTCGAGTTCGCCTGCAAGGCCGGCTCGGAAGGGATGTTTGTCGCGTACGGGCTGGTCAAGGCGGGGCTTATCAAGTACGGGATGGGCATCGGGGCTGATACGTCACAGGGCGCGCCCGGCGATGCACTCGAGTACTCCGCCGCCGCGGGGGCCGCCGCGTTCATCATGGGCGCCGACGAAGATCGCATGATCGCCACTATTGACGAGACGTTCTCGTTCATGACAGACACGCCCGACTTCTGGCGCCGCGAGCATCAGTTCTATCCATCCCACGGAGGCCGCTTCACCGGCGAGCCGGCCTACTTCCGCACCGTCACGGGGGCGGTCAAGGGCATTCTGGAGAAGTCGGGCTTCAAGCCGAAGGACTTCAAGTACGTGATCTTCCACCAGCCCAACGGCAAGTTTCCGAAGCGGGCGGGCAAGATGCTCGGTTTCAGCTTCGAGCAGATTGATGTGGGGCGGCTGGTACCGACGCTCGGCAACACGTACTCCGGCGCTTCGCCGATCGGGCTTACCGCCGTTCTGGATGTGGCGGAGCCCGGGGACCGGATTCTGATGTGCTCCTACGGCTCGGGCGCGGGGAGCGACGCGTTTGTCCTTACCACGTGTGAGCGCGTTCGGAAAGTTCGGGATCTTGCCCCGAGGACGCGCTGGCTCCTGGATGAGAACATTACCTATCTCGAGTACGGCGAGTACGCCAAGATGCGGCGGAAGATCCGCCTGGCGGCTCATTAGGCGTGAAGCGTGAAACGTAGGGACGGGAACAAGACGCGTCCCTCAAGACGCGAGATGCGCTTCACGAGATACGCTTCACGCTGTTAGGAGGTCATAGAGACATGAGAGACGTTGCCGTAATCGGCGTCGGCATGCAGAAATGGGGCGAGCTTTGGGAGAAATCGACCCGCGACATTTTTGTCGAGTCCGCCCTGCTGGCGATGGACGACGCCGGTGTTGACAAGCTGGATGCCATGTACATCGGGAGCATGACCCCCGGGGTCTTCGCCTCCCAGGAGCACCTTGGATCGGTGATGGCCGATTACCTCGGCCAGCGAAACATACCGGCCACGCGCGTCGAGTCCGCTTGTGCATCCGGCGGCCTGGCCTTCCGGCTGGCGTGGATGGAGGTGGCCTGCGGGATGCACGACGTCGTCCTGGCGGGTGGCGTGGAGAAGATGACCGACATCGGCGGCGGGGCGGCGACGTACGCACTGGCCACCGCCGCCGACATGAATTGGGAAGGCGTACACGGAGTCACCTTCCCGGGCCTGTACGCCATGATGGCGGTCGCCCACATGCACAAGTACGGGACCACGCGCGAGCAACTGGCGTCCGTGGCGGTCAAGAACCATCACAACGGCAGCATGAATCCGCGTGCCCAGTTCCCCATGGAGATCACCGTGGAGGGCGTGATCAACTCCGTCAAGGTGGCGGATCCGCTGAACATCCTTGATTGTTCTCCGATCACCGACGGCGCTGCCGCGGCCATCCTTGTGCCGGCCGACATGGTGAAGAAGTTCAAGAAGCCGGGCGTCAAGGTGATCGGCACCGGGCACGCCACGGACACGATCGCCCTGCACGACCGTGAAGACCTGACCACGCTCGCCGCCGTCAACGCGGCCGCCGAGCAGGCGTACAAGATGTCGGGCAAGGGGCCCAAGGATATCGACTTCGCCGAGGTGCACGACTGCTTCACGATCGCCGAGATCATCGTCTCGGAGAGCCTCGGCTTCTTCGAGCGCGGCAAGGGAGGCCCGGCGGCGGAGGCTGGCGAGACGAGCCTCAATGGGCGAATCCCCATCAATCCCAGCGGCGGGCTGAAGTCCAAGGGGCACCCGGTCGGAGCGACGGGGACAGCCCAGATCGTCGAGATCACCGAGCAGCTTCGCGGCGAGTCCGGCGGCCGGCAGGTCAAGAATGCCCGTGTGGCCCTGGCGCAGAACATGGGCGGCAGCGGCGGAAGCTCCGTCGTTCACATTCTGGAGGTGATGTAGATGCCACCAGCGAGATCATGGAGAGCGTATCGGCAGAGCTATCGGCTGGAAGCGGCCCGCTGCAAGAAGTGCCAGAAGGTCTTCTTCCCGCCCAGGCTGGTCTGCAACAAGTGCAACGGACGGGAATTCGAGCACTTCGAGATGAAGCGCACCGGCAAGGTGGTTACCTACACGGTCATTCGTACCCCCTCGGACGAGTTTTCGGGAGAGGCCCCGTTTGCGGTGGGGATCGTGCAGATGGACGACGGGGCGCGGCTGACCACGCAGATTGCCGACGTCGCGTTTGAGGAGCTCAAGATCGGCATGCCGGTCAAGATGGAGTTCCGGCGTCACTTCTCGGAAGGTGAGGCCGGCATCATCCACTACGGGTACAAGGCGGTTCCCGTGAGAGGTTGATCGTGCGTCATCGCGATCGATAGGCATCAACAGATGGGCAGGATCGCCCGTCTTACGGCATTACCGCATTGCCCGCATTGCAGGGTTGGCCCACTGCTCAAGACCGTGCTGGTGCGAGAATCCCTTCTCGCACCTACTCGTGCGGGAATAGGCATCAACAGATGGGCAGGATTGCCCATCTTACCGCATTGCAGGGTTGGCCCACTGCTCAAGAGCAGTGGCACGCACGCAGTTTCGGCCGCGGCGAGTGTGAAAGACCGTGGAGGCTTGAAGCTCGCGGCTCTCCCTTGCGAACCTCGGTCGGTTTAGGAGACACGAATGACCCACGGCACCATACGCCTTGCACGTGATGGCGCCGTTGCACGTGTTGTGCTGAACCGCCCGGATGTCCGAAACGCGTTCAACGATCAGATGCTGGAAGACCTGATCGAGGTCTTCGCCGCAATCCGCGACGATGCGGGCGTGCGCGTCGTGGTGCTCACTGGTGAAGGGAAGACGTTCTGTGCGGGCGCTGATCTTCACTGGATGAAGCGCGTCGTCAACTATACGTACGAGGAGAACTACGAGGACTCGCTACGGCTCGCGCGGATGCTCCGTGAGGTCTACACCTGCCCCAAGCCGGTCATCGGCCGCGTCAACGGACCGGCGATCGGAGGCGGCACGGGCCTGGTCGCCGTTTGCGACATCGCCATCGCGTCCGAGGAAGCGGTGTTCGCCTTCACCGAGACGAAGCTCGGGCTCACACCCGCGACGATCTCTCCTTACCTGCTCAAGCGGATGGGGGAGAAGAACCTCCGCGAGTACTTCCTGACGGGAGAGCGATTCTCCGCGGAACGTGCCGTCGAGATGGGTCTGCTCAACGCGGTCGTGCCGGCGGATCAACTCGACCCGGCGGTGGACGCGCGGATCAAGATGATCCTGACGGGCGGCCCGAAGGCGCTGGCCGGCTCGAAGGAGTTGATCCGCGAGATATCCGAACGCAGCATCGAGGACAACGGCCCGTACACGGCCGAGGTCATCTCGAAACTCCGTATGAGTGACGAAGGCCAGGACGGGATGAATGCCTTCCTCGGTAAGAAGAAGCCGCGATGGATTGATGATTGACGATTGGGGATTGGGGATTGGGGATTGACGGTTGGATATGCGTTGGCGGCGACACCACTGCTGGACCGAGAATCCTTTCTCGGTCCTCCTCTGGAAGCACGGGAGGGATTCCCAGTGAAGAGGGGTGCGAGAAGGGATTCTCGCACCAGCGGGAGAAGGGATTCTCGCACCAGCGGGAGAAGGGATTCTCGCACCAGCGGTAAGAAGAAGCCGCTATGGATAGACGTAGAAAGGATGAAGGATAAGAAGCCAATACGTGTCGTTTGGCCACAGCCCAGAAAGTGTGCGATTCAGAACGTCGGACCCTCGGGCCCTCCAACCCTTGGCCCCTCGGGCCCTCGGACCCTCGAACCCTTGGCCCCTTGAACCATCAAGCTCATGTTCAAACGCATCCTGATTGCCAACCGTGGTGAAATCGCCCTTCGCGTGATCCGTGCGTGCAAGACGCTCGGTGTCGAGACGGTCGCGGTCTACTCGGAGGCCGACGCCGAGTCGCCGCACCTGGAGGAGGCCGATGTCAAGGTGTGCGTCGGGCCGCCCAAGAGCGCGGACAGCTACCTCAACATGGAGGCGATCATCCAGGCGGCCGAGCAGACGGGGTGCTGCGCCATCCATCCTGGTTACGGCTTTCTGGCTGAGAACGCGCTCTTCGCCGAGCTGTGTGAGCAGGCCAAGATGACCTTCATCGGGCCGCCGGCGGGCGCGATCCGGGCGATGGGAGACAAGGCCACCGCGCGGGAGACGATGCGCGAGTCCGGCCTGCCGGTGATTCCTGGATCGCGTGGAACGCTGCCGCGACTGAAAGACGGCCTGGAGCTCGCGGAGGAGATCGGCTTTCCCGTCTTGCTCAAGGCAACTGCCGGCGGCGGGGGCCGGGGCATGCGGCGGGTCGATGCCGCGGGGGAGTTCGAGCAGAAGTTCCACGAGGCCTCGTTGGAGGCCGAGAAGGCCTTCAGCAATCCCGGCCTGTACCTGGAGAAGTACATCATCGATGGCCGGCACATCGAGTTCCAGGTAATGGCCGACGCCTTTGGAAATGTCGTGCATCTGGGTGAGCGTGAGTGCTCGGCGCAACGACGACATCAGAAGCTCGTCGAGGAATCGCCTTCGCCGATTATGGATCCGGAGACCCGACTGGAACTTGGCGAGAAGCTCCGCGGCGCGCTGCGCGCGATCGGATACCGGAACGCGGGTACGGTCGAGTTCTTCCGGAACTCGGATGGGCAGCTCTACTTCATGGAGGTGAACGCGCGCCTCCAAGTGGAGCATCCGGTCACCGAACAAGTGACGCAGCGCGACCTCGTCACCGAGCAAATTCGGATCGCAGCCAACGAGGCGCTTTCCTTCGCGCAGGACGAGATCGAGATGCAAGGACATTCGATCGAGTGCCGTATCAATGCAGAAGACCCCTTTGACGACTTCAAGCCTTCGCCGGGTGAGGTAACGGGGTTTGTCCCGCCTTCGGAGATTCCAGGCGTGAAGGTCCGTGTGGATTCGCATGTGAGGCCGGGCTACCGCATCCCGATCTATTACGATTCTCTTATCGCGAAGCTGATCGTTTGGGGGCCCAGTCGGGATGCCGCGCGCGAAGGCATGGTCAAGGCGCTTGAGTCCTTCCACGTGGAGGGCGTCAAGACCACCATCCCCGTTCATCTGAAGATCATGAAAGACCGGGACTTCGCGGCGGGGAAGTACGACACGGGTTTCATTGGGAGGCTGTTAGGGCAAGGATGAAGGCGGAAGGATGAAGGATGAAGCTAGGAGTGAGCTGGTTAGTTTGAAGGTGCGGACGAAGGAGTTCGCGGTTCGGATCATCCGGCTGTATGCCGCGCTGCCGAAGACGACGATTGCACAAGTCATTGGGAAACAACTCCTGCGTTCGGGCACGTCCGTTGGCGCGCATTATCGCGAGGGCACTCGTGGTCGGTCGAACGCTGAGTTTGTCAGCAAGCTCGAAGGTGGTCTTCAGGAGCTTGAGGAGACCACCTATTGGATGGAACTCATCGTGGAGTCGGAGGTATTCAGCAAGGATCGAATGAAGGACGTGATGAAAGAGGCCGACGAACTGACCGCGATACTGACAACCTGCGTCAAGAACGCCAAGAAAAGGATGAGGGCGAAACGGTGAACGACAAAGTCGCGAAGGTTTGACGGTCTCTCATCCTTCATCCTTCCGCCTTCATCCTTGGTTTTCGTTGCTGAGGGTCCATCGGCAGAACGAGGCAGGGCTCCGGCAGAGAGGTTTGGTACATGGCAAAAGTCATCCTCCATCCCGTCGGCACGCCGGTCGAAGATGCGATCGACGAGAAGGCCTACTCGGAGAACGTCCAGCGCATGGAGAAGCTGAACGAGGTTGTCTTCCAGCGCCGGGAGGAGGTCCGCGCAGGCTGGGGGGACGAATACGTCGAGCGTGTACACGCGAAAGGAAAACTCACCACCTGGGAACGGATTGAGATCCTGAAGGATCCGGGCACGACGGTCTTCCCCATCAACACGTTCGTGAACTACGGCCTGGAGTTCGGGAAGCCGCCGCGCACGTCACCGGCAGCCGGCGTCATTACGGCCTTCGTGCGCGTCTGTGGGCGGCTGACGGTGGTGATCGCGAACGACAACACGGTGGCATCCGGCTCGTGGTGGCCGCTGACGCCGGAGAAGATCGAGCGGGCCCAGGAAGTGGGGCTGCGGCTTCGCGTCCCCGTCATCTACCTGGTCGATTGCTCGGGGCTGAATCTGCCGGAGCAGTCGAAGACCTTCCCGGGCAGGACGGGCGCGGGATACATCTTCAAGATGAACTCGCTGCTCTCCGCCAGCGGTGTGCCCCAGATAGCCGGCGTGCTGGGCGACTGCATCGCAGGCGGCGGCTACATGCCGATCATCTCGGACAAGCTCTTCATGACCGAGCAGGCCTACATGGTCATCGCGGGGGCCGCGCTGGTCAAAGGAGGCAAGGCGCAGAAGATTACCTCACTGTCGATCGGCGGCCCCGACGTGCACGTACATCTTTCCAACTGCGCCGACGAGCGCGTCCCGGACGACGAGACGATGATTAAGCGGATTCGCCAGGAGGTTGAGAAACTCCCGGCGAGCGCGGTGACCTATTACCGCCACGGTTTCTCGCCGGCCGACCCTCGCTTTTCGCCGCGGGAGATCAACGGGCTCCTTCCGGTCGATCACCGCGTGGTTTACGACATCCACCAGATCATCGCGCGCCTGGTGGACAACTCGCTCTTCTGGGAGCTGATGCCCCACGCCGGCGAGGAGATGGTGACGGGCGTCGCACGCATCAACGGGTTGTACGTCGGAATCATCGCCAACAACCAACAACTCACGCCCCATCCGGAGTTGAAAGACCGCACGCGAGCAGGCGGGCTCCTGTACCGTGAGGGGATTGCCAAGATCTCGCAGTTTTCCAGGTCCTGCGACTCCGACGGGATTCCAATCATCTGGCTACAGGACATCTCCGGGTTCGACATCGGCATTGAGGCCGAGAAGCACGGGCTATTGGCATACGGCTCGAACCTGCTCTATACGAATTCCACGAACACCGTGCCCATGATCACGGTGCTCCTGCGCAAGGCTTCCGGTGCGGGCTACTACGCCGAGACCGGCCTGCCGTACGAACCCATTGTCCAACTCTCGACGCCGCTCACCCGGCTCGCCGTCATGGAGGGCCGAACGCTCGCGATCGGGGCCTATCACACAAAGCTCGATGAGAACTTCCACATCATCACGAAGGACCCGCAGGAGCGAGCGAAGATCGAGGCGGGGATGAAGGCCGTCGAGGACCGCATCGCGGCGGACATGGACCCGTACAAGTCGGCCCGGCAGATGGATACGGACGAGATCGTGCCGGTGCACGAGCTGCGCGACTACTTGATGACGCTGGTCGAGATGTGCTATCAGAGCTTCGGCTATCGACGCGTAAAGAACCCCCGGATCTGGTCGATGCACGATTTGGGTGTACTGACTGACTTTTGACGATTGGGGATTGGGCATTGCGGCTTGACGATTGCAGACTGGCGGAATAGCCAGGTGTGTTCGTCGTTGCGAAAACGTAAGCCGCGAAAGCGGGGCTTGCCGTTTGGCGGAGCTTCCGTCGCCCCCGAGAGCTGCAGAATGGCGAATTGCGGAAACCAACATGTCTGAAAAGACGCTCATTGCAAAAGTACGAGAGGATGAAGACAATCCCGAGACGCTGCTGGTGGCCTCTCCCGTCGTGGGGATGGCGGACGGCGCGCCAAAGGTCGGGCTCTTCTTGAACCCGTTCGACCGCGTGATCACTATGAAGGTGCTCAACGAGCGTTACGTGCTGCGCCTGCCGCGCGACGTGCACGGGCGTGTCTCCGAGACCTTCATTCCGAATGCCTACACACCGGTCGCCTACGGCGAACCGATCGCCCGCGTGGACCCACGCGTGCTGGAGGCGGGCGCGGTAGATGCCCGCGGCTCGGTCGGACGTACCGGCGGCTCCGGCGAGGCGGAGGATACGGGTCTGATCACCGTCGAGGCGCCTTCGGATGGCATCTTTTACCGCCGTCCGTCGCCCGATTCGCCTCCGTATGTGGAGGTCGGGTCCCATGTGACGTCCGGGTGCATGTTGGGGCTCGTGGAAATCATGAAGTGCTTCCACCAGATCACCTATGGTGGATTGGATTTCCCCGAGAAGGGAGAGATCGTGAACATCCTCCCCGAGGACGCTTCCGAGGTGCGGTTCGGCCAGGCGCTCTTTCATATCAAGCCAATCGTGTAGAGATGGCCAATGGTCCGGCACCGCCAGTTTGACGAGTTGAACGGACGTGCGACATGTGTGTTACAATTCACAGAAGGATGGTTGAGCCGTGACCTGCGATGATCAGATTGTCTTGGTGGAGGACGAGGCCGGCGTCAGAATGATCACGCTCAATCGCCCCGACGTGCTGAACGCGTTCAACGGGGACCTGATCGCGGCGACTGAGCAAGCGGTTCGCGAGGCTGACGAAGATGAAGCGGTCCGCTGCCTCGTGATCACCGGCGCGGGCCGTGCCTTTTGCAGTGGGCAGGATCTCACCGAACTGGCCAATCGCCATGAGAGCGGAGAGCCGATCGATCTCGGGCAACGCCTGTGCAAAGAGTACCATCCGATCATCGCCAGGATTCGAACGATGGAGAAGCCCGTCCTCGCGTCGGTTAACGGTGCGGCCATCGGGGCGGGTTGCAGCCTGGCCCTGGCATGCGACCTCCGCATTGCGGCCGAGTCGGCCAGCTTCGTAGAGGGCTTTATCAACGTCGGGCTTGTTCCGGGCAGCGGAAGCACCTTCATGCTGCCTCGATTGGTGGGCGTATCCCGCGCGTTGGAGTTGGCCTTTACCGGCCGCAAGGTTCCCCCCTCGGAAGCGCTCCAGATGGGCCTGGTGAATCGGGTCGTTCCCGACGCGGAGTTGCGGGCCGAGTCCATGAAGCTCGCCCAGAAGCTCGCCGGCCAGCCGACGCGGGCCATCGGCCTGACGAAACGCGCCATCAACGCCGCCTGGACGTCCGACCTAACAACCCAACTCGATCTCGAAGCGGAGTTGCAGGCAATCGCCAGTCACACACCCGACCACCGTGAGCGCGTTCTTGCCTTTATCAAGAAACGCGACCCGCGCTTCGACGGACGCTGACGAGAGTGCCGCCAGGCTTTCGAGCGGGTATCAGTCGCGTGGGTCCGGTCAGCAAACCAGCAGCGGCGGCTGGGCAATTGAGCCCATTTGTTGATCTTCGGCTATGATGGCGTGAACCCTTGACCCATCTTCGACAGTTTGGTTGGACGTCGAAGAGTCGGCCTCTTATTTGACAAGCACTTACGTCAATGGAAAACAGCCCGTCGT
>JAFGQA010000150.1 GCA_016935885.1 Phycisphaerae bacterium | reverse complement strand
GTCCCAGAAACGCGAGAACATCAGCGTGAACTTGCCCGAGTTGCTCCCGAAGCCACCGCCGTTGCTGTTGTGCACCGCGCAACCGTAGACGCTCGCGCCGTTGGGGACCCACATCCCGCCCATGGCACTGTTGACCACATCGCATCCGTCCAGATCGCAGGCGCTGCAGTAGACCGGAAGGACGCATGCAGTCAGCTTGCTGTTGACGAGCCGTACACGCGTCGCGTATCCGCCAGAAACCTGTGTGTTGAGACCTATGATGCATGCACTCACGTCGAAGTGCCTGAACGTGTGGTAGCATGGGTTCTGGCCGAAGCCGCCGTCCACCATGATCCCATCATCCGAACTCACGCTACCATCCAGAACCGGGCGATAGTCGTCGAACGTGCCGTCCTCCGGCAACAGGTCCAGATGCGCCTGGAGATAGTCGTCCGCATCACCCGGCGTTGCCCTGTAACCTTCCCATACGATGGGCGAGCCGGCGGTCCCGGCATGCTTGATCTTGATGAGCCAGTTGTCGGCACCTACCGGCTGATAGGTGCCGACCTTGACATAGATGTGGTCGCCCGCACGCTCGACATCCGCCGCCCGCTGGCATGAGGCGAACGGCCCCCCGATGCACCAGTCCAGATCGCTCTGGCTGGCTTGCGTCGGCGTCGGCGAGACCTCGACGGTATCGTTCTCATCATCGACGCTTATGATCTCGAAGACGTCCGTGCCATTGATGCCATCAGATCGACCGTCAAGCCGGATCGTGTCACGTGTCTCACTCTGATTCACGCCCGACAGGTCCGGCGCAGCGTCCGACAGATCGATCGTGGCATTGCCCTGCGTCACATCCGCCGTACTGCTGCCGGAGGCGATCACCGATGCGGATGAGCCACTGTGGTCGTCGCTGCTGTCAGTGTTCTGAACGTAGAAGGCTAAACTCATCGGGCCATTCCATGCTTCTGGGCTGCTTCAGATAGACGTAATCGCCCACCTTTGCGTCATACCGACCGTGAACTTGCAGGCCCTGCTTGCCTCCGCCAATGTCGGTGACTGGCTCGACGATCGCGGTATTGCAGGTCACCAGCGTCGAGCCCGGCGGCGGTTCACAATTCACCAGGTTGCATCGAATGAAGGTCCGCGGCGTATCGTCCCCAGGAAACAGCCGCACCCCCACTTTCTTGCCGTCCCGCTCCTCCGGCCGCCGTTGACTGAAGTTGCAGTCCCGGTACTCGACGTCGATAACAGCGGGTGTTGTCTTACCAGCGAAGTTCTTGTGCTTCGTCATGCAGCGCCCTCGCAGTACACCACCCAGCCGCCGCAACGCCAGGCGGCACTGAGATGGATGGTCAGGGCTTCACTCGGTTCCGTTCTCAGCCAGGGCATGGACGGGTCTGCCGGCATCGGCAGGACGAAACCGCCCCGGTCGCCGACCGGAATCGGACCCGTCAACGCCGTCCCGGTATCCGCCGGGCCGGAATAGAACGTCACATCCACCGCTTCCTCGGCCAGCAGGCAGATCCCGAGCACACAGATCCGCTTGTCCGAAACGCCGGCGATGATCTCGTTGCCCGCGGCCGCGTCACTGGCGGCGTCGATGATTGCGCGTTTGACTGTTACGCCGGTACTGACCGTGTCGACGAGTAAGCGGCCGGTGGTTTCATCGATGGCCACGGTGGCCGCTTGTATCCATTTGCGTTGAACGGCCATCGGTCTACCTCACCACGCGAAACGTCAGCATCAGGACGCTGGTGAACACCCGGTTCTGCTCCATGTGTTCGGCGGCGTAGATGGGAGCGTTCTCCGTCTTGACCCACATCGCCTCCGGCAGCCCTTCGAGCCGCTTGAATCGGAAGTGGTCCGCGATCTGTTCCACCAGCGTCATCAGCGGGTCGAGCTCGGCCGCATCGCCGTTCTCGAACTTCTTCTGGATCGCGATGTCGATCCGGCAGTCGTGCTGGCTTCGGCCCCGGCCGGCCGTTTCGATCGTCATGCCCTGCGGCACCACCGTCACGTGCAACGTTCCCATCTCCGGCAGGTCGAACACCGGCCGATAGCGCCGCTCGGCAGTGAACTCCTGACCGAACGTGCCGGCGTTCAGCTCGGTCGTGACGGCATCGGCAATGTCCGTGATGACGGCCACGTCACACTTCCTCCCGGGCAATGCACGGTCGCGAGATGATCTTGTCGTGCAGTGAGCGGTTCAGCTTCAGCAGGTCGCAGGTCGTGCTCGTCAGCTCGCGGATCGCCTGCGTATTGGCAGCGATGATCTCGTTGTTGGCCTCCAGGACATCGAGCAGCTTGCGGATCAGCCAAATGACCACGCCCAGCAGGACCACGGAGAAGCCGAGGAAGCCGTACTGCACCACGGGTTGAATCATCCAGTCTTCCACTTACGCCTCCTCCGTCGCCACGTGCTTGGTGTGGATGCGCAATGTCCGGCGATACGGATCGGAATACCGCCAGTCGGGCTCGTTGCCGCCCGGTCCCATGACTTCGTGAACGAAGACCTTGCCGTCCTGCGTTTCTCTGATCCGGTCGCCGCGTTGCGGCAGGGTCGCTTCACCGCCGAGCACCAGGTCGGCCGTCCGGATCAGATAGTCGCGCCGCACGTGGCGGATCGTCGCGCCATAGCCCTCGTCGATCCGGAAGATCGTCTGCCCGACGGTGGCCGCGACCTCTACGGAGTCGCTGTCGCGCTCGTAGATTACGGTGCGCGTCATATGCTCATGACGCTGGTCCTCCAGCCAGGCCGCGCCCTTCTCCAGCAGGTCCGCCATGGGCGCCTCACTGGCTCAGCCGCACCCGCACGGTTGCATCCGCGTCGGCCGCCGCCTTCACTGTCTTGCCAATTAGCTTGTTGGCGCCCGATTCGTCGTCGGTCTTGGCCTCGCTATCGGCCACGTCCCAGTAGACCGTGGCGCCGGCGGTGATCGCCGTCCCGCCGCCAGTAGCCTTCGGGAAGTCAAACACGCCCGTGACCGCCAGCGCGCCGAGTGCGTTGGCCGCGATCGGGGTCTTCGCGACGCCAACCAGGTCACCCTGAACGACCACGTCGCCCGCTGCGACATCGGCGCCCGGCGTGTAGTCGATCGTGTTACCGTCATGCACGTATGTTGCCACAGACATTTGCGTTTACTCCAATTCAGTGCTATGCTTACCGGCTGTGTTGCTATCGTTCTTCGAAAGGAGGTCTCCCTTGACCAAGCTTTTGAAGAAGCCGGCAAAACCGCCCATCCAAATGAAACCCATCGATGCCATGCGTTTTCTTCAGCCAACGAGGCGGATAACCACAGTCAGGCCGGCAGCGACCACTGGTCAGGCAGCTGGAGACTGACAGAGAGCTGTGGTGCATCGAAAAAGCCCTTGGGGGCGGCGCGGCCTGACACGTCCCGCCCCCTTTCTTCTTGGCTCATCACGCCTCGCCTTTCGCCTTCACGCCGCCCTTGGGCTCCTGCAGAGCACAACCGAAATCGTGGTAGCCGCGCATCTGCACGCCGAGTACGTTGAAGTCCGCCTCCGCGGTCTCGATCGTCGGCGATTCCTGGCCGTTCAGGAACGCAACCTCGATCACCGGCAGGTCATTCGGGTCGGCCAGCAGGTACCACGCCTTGGCGCTTGAGCCGGTGTACTGGGCGTTAGCCAGGTAGCGACTGACCTCAGCCCGGAACTTGCCGGCGTGCGGGTTGGCGACCGGGTACTTCGTGCTCGCCGTCGTGTCGCGGATCTCCAGCGACTTGAACAGCATCGTCGCCATCGCCGAAAGCGCAGTGGGGACCAGCAGCACCGCGGGCATGATGCCGATGGGCTTGCCGTCCGAGTCGGTCTGGTCCATGAACATCTGCTCGGCCTTGCTCAGGCCGTCGATGCTCAGGACGGTGTCAGCACCCTCGAGGTAGTTGTTGTTGGCAGCCTTGAAGAACCCGGCGTTGTTCAGGAACGTGGTCCAGAACACGTCGTTGATCTTCAGGCCGCTGCCGCGGCCCAGCTTGCGGGGCACCGTCGTGATCGCCCCCAGGTCATCGTTGATGATGTCCCGCCGGTCGATGGACAGCAGCAGGCCGTACGTGTCGGCTTTGTTGGAATAGCTCTCCTCGCCAAGGGTGCCGTGCTTGAGCTCACCACCGGGAGCGACCCGTTCGTACTGGTCCTTGCCGATCAGCCGGTAGCTGGTGACGGTCTTGAAGTCGCTGACGTTGCGCACGGAACAGATGTTCCGCCAGGTCCGCTCGACGCTGAAGAAACCTTCGAGCAGGAACTTGTTCGCGACGTTCGACAGGATCCCGCCGATGTCGATCGTCGAGAACGCCGCCTGCAGGTTGTGGCCGAAGGCGTAGCGCAGCACCGACCGGCTGTCGCGGAAGTTGCGGCCGGTGAAGCCGTTGGCCCATGCGGCCTCCAGCAGCAGTTCCTGGAGACCGATCCCGCCGCGGAATCGCTTGCTCGCCGCCTCGAGGGTCTTCTCGTCGTGGAGCTCTTGCACGTCCGCCAGGTTGGCGGTCAGCATGCACGCGGCCTCGAGGACCGCACCGTCCATCGCGTGGTCCACCACGTGCACGGCCGGCGCTTTGGGCCGCGAGGCGCGGAGAACCTCGAGCTCGCACTTGTCGGTGCTCCAGCCTTCGCTGATCGCCTTCTCCTCGATCTCCGGGAACCGCCCGTTGCAGGTACTCCGGATCGCGGCGAGCCGCTTCGTCTCCGCGACGGCCTTCGCCCGAATCTCCGGGACCGGATTAATCTGCCTGTCGCCTGCCTGCCGTTCAGGCTGAGAAGACATGGCGGGCGAGCCGGCCTCCTTGCCGGCCCCGTCCGCCGCCTCATCACGCGCGACTTCCGGCTCGGTCGCCGTCTCTGAAGCCTCAACGACCTCCGTGTCTT
>JAFGQA010000149.1 GCA_016935885.1 Phycisphaerae bacterium | reverse complement strand
GGCTTGGGTCCATGGTTCTGATCGGTCACTGGTTGGCTGCTGTTGACATTCTCCCTTCGCCATGGACCCGCCCGCCCGGCTGGAGCCGCCCAGGCTTCGCCGAGGCGGGCTTCATTTGATGCTGATTGGGGCAGGCGGAGGATTCAACGATGCTTGATGTCGAAATCACACGCGACGAGATTCACTTCGGTGCAAGCATGACTGTGCGGTTCATGCGGACCCTACGTATTCCGGCTGATGGACAGGAGCATCCGCTGTCAGTGGATCTGGAGCCGTTCCCCATCTTCCGAGTCGAGGACCACATCGAGCGTGTTCCTAAGTCATGGCGGGCTTGCCCTAGTGTGTTCATACCCATCCATCCCCATGAGGCGATGTGGATCAGTTTCTCGGCTCGGCCGTGGAAGCCAAATGCTGTTCGGATTGCTGTGGGCGGCGTCAATGCCCTGACCGGCAAGCCGTTGGGCAATCATCTGACAAGCGACCCGCAGGATTATCTGGTCTGCCCGCCCCAATCCGCCTTGGTCGGTTTCAGCACCGCCGACGGCTTGGTCAGGCAGTTCGCAGCCATGCCACCAAGGACGGAAGACCCTGATGAAGCCCGGTCTGTCAGTTGGAGAGGGTTGGATAGCCTCCGGCTGACGGTGCTGGAGCCGAGGCCGGGGCGGTTTCGTGATCGCGTGGTGCGGAAAGGCAGGCTCACAAGCAGGGACTGTGGCGGCAGGGGTTGTGAAATGACCCTCACAACGAGAGGGCAGATACGAAAGCAGATCCAGCCGGACCCGTACGGCACCGAGACCTGGGATCTGTCGAACTTCGGGCAGGTTTGTGTCCACATGGTCAACGGAGCGATGTTTCGCGAGATCGCCGGCTGTGAGCCACCGGATTGTCCGCTGATTCGACCGCAACCGGTTTAACCCCCGTTGGTTGGGGGTGGGCCGTGTCGGGAGTGAGATCGCACCATCGAGTTCGTGCTGCGGGTTGAGCCTGCCTGACGGTACGGCGATGAGATGCTGGACTTATTGGGGAGCCCTTCGCCCATTGTGGGCGGAACAAAGATGCACTGCCGCAAGCTCTCGCTGTGACAAAGGCTTAGGGCCTCTTTTTAGCTGGACAGAGATAGGCAAGTGTTGGATAATCTGCTGTATCAGTTCCAGTAGAGCAACAGCGATGAATCGGCTCAGTGATGATTCGTTGGCCGGCGACGACGTGGCGGTACCCCGTCGCGCGGTATCGGCTGTATCTCAAGAAGGAGCTCGAAGAACTCCTTCGGCATCTCGGGACCGGTTCAAGGAAGCGAAGCGCGGGCGGCGGATCGAAGAAGAAACGATGATGCCGAAAATGGCCGTCCTGCCGTGGGGTGGATGGTCGGACCCGCAGTGAAGCGGGATACATGACGCGGTGGACTCCTATGGCGCGGCTTGAAGATCTGACACGCGGGGCTTCCGTCAAAGGCATCCTGCCTGACGGCTTGGTGACCGTTGTTGACGTCAAGTGGATCGGCACAGTCGCCATCGAGCTGACCTACAAGGACTCGGCGGGACGGCTGGGCAACGAACTCCTGTACCGTGACCGCGAGCCAACCCTGGAGGTTGCCGCCGTCGGCCGCCCGTGGAGCTTCGACGGCGACGGCGGCCTGTTCCGACTCGTCTCCGAAGCGTACCGGATCAGTCTGGCGTATCTTTTCGACCCGCTTCTGGCTGTCCACACCTCCCTGGTCGAACCGCTCCCACACCAGATCACCGCCGTCTACGGCGAAATGCTGCCCCGACAGCCGCTGCGCTACCTCCTGGCCGATGACCCCGGCGCGGGCAAGACGATCATGGCCGGCCTGCTGCTCAAGGAACTCCTCGTCCGCGGCGACCTGCAAAAATGCCTGATCGTCTGTCCCGGCAACCTGGTCGAGCAGTGGCAGGATGAACTCGACAGCCGGTTCCATCTGCCGTTCGAGATCATGACCAACGACAAGTTCGAATCGGCCCGCACGGGCAACTGGTTCCGTGAGAACCCCCTGGCCATCTGCCGCCTGGACAAACTCAGCCGAAACGAGGACGTGCAAGCCAAGTTGCAGCAGGCGGACTACGACGTGATCGTCTGCGACGAAGCCCACAAAATGAGTGCCACCTTCTTTGGGAGTGAGGTCAAATACACAAAGCGTTACCGGCTCGGCCAGCTTCTCTCAGGCCTCACTCGCCACTTCCTGCTGCTCACCGCCACCCCGCACAACGGCAAGGAAGAGGACTTCCAACTATTCATGGCTCTGCTGGATGGCGACCGCTTCGAGGGCAAATTCCGCGATGGTGTCCACGTGGCGGATTCAACGGACCTCATGCGGCGGCTCGTCAAGGAGCAGCTCCTGAAGTTCGACGGCACCCCGCTGTTCCCTGAGCGTCGGGCTTACACGGTCAATTACGCGCTGTCGGACGGCGAGGCGCAGCTCTACAAGGAGGTGACCGAGTACGTCCGCGAGGAATTCAACCGCGCCGAAGCCCTGGAGAACGAAGGACGCAAGGGCACGGTCGGTTTTGCGCTCACCATCCTGCAACGCCGGTTAGCCTCATCGCCCGAGGCGATCTACCAGTCTCTGCGCCGCCGCCGCGAACGTCTGGAGAAACGCCTCCGCGAAGAGCAACTCCTGAAACGCGCCGCCAGCGTGAAGATCGATCTTAACACCGACCTGCCCTCGTATTCGGCGGACGACCTGGATGATCTCGACGACGCCCCTGATGAAGAGGTCGAGCAGGCGGAAGAGAAGGTGGTGGACCAGGCATCGGCCGCCCGCACCATCGCGGAACTGCAAGTTGAAATCGACATGCTCAAACGGCTGGAGAACCTGGCGTACAAGGTCCGGCACTCGGGCACCGACAGGAAGTGGGACGAGCTTTCGCGCCTGCTGCAAAACAACTCGGAGATGTTCGACGCCCACGGCCACCGTCGCAAGCTGGTCATCTTCACCGAGCACCGCGACACCCTGAACTACCTGACCGACCGCATCCGTTCGCTTCTCGGTCGTCCCGAGGCCGTGGTCATCATCCACGGCAGCCTGGGGCGCGAAGACCGGCGAAAAGCCCAGGAGTCGTTCACCCAGGACAAAGATGTCGAACTGCTGATTGCCACCGACGCGGCGGGCGAAGGCATCAACCTTCAGCGTGCCCACCTCATGGTCAACTACGACCTGCCGTGGAACCCCAACCGTCTCGAACAGCGCTTCGGGCGCATCCACCGCATCGGCCAGACCGAAGTCTGCCATCTCTGGAACCTCGTCGCCAAGGAGACCCGCGAAGGCGAGGTCTACCTGCGGCTGCTGGAGAAGCTGGAAGAAGAGCGGCAGGCATTGGGCGGCCAGGTCTTCGATGTGCTGGGGCAACTGACTTTCGATAACCGGCCGCTGCGGGAACTGCTGCTGGAAGCCATCCGCTACGGCGATCAGCCCGAGGTCCGGGCCAAGCTGACACAGGTGGTAGACAAGGCACTCGACCGCGAGACGCTCAAACAACTCATCGAAGGTCGGGCCCTCGCTCATGATTCGATGGACGCCAGAAGGGTCTGGGCGATTCGCGAGGAGATGGAACGGGCGGAAGCCCGGCGGCTGCAACCGCACTTCATCGCGACGTATTTCATCGAAGCCTTCAAGCTCCTGGGCGGCTCGATCCGCGAGCGGGAGCCCCGGCGATACGAGATCTCCCACGTACCGGCCGTCATCCGCAACCGAGATCGGGCCATCGGGCGCGGCGAGCCCGTCCTGCAACGCTACGAACGGGTCACGTTCCACAAGGACCAGATTAACGTGACGGGCAAGCCGGTTGCCGCCTTCATCTGTCCCGGTCATCCGCTGCTGGACTCCACCACGGACCTGATCATCGAACGCAACCGCGACCTGCTCAAACGCGGGGCCGTCCTGGTGGACGAAAACGACCACGGCCAGCAGCTTCGGGCGCTGGTTTACCTTGAGCATTCGATCCAGGACGCCCGCACTGACCGTTCCGGCCAGCGGCGCATCGTTTCCCGCCAGATGCAGTTCGTCGAGATCGACAGCGACGGCAACACGAAGAACGCCGGATACGCCCCGCATCTCAACTATCGCCCCCCGACCGAGCAGGAGCACCCCGTCGTGTCGAGGCTGCCTGAGCCGCCCTGGCTGCGGAGCGAGCTTCAATCGCGGGTGCTGGGGCATGCTATCGCCAACCTGGTGCCGTCGCACTTCGATGAGGTCCGCCGCCGCAAGGAGGACCTGGTCGACCGCACCCTGGCGGCGGTCAAGGACCGGCTGACCAAGGAGATCGCCTATTGGGACCATCGGGCCGCGCAGTTGAAGGAGCAGGAGTTGGCGGGCAGGGTCAACGCCCGGCTGAACTCGGGTCTGGCTCGCCAGCGGGCCGACGATCTGACTGCACGCCTGCAACGGCGGCTGGCCGAGTTGGAGCAGGAGCGCAAGCTGTCGCCGCTGCCGCCCGTGGTCATGGGCGGTGCGATGATCGTACCGATTGGTCTGTTGGAGCGGCTCCAGGGCAGAGCAACGCCGCCGACGTTTGCCGCCGATACCGACCGATCCGAGAAGTTGGCCCTCGCTGCGGTGATGACAGCCGAGCAGCGACTCGGCTTCATGCCCAGGGACGTAAGCGCGGACAAATGCGGCTACGACATCGAGTCGTCGATCCCCGGCACGGGCCGCCTGCGGTTCATCGAGGTCAAGGGCCGGGCCAAGGGAGCCAAAACGGTCACTGTCACGAAGAACGAGATCCTGACCGGGTTGAACAAGCCCGATGATTTCATCCTGGCCATCGGGATCGTGGACGGCGAGGTTGCGGAACCGCGATATGTCCGCAAACCGTTCCAGAGGGAGCCCGATTTCGCGGTGACGAGTGTGAATTACGATCTGGACGAGTTGCTGGCGAGGGCGGAGGAACCGGCATGAGCAGATCGACCAGGAAGCCAAAACAGCGAGATCTGGCTCGGCGAGCGACCGCGATTCCGGCACCATCCGCCGACTTCGAGGAGATTATCCGCCTGATCGACGCCGCCCGGTCGCGGGCCATGTCGGCCGTCAACACCGTGCTGATTGACCTGTACTGGCAGATTGGCGAGCGCATCAGCAAGCGCGTCGCGGCCGACGGCTGGGGGCAGGGCACCGTCGAGGAACTGGCCGACCACATCAACCGGCGTCAGCCCAATGCGAGAGGCTTTTCGGCCAGCAATCTCTGGCGGATGATGCAGTTTTTCGAGACCTACCGCGGTCTGCCAAAACTCGCACCACTGGTGCGAGAATTGTCCTGGACGCACAACCTGCTCATCATGAGTCGCAGCAAGCGCGACGAAGAGCGCGAGTTCTACCTGCGCATGGCCTTGCGCGAGCGATGGGGCAAGCGGGAACTGGAGCGTCAACTGAACGGCGCCCTCTTCGAGCGGACCGTCCTGTCGCCCCCAAAACTATCAACGGCGTTGAGAGAATTGCACCCCGGCGCTGGCGAGGTGTTCAAGGACAGCTACGTGGTCGAGTTCCTCGATCTCCCGCCCGATCATTCCGAGTCGGACCTTCAGCATGCCCTGGTCGAGAAGCTGAAGCAATTCCTGATCGAGTTGGGCCGGGACTTCTGCTTCATCGGCACCGAGTACGGAGTTCAGGTCGGCGGCCGCGACTTCGCCATCGATCTCCTGTTCTTTCACCGCGGCCTCAATTGCCTCGTGGGCATCGAGCTGAAGGTCGAGGAGTTCCAGCCCGAGCACCTGGGCAAGCTGGAATTCTACCTGGAAGCCCTGGATCGCGACGTGAAGAAGCCGCACGAGCGTCCGTCGATCGGCGTGCTCTTGTGCGCGACCAAGGACCGCGAAGTTGTCGAATACGCCTTGAGCCGGGCCGTTTCGCCGACGCTCGTCGCCGAGTACCAGACCCGTTTGCCCGCCAGGAAGCTCCTGCAAGCCAAGCTTCACGAGTTCTATGAACTGGCCGCGGCCGAGACCGCTCGCCCGGCGATCGAACCGCCGAAGCCGGGCACCCGGCGGGGCAAGCCTCGAAAGGGCCGCAAGAAATGACCGCATCGTACCGCAAGAAGCTGATTGAAGTGGCCTTGCCGCTGGAGGCGATCAACAAGGCGGCGGCGCGGGAGAAGTCCATCCGGCATGGGCATCCGTCCACGCTGCACCTGTGGTGGGCGCGGCGGCCGTTGGCGGCTTGCCGGGCGGTGCTGTTCGCTTCGCTGGTAGACGATCCTGATAGCGACCCGGCCTACCACAAGGCGGATGGAACGGTGGACGAGGAGCGGGCCGGTGAGAAACGGGCGGAACTGTTCGACCTAATCGAAGAACTGGTTCAGTGGGAGAACTCCAATAATCCGACGGTCATCAACGCGGCCCGCGCGGAGATCGCTCGGTGCGTGGCCTCGCGGAAGCTGGAAACCGGGGAACTGAAGAAGGATGTGGTGGTGTACGAGAAGTCAGGAGACAGGAGACAGAAGACAGGAGGTGGGCGAGAAACGGGCGATTCCCATTCTGACTCCTGTATTCTGAGTTCTGGCTCCTCCGCTCACGGCTCCGCTCCGGCCGGACCGAAGACGCCACGTTCCTGGGGGCCGCCGGACAAGACCATTGCGTGGGATATGGTAACGATGAACGCCCGGCCGGAGGCAGTGAACGCCTTCCTGGCCGAACATGCCCCGCCGGTGCTGGACCCATTCTGCGGTGGCGGGTCGATTCCGCTGGAAGCCCAGCGGCTGGGCCTGCGGGCTTACGGTAGCGACTTGAACCCCGTGCCCGTACTGATCACCAAGGCCCTTATCGAAATCCCACCCAAGTTCGCGGGCAAGCCGCCGGTGAATCCGAAGTCGGACCAGAAGATGGCCTGGCATGGTGCGGAAGGGCTGGCCGAGGATGTCCGGTATTACGGCAAGTGGATACGGGACGAGGCGGAGAAGCGGATCGGGCACCTGTACCCGAAGGTCAAGATCACGAAGGAAATGGCCAAGGATCGGCCAGACCTGAAACTCTATGTCGACGGGGAGTTCGCGGTCATTGCGTGGCTGTGGGCGAGAACTGTTCCCAGCCCGAATCCGGCTTGCGCGGAGGCACATGTTCCGCTGTTTCGCAATTTCTGGCTGAGTACTCGGCCTGGCAGTGAGACATGGGTTGAGCCCATAATCAATTGCGACAAAAGAAGCTATAGCCTTGTAGTCCGGCGTGGGAAGCCCGCTGCAGGTTTCGACGCAGATCGCGGAACGGTCGACCGCAAAGGCGGACGTTGCCTACTCACAGGCGTTTCGATGCCATTCACCCACATTCGCGCAGAAGCATGTGCGGGACATATGAAGGAACGGCTTGTAGCGATGGTTATTGACACGGGCCGGGAGCGGATCTATTTGTCACCGATCCCTGAACACGAGACGGCGGTGCTCAGCGCACGCCCGTCCTGGCGACCGGATGGCGAAATGCCCAAGAAGCATCGCAATTTCCAGCCGCCCGTGTATGGAATGAACACCTTCGGTGATCTCTTCACCTCTCGGCAGCTATCGGCATTGGGAACGTTCGCCGAACTGGTTGAAGCCGCACGACAACGAGTTACGACAGACAGCAAGAGTTCGCTTGGCATGGAGTATGCCGATGCCATCGCAACATACCTTGCGTTTTGTGTTGATAAGAACACGCTCACGAACTGCACGCAGGCAACTTGGCAAAACAACCCGGATCGGCTGACTCAGGCTTTTGGCCGCCAAGCATTGGCGATGACCTGGAATTACGCCGAAGCAAATCCCTTTAGTGACGCGGGCGGGGGGTTTGGTTTGACTCCAGGGAGTATAGCTGAGGTGCTTGAGAGGGTTCCGGAGAATGCACCAATGGGCCATGCTGAGCAGCGCGACGCCACTGCTCCCACACCTCTGGTGCCTTCAGCACTTGTTTGTACTGACCCCCCATACTATGACAACATCGCCTATGCAGAACTGAGCGATTTCTTCTACAGCTGGATGCGAAAAGCAATCGGCCATGTGTATCGCTCTCTGTTTGCGACCGTTCAGACTCCGAAGACACAGGAGTTAGTCGCTGCACCGTATCGTCACGGTGGAAGCAAGGAGAAGGCAAAGTCATTCTTCGAGGCTGGGCTGGGAACGGTGTTTTCTCGAATGTATCAGTTCCATGTGCATGACTGTCCGCTTCCTATCTATTACGCATTCAAACAGACGGAAACCGAAAACGGCCACGACGACGAGCAGGCAGAGGCGGCAACAGCGTCCACAGGCTGGGAGACAATGCTTGAGGGACTGATTCGAGCGGGCTTTGCTGTCACGGGGACATGGCCAGTTCGCACCGAGTTGGTCGCCAATCTGAAGAAGAACATTAGTGCTTTGGCCTCCTCGGTGCTGCTCACCTGTAGACAACGATCAGATTCAGCGTTAGCGACCCGAAGGGAGTTCCTCAACGCATTGAAGCGTGAATTGCCCGAGGCTCTGAGGAACCTTCAGCGAGGAAGCATCGCCCCTGTGGATCTGGCCCAAGCCGCCATTGGTCCCGGCATGGCGGTCTTCACCCGCTACAGCAAGGTCATGGAGACCGATGGCTCCGCGATGACCGTGCGGACAGCCTTGGGCCTGATCAACCAGGCACTGGATGAAGTCCTGGCCGAGCAGGAAGGCGAGTTCGACGCCGACACCCGGTGGGCGCTGGCGTGGTTCGAGCAGTTTGGCATGGAGGAAGGACAGTTCGGCGTGGCCGAGACGCTCAGCAAGGCGAAGAACACGGCCGTCAACGGACTGGTCGAAGCGGGCGTGGTCAAGGCCCGTGCGGGCAAGGTGCGGTTGTTGAAGAGGGAAGAATTGGGGGGGCAGGAGTCAGGAGACAGGAAACAGAAGACAGAATGGGACCCGAGTAAGGACTCACGGTTCACCGTCTGGGAGGCGACCCAGTATTTGATTCGAGCCCTGGACAAGGAAGGTGAATCAGGCGCGGCAGCCCTGCTTCGTAAGTTGGGCGGCACGGCCGAGATCGCCCGCGACCTGGCATATCGGCTCTACACGATCTGCGAGCGGAAGAAATGGGCAGACGAAGCCCTGGCCTACAACGGTCTGGTCATCGCCTGGCCGGAATTGACCAAACTGGCGATGGCCGCCCCTGCGGAACGGAAACCGACACAGGCGGAGTTGTTTTGAGAAGAAGGAGTCAGAATGCAGGAGACAGGAGACAGAATAGGAGGGACCGTCGAGCGGGCGCGAGCACCTGCTCGGTGCTTTCAGGACTTGATCGTTTGGCAGAAGGCCCATCACTTCGTCCTCGATGTGTACAAGTTGACCGAACGTTTCCCGAAGACTGAGATGTACGGGCTGGCCTCGCAGCTTCGTCGGGCGGCGGTGTCGGTGCCAGCGAATATCGCGGAGGGGTTCCGCAAGAAGGGCCGCCCGGACAAGTCGCGGTTTCTGAACATCGCGCAGGGGTCGCTGGAGGAGGCACGGTATTATCTCATCCTGGCAAGAGACCTGGAATACGGCGATCCGACCGAGGTGATGACGAAAGCGGAGGAAGTCAGCAAGCTGCTCGAAGCGTATGCGCGTTCGATTCTGTCTTCTGACTCCTGACTACTGAATACGGGATACTCAAACATGGCAATTACGAATCATGAACGTGTGGGCAAGGCCCTTGAGCTTCTCAACACGGGCCTGAAGCCGTTTGTCGAGCGCGAACTGAAGGCGTCGCTCGGCGACAAGTGGGAAGAGGCAGCACGGGAAGGCCAGCGCGACGACCGCCTTAGCGGCCGCAAGGGCAAGAAGCTCTACTGGGACACTCAGACCCTTCTGGGGGTGATGTGGAACCAGTGGAACCCGGTGTTCAGCCGGACGCTGGGGCAGGCCGAGCGCAGCCTGGTCAGCGAGCTTCGCGATACGCGGAACAAATGGGCACACCAGGAGCCGTTCAGCAGCGACGACGCCTACCGGGCGTTGGACAGCATGGGAAGGTTGCTCACGGCCGTGTCGGCGGACGAGTCCGAGGAGATCGAGAAACAGAAGCAGGAATTGCTGCGGATTCGGTTCGATGAGCAGCGGCGAAGCGAAATGCGCAAGACCGCCGTGGCGGCAGTCGAGGGTAAACCGGCGGGCGGGCTAAAACCCTGGCGTGAGATCGTGACCCCGCACCCCGACGTGGCCTCCGGCCGGTATCAGCAGGCCGAGTTTGCCGCCGACTTGTGGCAGGTGTACCTGAAGGAGGGCTCGGACGAGTACAAGCATCCGACCGAGCTGTTCCGCCGGACGTTCATCACCGAAGGGCTCAAGCAACTGCTGAAGAACGCGATCCTGCGGCTCAGCGGCAAGGGCGGGGACCCGGTCGTTGAGCTTCAGACCAATTTCGGCGGTGGCAAGACGCACTCGATGCTGGCCCTGTATCACCTGTTCAGCGGCACTCCCGCGTCGGAACTGCCGGGAATCGAGACGGTGCTCCAGGAGGCTGGGGCAGGGGTCCCCACCGGCGTGAAGCGTGCGGTCTTCGTCGGCACGAAGATCTCGCCCGGCCAGCCGCACAAGAAACCGGACGGGACGGTCGTGCGGACGATGTGGGGCGAGATCGCCTGGCAACTTGGCGGCAAGGAAGGATACAAGATCGTCAAGCAGGCGGACGAGACGGCCACCAACCCCGGCGACTTGCTGCGGGAGTTGTTCAACAAGTTCTCGCCCTGCCTGATCCTCGTTGATGAATGGGTGGCGTATGCCCGACAGCTTCGCGATGATGGCGATCTGCCCGCCGGGACATTCGATGCTCAATTCACGTTTGCCCAGACGGTCAGCGAGAGTGCCAAAGGGGCCAAGAACACGCTGCTGGTCGTCAGCGTGCCGTCGTCGGACAACGAAATCGGCGGGGAATGGGGACAGAGGGCGCTGACGCGGTTGAAAAACGCCATCGGACGCGTCGAGTCGTCGTGGCGACCGGCCAGCCCTGATGAGGGTTTCGAGATTGTGCGTCGTCGGCTGTTCCAGCCGATTACCGATCCGAAGTTGTTTGTCGCTCGCGATGCCGTGGCACGTGGCTTTGCCGACATGTACGGGACGCAGCACCAGGAGTTCCCGCCCGAGTGCCGGGAGGCTGATTACGAGCGGCGGATCAAGGCGGCGTACCCGATCCACCCCGAGTTGTTCGACCGGCTGTACAACGACTGGTCCACGCTGGACAAGTTTCAGCGGACGCGGGGCGTTCTGCGACTCATGGCTGCGGTGATCCACTCGCTGTGGGAGCGGCAGGATGCGAGCCTGCTGATCCTGCCTGCCAATGTGCCCGTGGACGATCCGGCGGTGCAGTTCGAGTTGACCCGGTACATGGATGATCCCTGGGTGCCGGTGATCGAGAAGGACGTGGACGGAGCCCATTCGCTGCCACTCAGCCTGGACCGGGAGAACCCAAATCTCGGGCGATATTCGGCCTGTCGCCGTGTGGCCAGGACGGTCTACATGGGTTCCGCACCCACGCAGCGGGCAGCCAATCGCGGGATTGAGGACCGTCAGGTCAGGCTCGGGTGTGTTCAGCCGGGCGAGAGCGTGGCGACCTTCGGGGATGCGCTGCGGCGGCTGACGGATCGGGCAACGTACCTGTACGTGGACGGCAAGCGGTTCTGGTACTCGACGCAGCCGACGGTGGCGCGGCTGGCGGATGACCGGGCCAGCCAGTTGAGCGACGATGACGTTGAGGACGAGATCAAGAAGCGGGTGAAGGATGAGGCCCGCACGCGGGGAGATTTCTCGAAGGTGCATGCCTGCGCCGCGAGCAGCGATGTACCGGATGAACGGGAAGTGCGGCTGGTGATCCTGGGGCCGGAGTATCCACACGTGGCCAAGCAGATGGACAGCGCGGCCTGCAAGGAGGCGTCGGCAATACTGGAATCGCGGGGATCGAGCCCGAGAAATTACAGGAACACGATCGTCTTCCTTGCGCCGGACGCCACCCGCCTCAAGGAGCTTCAGCAAGCGGTCCGCCAGTGTTTGGCCTGGTCCTCGATTCAGCGGGACCGGGAGACTCTGAACCTGGACCCGTTCCAGGCCCGACAGGCGGACACCAAAGCCAAGTCCGCCGACGAGACGGTGGAGGCCCGCATTCCTGAGACGTACCAGTGGCTGCTCGTGCCCGGCCAGGAGAAAAAAGAAGGCGAAGAGCTGCCCGACCCGAAAGGCAAGGTCGAGTGGACCGAGATTCGTTTGCAGGGAGCTGATGCGCTGGCCGTTCGGGCGTGCAAGAAGCTGAAGAACGAGGAACTGCTGATGATCGATCTTGGCGGCACGCGGCTCCGGCATGAGCTGGACCGGGTGCCTTTGTGGCGAGGCGATCACGTCGGTGTCAAACAGCTTGCCGAGGACGTGGCGAAGTACCTGTATCTTCCCCGGCTGCGAGACGAGGACGTGCTGCTGGCGGGCATCCGGGACGGTTTGGGGCTTCTCACGTGGCATTCCGAGGCGTTCGCGTATGCCGACGGTTGGGATGAGCAGCGGAAGCGGTACACGGGTTTGCGGGCTGGTAGTGCCGGGCGGGTGCTTATCGACGGCCAGAGCGTCTTGGTTAAGCCGGATGTGGCAATGCGGCAATTGGAGGCCGACGCGGCATCGCAGACAACGACGCCGAGAGCCGCTGACGCCGGTCAGGCGCTGCCGATCAGCACAGACCCGACCGCCCGCGCAAGTAGTGTGTCTAATGTCGATTTCACTCCGCCAGCGGCCGCTGCTCCGCAATTACGCAGGTTTCACGGGGCCGTCCGCCTTGATCCGGTGCGGTTGGGTCGCGATGCATCTCGAATTGCGGAGGAGGTCGTCCAGCATCTGTCGGGGATTGTCGGAGCCGATGTCGAGGTCACTCTGGAGATCCGGGCTGATCTGCCGGACGCCGCATCCGAGAAGCTCGTCCGCGACGTGACCGAGAACTGTCGCACTCTGAAGTTCGAGACCTACGGGTTTGAGGAAGCGTGATACGCAGCGGCAGCGTGCCGTGATGGAGATGTACTCTTGGATCACAGCTATGAGGAGATCCGAAACGTAGCCCTTGATATCCTGGCGGGTCGTGAACGGGTATCGTGGGACTCCAACCAGTTCCAGCATCTGCAACTCGGGGTCGGCGAAATCTTCGAGCGTCGAGAATCTCCAGCGGGGCGCGTTCCCGAGCGTCACTCATCCTCGCAACTGTCTGCCTCTGATCGCGAACTGTTTCTCGAAGTCTTCTGGGATCTTTTTCGCCAGGGTATCATCACCTTGGGCTTCAACGACTCGAACCGCGACTTCCCCTTCTTCCGTGTTTCCCATTTCGGGAAACGCATCCTTGAGAATCAGTCGGCCTACTTCTTCCACGACGTATCGACATACACGAAGTTGCTCCGCGAGAATGTGCCGCGCCTGAATGACGTGACTTTGATCTACTTGCAGGAGGCCATGCAGGCTTTTCGATCCGGGTGCATCCTGTCGGCCACAGTGATGCTCGGCGTTGCCGCTGAACACACGTTTCTGCTACTTGTTGAATCGATTCGACAGAACACGAACTATGCACCCGTGTTCGCCGCAGTAGACAAAGAGAAGACCATTCTCCAGAAGCTCAACAAGTTCAAGAATATTCTTGATCAGCACCTCCGTGATTTGCCGCCCGACGCGAAGGAAGACATCGATACGCACTTCGCGGGCATCATCTCCATTATTCGCAACTTCCGTAACCAATCAGGGCACCCGACAGGCAAGATTATCGACCGCGAACAGGCTTACATCCTGCTCCAGTTGTTCATTCCCTACTGCAAGAAGATGTACCAGTTGATGAGCCACTTGGGCGGGGCATGACCTAATGAGGAGCGGAATCCTGAACCGCAAGGAAGACCCCAATCGATGCAGCATCAAAGTAACCGGCCGAGAGCTGGTGGAACTCAAGCGCCATGCGCACAAGATACCTGAGTGCCCCGGCTTGGATCGGCGGATCCAGAAGTACGACGGCAACAAGCCGCTCATTCTCTCCCGCGATGAACTCGACTGGCTCGTCGCTGTGCTTGATGCCGTCCTCCATGATCCCAAGGGCTACCCCTGCGTCCAATACGATCCGTGGAAGCTCGAATATGTCCCACGTACCGACGAACGCTGCGTGACCTGCCAGCGCCTGTATGACCGCCTGAACAGCGAAAGCCAGCGCCTGTACGAAATCAGCCGAAACAAATCGATCAAGATCAAGAAGCGGGAACAGACGCGAGAGCGGAAGAAGGCAGAAAGAGAAAAGGCCGAGGAGACTATGTCACGCATCCAGGCGGTGTTCGAGAAGCGCGGGTGTCCCGCCTTCGCCGCCAAAGTCAGTCGAGGTTACACGATCTTCTACGAGAACATGATGGTCTCTCGCATTCGCCAGCGAGACAAGTGGTGGGAAGTCC
>JAFGQA010000148.1 GCA_016935885.1 Phycisphaerae bacterium | reverse complement strand
GACCACCTCGGTCAGCCCGTCCGGCGATCATGGGACTCGATCCCGCTTCAGATCGCCAGGAGGCCCGGCTTTCATAGTTTCTTCGGGTGTCCGTGTTCAGCGGCGGGGGCAAGCTCCGCCGCCAGCGACGGCGGAGCTTGCCCGTGCCACGCCGTTTGAACGCTAAAGCACTTCACGGTTGGATGCACCTGTGGCACCGCCGTCTCGGCGGTGGATTCACGGGCGACAAGCCCGTGCCACGGTCGCAGACAAGCGTGAACTGCTTTGAACACGTACTCGTCGGCGGTTGCTGATTCCGGAGCAGCACAGCCCTCTCAGCGCAAGAAAGAAGGCACATCGTTGCGGCAAAACGCAACGATGTGCCTCTGCGTATCTTCTACAGATGGCCAATCGGGCACGGAGGAGGCTTAGACGCCGCCACCGCCGCCGCCCAGGCCTCCACCCTGATCGTCAGAAGGTTGGTCCGGCGTGTCTCCGCCAGGACCACCTACGAGAGGTGGTAAAAGGTCGCCGTCACCACATCCAAGGGGGATGGTGCAGGATGGATCCGAGTCGTAGTCAGGCGTCTCGAGCATGGGATACCACAGGTTGAGCCAATCAACAGGAGCGCAGAACGTGAAGACCGTCCCGCACGGGTTGGTCGAGGCAATGACGTTCATACAACCGTTGCTCAAAACGGTGCCACCGGCGAACAAAATGCTCGCGCTCAATATCGCCTGCTTCAGAAGCTTGTGCTTTCGCATGATCAAAACCTTCCGGGCCAAAATCGCCATCGAATCACGCTGGCCGACGCGAGGATCATCAATATCAAACAACTTGATCGTCCCGACAAACGCACACCACTTGCGGTTGTCGCTTCGCCATCTCCTATTAGCCGCCCCCTTGCACGACCTCCGTGACAGGGCAGTCCCAAATCAGATCATCCTCTGTATAGAGCACATTGCCGACGGGGTTACCATCTGCGTCCACGTACTGGATGTTCGGACGGCCGCAAGGTGCAATGCCGAAGAAGAGTTCGTTTTCGTCGAGCAACTGGCTGAAATCGAATGCCGTCACCCCGAAGTTCAGGGCCACGGCAAGGCATCCACCCAGTTGGAGGAGCAGCGCACCCGCTACCAAGTAGGAAGCAAGCACCGTCACGCGTCCTCGCCTTCTCGCCCTTGTCATCGTCGGTTTTCCTCCAATTCCCCGGTGTGTTTTGCAGGCGGGCTGTTCTGCTGGGCGAGGGTTGCCCCCCCGCGTACTACTCATTGTTATGGTACCGCAGTCGGACGCATGTTTCAAGTGGCATTTGTCACTAGTTTATCAGAGGCCGGCAACGTCCGGGAAGCAAGGTCCCCCCCCCCGGCGGCTGCGGCGGCGCAGCCGATTCCTCGAAGCTGTTGTCACACAATGGGTTGGGATGCTTTTGTGGAGCGGACCATTCCCGGGAGGAAGATAAGCGGGGTGTCGCAGACGTGTGTCGGGAGCCGGAACCGGGTGTCGTTTGCGACGGGTCGCGGCACCGCCGCGAAAGGCAGTCCGGGCACGGCGTTGGGCGCCTGCGCCACAAGGCCTACGGGAATCGGGTCCTATCGAGCGATGGTCTTGCGGATCGCCTGGGCCCTCACGGGGCTGATAACTCCCCTCTCAGTGATGATACCGCTGATGAGGCGGGCGGGTGTGATGTCGAAGGCGGGATTGAGACAAGGCATATCGGTCGGTGCAACCTGTTGGCCACCGATGCGACGCACCTCGTCCGCATCCCGCTGTTCGATCGGAATGGCGGAGCCGTCGCCGAGCGACAAATCGAACGTGGAGCTGGGAGCGGCGACGTAGAAGGGGATTTGATGGGCCGCGGCCAGGACGGCGAGGCCGTAGGTCCCGATCTTGTTGGCGGTATCGCCGTTGGCAGCGATGCGGTCGGCGCCGGTGATGACGACCTGTGCCCTGCGTTGGGCCATGATCAGGGCGGCCATGTTGTCACATATGAGCGTGGCATCAATGCCCGCACGGGTCAACTCCCACGCCGTCAATCGGGCACCTTGTAGGAGGGGGCGCGTCTCGTCGACGAAGACCTTGAACCTCCGTCCCGCCCTGTGGGCCGCGTAGATGACAGCGAGCGCGGTGCCGTATTCGCTCGTGGCCAAGGCGCCGGCATTGCAGTGCGTCAGGATGCCGGCCCCCTGCTGAATGATGTGCAGGCCGGTGGCGCCGATGGCGTGACACATGGCAGCGTCTTCGTCTCGGATGGTGTGGGCTTCGTGGAGCAGAGCGTCGCGGGCATCAGGCCAGGCGCGGCCGTGGCATTTCTTCGCGCGCTTGCGCATGCGGTCGAGGGCCCAAAACAGGTTGACCGCCGTGGGACGGCTTGTCGCTATGTAGTCGCAGACCTGCTGGACCCTGTCCGGCCATGTCTTGTCGTCTGGCGAGAATTCGTTCAAGCTGACGATGACCCCGTATGCCGCCGCGACGCCGATGGCCGGTGCGCCCCGGACCTGAAGCGTTTTGATCGCCCGCCAGACCGATTCCAGGGTCGTGCAGGTGACGGTCACTTCTTCGAGGGGCAGGCGAGTCTGGTCGATCAGTCGCAGCGCGCCATGCGGGCCCGCGGCCACGTCCCACCACAGCGGGCGCAGCACTTGGGGATTGCGACTCACCGGGGAAACTCCGCTGCCGCCGACTTCAGACTGACGAGGCTGCGGCGGCTCTGTCGGCTGCGGCGGCTCCGTGGGCTGGGTCATGACGCATTACTGTGTAGTTCCGCCATCAGCTCCACTTCCACGGCGGCGTTGAGCGGCAATTCGTTGACACCCACGGCGGCCCGAACGTGCTTGCCGGCTTCGCCGAAGATGTTGACCATCAGGTCGCTGGCACCGTTGGCGACCTTGGGCTGATCGGTGAACCCCGGGGCGCTGTTCACGAAGGCCGCCAGGCGCACGATGCGGGCGATTCGATCGATGCCGCCGGCGGTCTGCGCGGCGACGGCCAGCCCGTTGAGGCCGCACTGCCGCGCCGCGCGGGCGGCGTCTTCCAGCGACACGTCGCTGCCGACCTTGCCAACTGCCGTCAGCTTGCCGTCAGCCATGGGAAGCTGGCCGCTTACCAGGACGAGGTTGCCGGTTTTCGTGCCCGCAATGTACGAACCGACCGGCGTCGCCGCGGGCGGCAGTGTGATGTTCAGTTCGCGGAGTCGTTGTGACGGGGTCATCGTTCTGTCTACTCCTGGCCATTCTCTATGTTCGTCTCGGGCGCCTGGTTCAGCGCGGAGTCACTGCTGATGTCTGTCGTGGCATGTTCGAGCTCGTCAGGCCCGGAGCCGAGAACAGCCTCGCGGATGGCCGGCTCCCATTCCTGGCCAACCTGGATCGGCTCGGCGGAGATGAGCACGATCCTGATAGGTGCAAAGATGCCGGCCTGCGTGACGCGGATGCGATGCTGGCGCATCAGTTCGAGCAGGGCCAGGAACAGACCGATCATCTCGACCTTGTTTCGCCCGACGAAGAGGTCGGCGAAATCCATCTCCCCGTCATCCGCCACGAGACGGTCCGAGATGTCGGCGGCGTGGAGCGCGATCGGTGTGTCGTCGAAGATGACGTCGTGAGAGGCCAGGCCGGCGCCGATTTCCGACATGAGCTTATTGAAGGCGCCGACGAGATCCCATATCTGCACGTCATCCAAGTCGACTTCCGGCGCGTGCTGCCGGGCGATTCTGGCAGGGATGCGCGGCCATCGCAGGGCCTGCTGCCGCGCGGCCGCACCCAGTTCGACAGATGCATCCTTGAATCTCTTATACTCCAGGAGCTGGCGGACCAACTCGGTCCTGGGATCGGCCAGATCCTCGCCCTCGCCGTCCTCGGCCGTCGGGTGGGGAAGCAGCAGGCGGGACTTGATCTCCATGAGCATCGCGGCCATGACCAGGAAGTCACCGGCCACGTTCGGGTCGATGACGCTCAGCACCTCGACGTACTGGGCGTACTGCTGGGTAATGTGGGAGATCGGGATGTCATAGATGTCGATCTCGTCGCGGCGGATGAGATACAGCAACAGGTCCATCGGACCGTTGTAGACGTCGGTTCGAACGCGATACTCGGCCATGACGACGATCCGAAGGTGGGGCTCCTCTGCCCGGCTGACGCTTATGCGGACATCCCGACGCGGGCTTGGCCCGAATACGGCGGGCCTTGCGCGCGCTGTATCGTACTGGACGGCCGCGGAGAGGGCGAGGGGCAAAGCGCTCGCGTCGGTCGAGTGGGGCCGTGACACTTCCGGCGGCATTCGATTCTGGGTGCCACGGGCGGCTTGTCCGCCCGTGTGGTGTCTCTGGTGGACGCGTGGGGCATACGCACTGGCAGGCAAGCTGCCAGTGGCACCCGCCTAAACTGTCATGGACCCCGGTCGAGTCATCACCCGAAGAGTCGCCCGACAGGGATTCCCCGGCTGGGCCAGACGACTTTCACGACGAGCACCGGCGTGACATCCTTCCAGATCTTGCCGGCCCTGTCGGCCGGCTCCACTCAGCACCGTCTGCGTTTGCAGCAAGGAAAATCTGCAAACGACCGCAAACGGCCGCAAACCGCCGGGCGTCGCGTCGGCGGCGCACAACGACGCTGGCTGCCGGTCGGCGTTGGGACCGACGTTACACCGGCGGCGCTCCCTCATGGAAGTCCGCTTGTATGCTTGCTCACCGTTCCGGCCGACCGGGTCGGTCCGGTCAGCGGACCCTGCGCCGCTGAAACGCCACTAGTCTTTGAGTAGCATCAACCAGTAATCGTCTGCAAGATGCCTGGACGTCATGACCACGCCGTACTTGGTGCTCTTCGGGAGCACACCTTCGGTCTTCGGCTTGCATATTACTTCCTTGGTGAAGCCAATGATGAATGGTTGTACAGGACGTGTATAGAACCAGTTTCCCTCGTCTTGCCAGACGTTTGCCAACCCGGCCTTGCCTCCTTCAACGTGGGCCTTGAACTGCTCGAGATCGCGTCTCAAGCCTGCGTCGCTTCGTCCGTACATCTGACTGATTTTCGACAGCACGATTTTGTAATTGTCGTTGGGGCGAGTGGTTACGATGTCAGGACATGGGCTTGGCACTACACAAG
>JAFGQA010000147.1 GCA_016935885.1 Phycisphaerae bacterium | reverse complement strand
GTTGGGCTTGGCACTGCTGCTCGTTGGCCTTGCAGTGGGTGTGTGGATGCGACGATTGGGGAGTGGCCCGCCGTCGACAGATGCAGGGAGCAGCGGGCCGGCCGATGGCTGAACGGTGCTGACGGCCAGCTTCTTCTACGTCTTGATTCCGTCCAGAACGACCACCGCCAGCGGGCCGAAGACCAGCACGGGGATCCACGCTGGCAATGCAGGGTATGCGGCGAGGCTCGGGAGATCGAGGCCGCTCTGACAGATGAACGTGGCGACGTAGCACGCGCCGCAAAGCAGCAGACACTGCCCCCCCGCCACGAGGACCGACGGCCTCTCCCGGTTCAGGAAAAACGGGACGCCCAAGCACAGCAGGATCATGTTCATCAGCACCGTGGTGAGGCGTTTGTGCTTGACCTTTATGAACTCGGTCGAGCCGGTTTCGGCATACCGCTGTTGAAGCTGGTCCAATTGCGGCAGGCTGACGAAGGAGGTCCACTGGGTCGCCTGGAGCAGGCCGAGTTCCTCAGGCGTCAGGTCCGATGTGTACGCGTTGACCGGCTCCCTGCCCAATTCGTCCATGGACTGGGCCTCGACCTGCGAACCGAACCGCATCGAGTAACCGTTGTCCAGGTGCCAGAGCCCCTCATCCGCGTGTTCCGGATCCCAGTGGGCACGGTCGGCGCGGATGACCTCGGTCATCCGACTCTGGTCGTCGCGTTTGATGACGATCATGCTGCGCATCTCCTGGGTGCGCGGGCTGAACATGGACGCCGAGACGAGGGAGTTGTCCCGGTCGGGTTGGAACCAGATCTCGAATGAGAATCTGCCTTCGATGTCGGCATGTTTCCTCGCCAGTTTCTGGGCGATCCTCGGGATGATCAGCTCCTGATCGATGAACCACAGGGCGTTCATCCCCAACGCGGCGAGCAAGAGAGGCGTGGCGACGCGATACAGCGACGTGCCCGATGCCAGGACCGCCGTCAACTCGTTTGTCCGATGGAATCTGCCCAACGTGAAGCAGGCGGCGACCAGGATGATCACGCCGGCTAACTGGGCAAAATAGAGGAACAAGTTGTACCCATAGAAGTCGATGATCTTGGTCAGTGTTTGGAGTATGGTGTCCGACTCGACCTCGGTAAACTCGTCCAGATTGACGAACAGGTCAAGCACAACGTACAACCCGATCATCACCCCGATCGCGATCAGATAGTTCGTGAAGAACGCCCGAAGAATGTACTTGTCGAGTGTCTTGAGCATCGCGCCCTAAGAGTCATGCAATCAAACGGCCTTGTCTCGATGTATCACTCGAAACACGGCGATATATCCGAGGCATCGTCCCGTGGCCATCGCCGCAAGGTCGTTTCGATACGTGGGCCTTTCTCCCTATCGCTTCAAGAACCGCGCCGCCACGAAGCCGGTCGCCAAGAACATAAACACGGTCGCGCCCCACATCACGCCGATGCTGAGGGATGTGTGTTCGGGCCGATCCGCCAGGTTGCGCCCCACGATGCTGGCAACGACGACGATCACCATCGGGATGCAACTGATGCCGAAAGCCGTCAGCACCTGGCCACCACGGACAATGATGCCCAGCACCGCGCCGAAGAGGACCACGGCAATGGCGCTCAACGAATAGGAGGCGCGAAAATGCACTTCCCCGTACACGTCTGAGATGGAGTGCTCCACGCGGTCAATGAGCCATTGTCGCAACCTGCCTTGCTTGGGATGCATCGGGATCTTCTGACCAGGGTCCAGCAGTGAGGTCTCATCAAAGGCCAAGACTTGCTCCTGGAGCCGTTGCTGGGCCATGAATTCCACCGGAGGCAGTGTTTCCCGTCCCTTCCTGACAACGCGGTCGCCAGACCCTTCCGGGTCGCGGCGGATTTCCACATTGCCGATGAGTTCGACGAGGATCACCGGTCGCGTGCGGTCCAGGCCGCTCTTGACTTCGATGATCGCCGAGTCCGCCGTCAAGATTCGCCCGCCAGATTCACCGGTCTCGACCACCTTCACCTCTCTGAGTAAAGGCCTGCCGTCGTCGGGGTCCTCCGCGAATCGACCCGCGGAGATGTCGAATCGGAAGCCGTCGCCCTTCAAAAGGAACTTGCCGTCCCCTCCCTTATCCGGGTCCAGGCTCGCTAGCACATCCAGGTACATGAAATGCGACATCATCTCCCGCCGCAGGCCGATGAGTCGGTCCGCCACAGCGGGGATGTGTTCCGGGTGATCGAGGTAATCTCGCAGCGTGGCCAAGTTCTCAAACTTGATCTTCCTCTTGACGGGGGTGGGGATCTCGAATGGGCCGAGGACCTGGTGCTTGAACTGGTAGTATTGCCTGCGTGACGCGTCGAAGCTGTGAACTCCTTGAAGATCGACCGTCACGCGGGGCGTGCCCTCGGCGTGATCGAAGTCGATGATCGTTTTGTCGGCCGTGCCGTATCGGGTGGGTTCGTGGTCCTCGACTTCGATGAACGATACGCCGGTGAGTTGGAGATACGTGTGCGCGTCGCGGACCTCCTCGGGGAGTTGCGCGGGAGACACGGCCTCGCACTGGTTGGCCATGATTCTGTACTTGCCGAAGGAGAGCGGCTTGGCCTTCTGAAACTGGCCGAGCACGATCGCGGGGAGGTCCTTTCGGCTCAGGTTCTTGATCTGCCCGGAGAGTTGTGGAATCAGGTGATTCCACGACCAGTAGGTGAACCCAGTGACGAACAGGCCCAGCACGAGTGCCGAGAGCAATACTCTGTGAATGTTGATTCCCGCCGCGCGGCAGGCGAGGATCTCGTTATCGGCCGCCATGCGGCCATAGGTGATCGTGGCGCTGAACAGGGCCGCGACGGGCAGGATGAGCGTTACGGCAACCGGCGTGAGGAACAGAAAGATACGGGCCATCTCTCTCGCGCCGGCGCCCTCGCCCCTGAAGAGGTTGGCCACACCGCCCCCCATCACGAGTAGCACCGTCAGGGCCACCGAGGTCATGAAGAAGGTCTTGAGCAGTTCGCGTGCCGCGTAGCCGTGTAGCGTCCACATGTCCTCGTTCTCAAGGAGGCCGATGGCTATCTCGGGGACAGTCTAGGGGCGCGCCTTGGGCCGTCAAGGCGAGAGGCCCATCAGCCACCAGCTTTAAGCCTCCAGTTCTTGGCTCTCAGCCCGCCGAAAAGGGCCTCCGACTCTCGTCAGGGGTGTCACCGGTCTTGAGAAGCACCCCCCGACCGAGTACGCGCTTATCGCTCAAACGGCGTGGCATGAGTAACGAGCGACACGCCCCACGGGGGCAGGTCGTTCATTACCCGTGAGAACGGACTGGAATGGATGCACACGGCCGCTGGTGCGAGAACCGCTGGTGCGAGAATCCCTTCTCGCATCCGCTTCCAGCGGGAATCCTCTCCCACAGCTCGACCCGCTGGTGCGAGAATCCCTTCTCGCATCCGCTTCCCGCTGGCGCGAGAATCCCTTCTCCGCTGGTGCGAGAATCCCTTCTCGCATCCGCTTCTCTCCGCTGGTGCCAGAATCCCTTCTCGCATCCGCTTCCAGCGGGAATCCTCTCCCACAGCTCGACACAACGGGCCGAGAAGGGATTCTCGGCCCAGCGTTGGAAGGGATTCTCGGCCAAGCTTTGGAAGGGATTCTCGGCCCAGCGTTGTGTGCCCACGGGTAAGCGCCGCCGCCGCTGGCGGCTCCGCTTACCCATGCCACACCGCTAAGCACGGACCCGATGAACGCCGCGAGCGCGGCCTCTTTCTTGACGCAGCCTGCAGGTACTGCTCTGATAGTGTGCCCTCCGCAGTTGCTGTGGTCGTGATCCCGGCAGGCCTGAGGCCGTTGGCGAGGGCGAGATCTCCCGTCCGGCCGCTGAGAACAGACAGTTGCATGAGGTCGTCGCGCCGATGCCCAATGTGACGAAAACGTCGCTGCCCCGTGCGGGCGAACTGCGCACGTGGTCGATCGCGGACTCGATGGACCTGTACAAGGTTCGCCAGTGGGGCGGCGGGTTCTTCGGAATCAACGAACGTGGGCACGTCATCGTGTCGCCACGTGGCCCCGACGGACCGCTGCTGGATCTCAAGGAGTTGGTCGATGAACTGCTGGAACGTGGCATCGACATGCCGATTCTCGTCCGGTTCTCCGATATCCTCCGCGAGCGCATCCGCCAGATGAATGAGGCCTTCAAGAAGGCGTTTGCCGACCATGACTACACCAACGGGTACATGGGGGTCTATCCGATCAAGGTCAACCAGCAGCGGCATGTGGTCGAGGAGATCGTACGGTATGGCCGCGAGTACAAGTTCGGTCTCGAGGCTGGGTCCAAGCCGGAGTTGCTGGTCGTGCTGGCGCTTCTCGATTCATCGGAGCCGCTCATCATCTGCAACGGCTACAAAGACGTGGATTACATCGACGCCGCCTTGTGGGGGCAGAAGATCGGAAGAACCGTCGTTCTGGTCGTCGAGGAATTCGCCGAGTTGGAGAAGATCCTGGATCGGGCGGCGAAGTTGGAGGTGTCGCCGAGGATCGGGTTTCGGATGAAGCTGGCGGTCCGGGGGTCCGGCCGCTGGCAGGAATCGACGGGTTCGCATTCGAAGTTCGGCCTGACCGTCACGGAGATACTTCAGGCGGTGGAGTTGCTTAAGCGCGAGGACATGCTGGACAACCTCGTGCTGACGCACTTCCATCTGGGCAGCCAGATTACGAACATCCGATCCATCAAGGAGGCGCTGGCCGAGGCGTGCAGGATCTACCTAGAGCTCGTGAAGCTGGGCGCCGGGCTGAAGTATTTCGACGTCGGCGGGGGGATGGCCGTGGATTACGACGGCAGCTCGAGCAACTTCCCCTCCAGCGCGAATTATGCCCTCGACGAGTACGCCGCGGACGTCGCCTCCGCCGTCAGCGAGGCTTGTGACGCGGCCAAGGTGCCGCATCCGGTGATCGTTACGGAATGCGGACGCGCCATCACGGCGTATCAGTCGGCCTTGATCTTCAACGTGCTGAGTGTCACCAGCCTAGCAGGGGACTCCGCGCCACAGTCGTTGCCGGACGACGCCGCGCCTGTGCTGCACAATCTGCTGGAGATGCACGAGGCGATCACGTCGAAGAATCTCCAGGAGTCCTACCACGACGCCCTTCATTTGCGAGACGAGGCGTTGAGCCTGTTCAACCTGGGCTACCTGACGCTGGCCGATCGCGGCACGGTCGAGGCGATCTTCTGGTCAGCGTGCCGCAAGATCCTGAAGATCATGCGGGAGAAGGAGTACGTCCCGGAGGAGCTCGAGGGCCTCGAATCGAAGCTCGCCGACACGTACGTGTGCAACTTCTCGACGTTTCAGTCGGTGCCGGACTGCTGGGCGGTGGGCCAGCTTTTCCCGATCATGCCGATTCATCGCCTGACCGAGGAGCCGACGCGCCGAGCGGTGCTGGCCGACATCACCTGCGACAGCGACGGCAAGATCGACAAGTTCATCGATCTACGCGACGTGAAGTCCACCATCGAGCTGCACACACTCCGCGGCGACGGCTACTACCTCGGTATCTTCATGACCGGCGCCTATCAGGAGATCCTCGGCGACATGCACAACCTCTTTGGCGACACGAACGCCGTCCACGTCTCGATCGCCGCCGACGGTCAGTACTTCGTGGATCACGTGGTTGGCGGCGACACCGTCCAGGAGGTGCTGCACTACGTCCAGTTCTCGACGGAACACCTGCTGGTGCGGATGCGCCAGACCGTGGAACACGCGGTGCGGAGCAAGCTGATCACCTTCAACGAGTCCGCCGAGCTGCTCAGGCAATACGAGCGAGGGCTCGAGGGCTATACCTATCTACGCGCGTAGGGCCCAGGGCGGCCTCTGATCGCTGCCATCTAACAGCCCGTGGCAAAACTGTGGCACCGGCGTCTCGCCGGTGGTTTTCACGGTCAGGAATGGCGTTTCCGAACCGCTGTTTTCCCTTTTACCACGGGCTGCTAGGCCGTTGGGACATCGAGCGTATGTTCCAATAGGTGACTGAAGTGCTCGGGCCGGAAGCCCTGATCGGTTGCTCGCCAGAGGCGATCATCTCCCAGTTCGCTTTCTGCTTTCTGTTTCACAACGTGATTCAGGTGGTGCGGGCCTACGTGGCCGCGGCTCAGGGGCGCCCGGCTGAAGCGATCTCGCCGGAGACTTCATCACTCAAAACTGAAGCGCGACTGTGCTGTTAAGCCCGTCTTGCCAGAGCAGTTCACGCCTGCCTGCGACTGTGGCACGGGCGCCAAAGCCCGCGAATCCACCGCCTTTGGCGGCGGTGCCACAAGTGCATCCAACCGTGAAGTGTTTTGCTGTTTGAGCAGTGTGGACGCCACCGGCGGCTTGTTCGCCGGTGCCCGCAGGGTGCGTGACAGTTTAGGCGCGTGCCACTGGCAGCTTGCCTGCCAGTGTGTATGCCCCATGCGCCCACCAGAGAGACCGCACGGGCGGACAAGCCGCCCGTGGCACCCAGACTCGAATGCCGCCGGAAGTGTCACAGACCCGTGCCCGCACACGTGAAACGGCCTGCCAATCCGACGTGGACTTCGGCCCCTCTTGTCGTCCTCGGCCTTCGGCGGCAGGCCACCGAGATGGGCGGACGGGAAAGGCCCGGCCCGGTCAAGGCCCGCGTGGAACCTGGGGCCCGGGGCGTCTTGTTGGGAAACTGATGCCGTCGTCCTTCTCGTTGTGACATTCGGAGCAGGTCGGCGGACGATCAAACCGGCTATCGGCGTGGCACATCTCGCAGTCGTGCTCGGCGTGGTTTTCATCCAGGACCTGGCCCGTCACGCGATGATTGAACGTCGAAGGGCTCCAGTTGCCGTGGCAGGCGTTACAGTCGTTGTTCAACTTGGCGAACGGTGGGTTCGTGTGGCAGTCGCGGCAGCCTGCGCCCTCGTGAAAGCTGCCTAGCGGCCAGCCGGTGACGGCGTGGTCGAACGGCTTGGGTTCTGGTTCACCCTCCTGCCAATGGCAACGCTTGCACTTGCGGACGATTCTGCCGGTCGGCTCACCCATGTCGCTCGTGTGGCAGCGGATGCACGGCATGTGGGGTTCGGTAGATGTCGGGGGGCGCTTCTGTGCCGCCTCCGGTGCGTGGCAGCGTGTGCAGTTTGACTCATGGTGACAGCTTGCGCAGCTCAGCCCGAAGCGGTGCACGTGCTCCCGATGGCGGAACGTCACCCGTGATCCCTCGGCCCGCTTGGACTCGGGACGGTAGCTCACGGTATCCGGCTCCGGGATTGGCGGGTGCATCTGCCCCAACGGGTGCAGCCGCCCCAGAATGTCGTCCTTCGACAATGGCGTTGCCGCGTCACTGCCTTTCGGTCTGCCGGCCTTCGGAACGTGGCACTTCACACAGTCTTTTTCATCGATCCAATCCCTGTGGCAATTCAGGCATTGTTGATGGTATGCACCCTTGAGGCCGGGCTTGTAGATGTCTGTGCCGGCGACCGATGTATCATGACAGGTTTTGCAAGCGGGATGTCGCCAACCTTCAGGTGTGTGATGATGGCAGGTGACGCAACCCTTGGCCATCTGGGCCATCTGGGCGTGGCCCTCGTGGTCGAAAGGCACGGGTAGGTAAGCATCCTCCAACTCGTTAAGGATCACAACATCGGGACCTTGATCCTGCACGCCAGCATCCTGCTTGCGGGGCTCGTTCCGAGTGCAAGCGTGCAGAAGGCACTTGTCCGCCGGCGTGGGATTGTCGCAGGAGTGGCAGCGGCGGCAATCGGACTCGTTCGACTCGGCGGGCGATGAGGAGTCCTTCTGCGTGTCGCCCGACCTGGCAGCGCCTTCTGACTGCCCGGTGACTGAAGCCGTCTGCTTTGTGCTGGCTGGCTCGCTCACTTGTGTTGGCTGGCCGAACGTAGCTGAAGGGACGCCGACGATCAAAGCGAGACAGCAGGCCTGTCTGACTGACATCACGATGCTGCGTTTGTACGGATTAGGAGTGACTCGCGTGCTCATGCCGTTTCCGCTTTGCTGAGTGGGGTGATCACTGGGAAGTATGTCACGATGACACGCCACAGGAAACACAGGGCGGCAATGGAACCGATGGTCGATCCCCACTCCACTAGGGATGGGAAGTAAACCTTGTTGGTATAGGCCGGCTGGTAACCAATACAATACACGTTCGCCCGATTCAAAATCACACCGAGCATGACGAGCAGACTGGCAATAGCCAGCCAACGGGGTGAATTCCGAATACGCACGGAAAGAAACATAGCCAAGGGAATCACCAGGCCGAACACCATCTCGATGATAAACATCGTGCTCTGCCTCGGTTCCCCAATCAGGTGCACATAGCTTTGCCGGAGCAGCATGTCGCCGATCTTGAAGGCAAGGTATATCAACAGGAAGAAGGGGACATACTTGGCCAAACTCCCGAGAACCTGCATGGGCGGTTTGAGGTTCAAGGCCCAGGCGCCGAAAAGGCAGGCAAAGATCACAGTGGGGAAACCGGTCATGACAGCCGAAATCAAGAAAAGCAGCGAAAGGATGGGTGACCACCAGAGGGGATGGAGTTTCGAGGGAACAAGGGCCATCACATGCCCTAGCGACGACTGGTGGAGACAGGATATGCCCACTCCAAGAACTATAAACACAAACATGGTTCTGCTGACCACGCGGTTGACGGTGCCGCAGACGCGACCCAGCGCGGGGTACCGTGGACTGCCGATAAATCGCTCGCAGAAGACAGGGATGAATTCGACGTACAGTACGGTGAGGTAGCACATCACGCACATGCCGACTTCAAAGAGCGCCGAGTTGCCCTGCCAACACATTGGCAGAATGGGATGCCAGATGTTGTAGTACCTGCCGAGGTCTGCCGCAAGGACAACACAGGCGAATGTGTAGCCTAGCAGCGCTGTGACCAGGGCCGGGCGGGCAAGGATATGGTAGTGCTCGCGATGGAAGATATGTGCAATTGCCGCCGTCGTGAAACCGCCCGCTGCCAGCGCGATAAACGAAACGTCGGCGACGATCCATATCCCCCAGGGATACTGCTGGTCAAGGTTGGTGCTGGCCCTCAGCCCAAAGAAGAAACGATAGGCCAGGGAGCAGACGCCGATCGCCATGAGGATGAGCAATACCCACACCCCGGGCGTGAGCAGCCTACGGTTCACAGGGACAGGTTGGTCGTGAGCAGTCACGTCAGTATTCCTTCAGTCTTGCGCGTGTCAGTCGTCGGCACACTCATCTCATGAGCGGAATCGTCCTCGTTCTGGTACGGCGTGGTCGGCGGCTTGGACCCGCGTTCGGGTTTGCTCATCCACATGGCTATGCCGAGTGCTGCGCACCACGCCACCGGAGGCATGAAGTGTTTGAAGACGCCATGCTGGATCACCTCCGTAAGGCGCGGCGGAGCGGCTGAGTCAACCTTCAGAAAGGCGAGTTGCTCAAACGGAACGCCGGAGAGGTACAGCCACGACGTGCCGCCGGCCTCATGCTCGCCGTAGACATGATCGATGTAGACCTCCGGGTTCTGCCCGATCTTCTCGTGGGCTCGTTCAAGCAGCTCGTTACGCTTGCCGTAGATCAAGCATTCCTTGGGGCAGGCTTGAACGCAGGCGGGGATGCCACCTTTATTGGGATTGCCTTCGTTCGAACATAGCGTGCACTTACGGACCTGAGGCGTCAGTACATTGTCATATTCGTACGTGGGTATTTGGAATGGACACGCCACCATGCAATACCGACACCCCATACACTTCCAGGCGTCATACGTGACGGCCCCGTTGGGTTGCTTCTCCATCGCCCTTACCAGACATGCGGACACGCAGGCTGGATCGTTGCAATGAAGGCAGTTTGCCTTCACATAGATTGGCCTCGGTTCAACAGCATTCCCTTGTCCGGCAAACTCATTCACGGTCGTGTAGGCGCGCGGCCCCGGCCTGCGATGTTGAGAGAATATCGACCGGTCCTTCAACGCGTCGTCCGTAGGGGCCTCGAATCCATTCACCCTCTGGCACGCCGCCTCACATTGACGGCACCCGTTGCACTTGGTGAGGTCCACAAGCACTCCCACCCAATCGTCCGAAACGAGCGGCATATCGGAAGCGATTGCGCGGCTTTCACCACAGCTTGCCGCTGCACCAACCACGCCCGCCAGGCTTGCTTTTGTCAGGAATTCTCGACGGCTAATGTTCACTGTGATCGCCCACCTCCGTTTAGAACCTTAGATAGGCATATCCCTGGAGTTCAAGATCTATGATTCGGGGATAGGCGCCTACTACAACCTTTACTTCGGGGAGTACGTCGCCCCGGTTCCATCCGTTTCGCCGAAGCGTTTGTCCACACAGCTCTATGCTGACTCCGGACTTGGTGAGTTCTTGGATAATGGACTTGTTGGGGTTCGGCCCTTCGCGTTTGGTGAAGGCGGCATACGACTCGTCCCTCAGCAACCAGTAGGCAGCGGGACCGTGGAAGACAGCGCTGATGTGCACCTCGTCCGGCGCAACTCCCATGAATTTGTAATCGTCGACGAGCCGTTTCAAACATGCCAGGCCCATCCCGACATTGCCCTCCCACTCATCGTCCTTTACGCGGCACACGACGCAGATGGCCTGTTGGACCGTGATCGGTCCGGCGTCATGCGGTGGTGTTGTCCAACCCCACGTCTTGAAGATGTCGGCGGCTTCCGGCGACATGAGAAACTCGATGAACTGCCGTGCGAGGGGATCGGCCTTGCCCCGCTGGGTCAGGGCAATGCTGCATTGACGGTATACGCGGTAGTCCTTGCTCACCTGGATGTGTTCTGCGTGATCGCGAACCGGCATATACCAGATGCTCCACGTCAACCATGCGTCTATGTCTTCTCTCTCCTCCCATGCCTTCTTCGCATCGCCGCTGTCGGGAGCGAAGAAGACAATGTTCTTGCGAAATGAACGCAACGTCTGGATGCTTCCGAGTTTGCCGGCCATGTCCTCCCACAGACCCGTCTGCCCGGAGCCCGTGACAACCATGACCCTCACCCCGGGCTTCAGAAGATCCGGAAAGTCGCGGATGTTCTTGGGGTTGCCAGGTCGCACCAATATGGCTGATGGACGCAAATAGAGGGGTGTTACAGAGGCTTCGTCGATCTGGAGCCCCTTGTCACGGCTGAAATCTCCCATCATGAATTCGGCGCTGCTGAAGATGAGATGAGCATCGCCTTTGGCTCTGTCAAGCCATTGGCTGGTCGGACCGGCGGTCACGTCCAATTTCACTTTGTGGCGATCCCCGAAGACGATTGCCGCCTCCTTGAACGCCGGGGACGGCCCCAGTGGTCCGTACATATGGAGGACTTCTTCCGCAGAGGCGATCGGAACCAAAGTCGTGCCGAAGCTCAAAAACGGGGTAAGGAACCAAGCGAGCAAATAAGCGTTACGTCTACACATGATTCTGTTCTCCTGTGTCTTCTTAGGCCGCTGGCCTGAGGATTACCGGTTTCGTCGTACCAGAATAGCTGTTCAGGGTCCTACGTAAACATAGCCTTGGCGCTCCAGTTCAACGAGTCGCGGGCAAACGCCGAGCACGATTTTCACCTCGGGCAGTATGTCCGAATGTTTCCACCCGTGCTGTTTCATGGCTTGGGCGCAGAGTTCTATGCTGACGCCCCATTCGGCGAGCTCGTGGATCACGGATTCATTAGGATTCTCTGATTCTCTCCCAATAAACGCGGCATAGGGCGCATCCTTGAGCATCCAATAGGCGGCCCCACCGTGAAAGATGATGCTGATATTCACCTCACTGCGGGGGATGCCCATGGAGTTGTAGTCGTTTACGATGTCCTGGACGCGCGCCAAAGCCTTGCCAACGTGGCGGTCCCAATCATTGTCCTGGGCGTCATAGACGATGCGGATCACGCTGCGCGCCGCGCGGGGAATCAAATCGGTTGACGTCGTGATCCAACCCCACTTTGCGAAGATGCTGGCGGCCTCGGGCGACGTAAGGAATTGGATGAACTGTCCCGCCATGGGCTCGGCCTGGCCGAGTCGGGTCAAGGCGATGCTGCACTGGCGATAAATGACGTAGTCCTGGCTGACGGACACCAAATCAGAGTTCCGGGAATCCGCCTTGTACCAGATGTTCCACGTGAGCCAGGCGTCGATGTCCTTCTGCGCGAGCCACAATCTGCGGGCATCTGTACTGCTAGGGGCAAACAGTGCAATGTTGTTGCGCAGGGCCCTGACGGTACGGAAGTTACCCTGTTTGCCGGCCATGTCTTCCCAAAGGCCGGTCTGTCCGGACCCGTTGACGACCATCACCTTGACACCGGGCCGCAGGAGGTCTGGAAAATCGTGAATCTGCTTTGGATTGCCGGGTCGGACGAGGATGGCTGATGGGCGCCAATAAAGGGGAGTTACGGAAGCCTCGTCGACAAGACCGTCCAGCTCGCGGATGAAATCGACCATCATATACTCCGCGCCACTATAAACCAGATGCGCGTCGGTCTTGGCCTTATCGATCCATTTGTCAGGTGCGTTTGCGACGATCTCCAATTGAACCCCATGGTGGTCGGCGAAGACCTCCGCTGCCTCTCTCATTGCGGGATAGGGTCCTTCGGCGCCGTAGACATGCAGAACGTCCTTCGCGAGTACTTCGGAGGCCCACAACACAACGGCTGCCAACAAGGGAACCACGAGCCAGCATCGTATATGAGAAAAACGTGCATACATCATTATTGTTCTTCCCGTGCCTTGCTTTGACTCCGTATTCAAACTGGCGTCAGCTGGTTCTGCGGGGGTATGCCGTGCCGTGGGCGAGGCGCGCAGAGCACATAGCCGTGGTACAATGTCGTACGATTCGGGATTGTCAGAACTTAGCACAACAGCATCTCCTGCACGAGGTGTTCAGCGAGCGCCGCAATCGTCATGGCATCAAACTCCAGGGGATGACAACCTGGCGGAGCGGGTTGAACGACCAAGGCCGTCACCTTACCGACATTGTCGCGCTCCACCGGGAGAAACTCCCCCTTGGTGTCACGAGCCAGGCTGCCAGGGAGACGACCTGTGTCCTTCGCTTGGAGGACCAGTAGACGGTCACAGGTGCTTGCCGCGTCGTGTAAGGCACTTGGGGTCAGGGCCGCGTTACCCAAGGTCGTTTCAATTGGGTAATGGTGGTCAGCCAGTTTGTTGACCAGGTGCCAGCCGAGCCCCTGATCTCGTCGCAGCAGGCCGGTGGAGGCAACCAGGCGTACGCTCTTGCCGTTGCGGTTCGTGAACCAGATGCCGCTCATGGACTCTGATAGCGCCGTGCGACGCTCCACTTGCGGAGGAGGACTTCGCGGGGGACGGAATGCAGCTTCGAGGATGTCAATAATCTCATTGTCGCGGAATGGTTCCACCGCGTAGTAGAGGATCTTGTGTCTTCGATAGGGTGCTTCCCATCGTGATCCAGGTGAGGCAACCACGACGATTCTCACGGAAGCGGCGTCAGCGTTGATTCGCTGCACAAGGTCCGGGCCACGCTCCGCAAACGAAGCAGCGTCGATCATCACGACATGACAACTGGGGTCGTGCAGGAGAGGGGCCAACTCGTCCCACTCTCTCACGATACGCACCTGGCAACCAAGGCGCGTCAGATGTTTGGACTGCTCATCGCCGGAGGCTTCGTGGGCATTGACCAGAATCACGCGGCGCACGTTGCAGCCTCTGACGTCCTCTTCGAGCCTGGTGGGACGTAGACAGGCGATCCATCCGTTCCCGCACGGATCGTCCCATAGCGCAGAAGGATCCTCGGTCAACAGCTCATTGACCGCGACGACCACGCCGGAAACGGCCGACGGCATGATGAGCTGTGGCTTGTCGGCAACCGTGAGGCTGGCCAAGGGCAACCCTTGGTAAATCGATTCAAAGATACTTGGAAGATGAACGGCCTCGACGGTTCCGCCCTGCGAACGCGCTGGCACGGCGCCGACCCGCACGGACCCGTCTTTACCCAGTTGAAGCCACGACTGGCCCCAAAAACGGAACTCCTGCGCCCGAGGCGTCCACGGCTCAGCTTCCGTCGGTGCGGAGCGCAATTCGCCCTCTCTCTTTGCGGGGCGGGGCCGCATCAGTCTCTGGACAGCCTGCGTGATTTCCTCAGGCGTGAACGGCTTGGTAACATAGTCTACGGCACCCAGGCGCATCGCCGCCGCCACGCTCTGCACGGATGGATAACCTGTGATGAGAATCACGGGAACATCAGGTTTCCTCTTTCGCAGCCGCTGGAGGAACTGGATCCCATCCAGCACCGGCATCTTGATGTCGAGCAGAATGGCTGCGTACTCCTTCTCTATGGCCAGGCCAAGTCCGTCCACGGCATCGCTACTCGACTCAACATGGAAGCCCTGAGCCGAGAAGATGCGGTGACAGGCCCCACAGATTACCTCCTCGTCATCCACAACAAGTAATTCTGGTGTGTTGGACATGGCTTATGCCCTGTGGTAATCGCCTGTGGTTCTCGCCAGTACGACGGAGCAATACTCGTGCCATATGGAGAAGGCCGGGATACAGAATCGGCGGAAGGCCGCGTAGGGCCCTTATCTGGGTCGCGACCCAGGTGGCAAGGCAGTTGCGGTGTATAGAGCGGCTATACAGTGTATCGGGATTGCCAGGGCGGTTTGCAGGAGGAGCCAAGACGGCGCCGGTTCCGCCAGTTGCCGGAGATTGAGGAACTGGTCGTTACGAAGCGTTGTCCGAGGTCAGACCGTATTTCCGCATCAGCCCGTGGAAGTTCGTGCGCTGCATGCCCACGTCCTCTGCGGCCTTGGTGACGTTGCCGCCGGAGCGTTGCAGCGCCTCGGTCAAGAAACGGCGCTCCAGCTCCTGCCCGGCCGCATCACGCACCTGTTGCTTGAGTCTCCTGAACTCCTCCCAGCTTTGAGGAAGCTCCGTGACGGTGGTGTGCACCGGGGCCTGGCGGATCTCCTGAGGCAGATGCCTGGGCTCGATGCAATCGGAGTCGCACAGAATGGCCATTCGCTCCGCGATATTCCGCAGCTCGCGGACGTTACCCGGCCAGCGGTGGCTTTCCATCCTTGACATCGCTTCCGGGGCGAAACCTTTCATCTTCACCTTGTTCTTCTTGCAGGATCGCTCCAGGAAGGCCATGGCAAGGATTGGCACGTCGCCGTGCCGCTCGCAGAGCGGCGGGAGGTAGATCGGCACGACGTTAAGGCGGTAGTAGAGGTCCTCGCGAAACGTGCCCTCGGCCACCATTTCCGCCAGGTCCCGGTTCGTGGCGGAGATGAGACGAATGTCCACGTCGCGCTCGGCGGTGTCCCCCACCTTCCTCACACGTTTGGTCTCCAGGACCCTCAACAGTTTGCCCTGCGTTTCCAGGCCGATGTTGGCGACCTCATCCAGGAACAGGCTTCCCTTGTGCGCCGCTTCAAACAGACCTTGCTTGGTTGCGATCGCGCCGGAGAACGACCCCTTGACGTGGCCGAACAGTTCACTCTCGAGCAATGTGGAAGCCAACGCGCTGCAATCACAGGCGAGCAGAGGCTGATCTCTGCGGTGGCTCAGCCGGTGGATGGCGCGGACGACCAATTCCTTTCCAGTGCCGCTCTCGCCGGTGACGAGAACGGTACCCTCGGTGGGCGCCACACGCCGGATCAATGAGAACACGCGCTCCATGGGCCGGCTCTGGCCGATAATGCCCTCGAATCCCTGGTCGACCTCCAGTTCCCGTCGCAGGGAGGCGTTCTCCCGAATCAGGGCGGATCGTTCCCACACCTTCTGTATGACCATCTTCAGTTCGCTGGGCGAGAACGGCTTGCTCAGATAGTCTGCGGCGCCTTCCTTCATGGCCTCCACGGCCGACTCGACCGTTGAGTGCCCGGTGATGATGACGACCTCGGAGGACACGCCCGTCGCCTTGACGCGTTTGAGTATCTCGAGGCCGTCCATGCCTGGCATCATCAGATCCAGGAAGATCACATCGAAATCACCCGACAAGGCCGCTTGAAGCCCCGCCTGCGGATCTTCGTGGGCCACGACCTCGTGCCCCTCGGGGCAGAGGGAACGCTTGAAGCTCAAGCCGATGACCGCCTCGTCGTCAATGACCAGGATCCTTTGTGGTTTGGCAGAACCCGCTTGTTCCGGCTTGGAGACACTCATTCGTCCACCCGTTCGTCGCGGCCCTCCGGCTGTTCGTCCTGAATGGAGGGCAGGGCAATCGTAAACGTCGCTCCCTTGCCCTCCTCGCTGTCTACCTCCAGGGAACCGCCGTGTTGCTGGACAATGCCATAGCTTACGCTCAGCCCCAGGCCGGTAGCCTTGTCGATGGATTTGGTGGTGAAGAACGGATCGAAGATCCGGTCCAGATGCTCGTCTGCGATCCCGCAGCCAGTGTCGTCCACTCTCACGAGAACCTCGCCATCCTGTGCCAACGTGCTGATCGTGAGTGTTCCGCCGTCGGGCATGGCCTCACAAGCGTTCAGCGACAGATTGAGCAATACCTGCTCGAGTTGGTTCCTGTCCACGTTCACGCTGGGCAGATTCTCCTCGAGATCCTCTTCAATCGAAACCTGTTCGAGTTGCTTCTGGTTGCGCAGAAGCCGCATGGTTCGACGGATCACACCGTTGACGTCCAGCGGCTCTTTCGTCAACGGCCTTTCGCGGGCAAAGTCCAGCAGGCTGTGAACGATGTCGCTCACACGACTCGTCTCGTTGATGATCACGTCCAGGTCTCGTTTGTCCTGCTCATCCATATGTTCTTTTGCCCGGAGCAGGTGGGCAAAGGTCAACACGCCGGTGAGCGGGTTGTTGATCTCGTGGGCAGCGCCGGCGGCGAGTCGCCCAACCGATGCCAATTTCTCGACACCCGCCCGCAGTTGTTCGCTATGCCGCAACGCCTCCTCTGCCCGCAAGCGATCGGATAGCTCCCTTCGCTGCGCCGATAACGCCCGCCGCAGCCGTCGGTTGAGCCGCGTCACGTGTACGGAGACGAGGCCGGCAAGAACCAAGAACACGGCAGTGCCCACGAGCCAAGGCCAATACCTATGGACAACGCCTCCCAACGTCATCCTTCCGTAATCCGCATAGGGGCCGATGTGGAGCTCCTCCAGGCACTCGTGAACCGGCTGATAGTTGTGAGGGATCACCCAGCCGGCGCATCTGGCCTTCTTTGCCGCCGGCGCTTCAGGTGACATCTGCATCAGCGCAAGGGCGACCTCTTGTGCCAGTCCCTCCGAGGTGTGCCGGGCCTTGGCGAGCGGCCACTCCGGATAGGTGCGCGTCGAATGCACAAAAGGCAGATCAGATTCCTCTCCGTGACGTTCGTTGATAACGCGGAATTCCTCCAGGCGGATCTTTCCTTCCATTGCCATTCGCTCAAGCGTATCGCTTCGCACGGTGCCGGCATCGACCTTGCCGTCCCGTACGGCGTACACGACCGCATCATGCGTGCCTCCGAACCACAAATCGCCGAAGTCATGGTAGGGATCGATCCCATGCTCCGCCAATTCCCGCCATGCCATCTCCCATCCGCCGAACGACCTCTCGTCGACGGCCATAAACGTCCTGCCGACGAGGTCGGCTAGGTCGTGGATGTCATTGCGATCGGACCTGCAGAAGATCGTGCCGGCGTAGACCGTGCAGGGTTTTCCGAGGTGCAGATTCTTCAATGTCACGATCCTGCTCACACCGTAGAACCGCTCCAGCCCGACATAGAAAGACGGGTTTGCCAGGATGAAGGCTATCTCTCCCCGCTCAACCGCCCGGCCGACCTCATCATGACCAAGCGGCCGGATTTCAAAGGAGTAACCAGGGATTCTCATCGTCAGGTACTCGGCGGTAGCCCCCCATTGTTCCAGGCACCGTTCGCTGCCGCGATTGGCCAGAACCCCGATTCGGACTGCCTTGGGGTCCTGCAAGGCGTTAAGGTCTGGTACGCGAGCCAGCAGCAGTATGCTCGATGCCAAGACAATCCTGGCAGTCAGGCGGGACGGAACTTTCCGAAAGGTTGGCATATCTCCGTTGATGCGCTCCAGCGTTCTTTGTCTGGCTTGTCAGGCGGCAAGCCCTTCTTGGGTGGTACGCGCACACGGCCGCGCCTGGGGCCGCATCGCCAATCTTAACATAGTTGTAGGCGTTGTGTGTTTGGCCGGGGATTGCCCGTGGACGGGGCCCGTGGGGGTCCGTAATAGTCTAGGCGGGTGCCACTGGCAGCTTGTCTGCCAGTGCGGATGGCCGCGTACGCCCACCGGAGAGACCGCACGCGCGGGCAAGCCGCCCGTGGCACCGAGAATCGAATGCCGCCGGAAGTGTGTCACGGACCCGGGATTGCCTGGCTGGCGCCTGCCGCTTCTTGCTCCACCACAATCCGTTGCGTATCGTTGCTCAACGCCTCTGCCGTGTAGCGGGTCAGCGGTGAGAGTGCCGGAGCGGGGCGCGGGTGTACCCGAGCGATCGAAGGAGCGGCGGACCCATGGCCGAGCAGAGTAAGCGGGACGATTGGCTGTCGCAGGACGACGCGGCCCTGTTGGCCGAGTGCAGCGTGGACAGGTTTCGCAGCAGTGGGCCGGGGGGACAGCACGCCAACAAGACGAGTTCGGCGGTGCGGCTGCGGCATCGGCCTACCGGGCTGATCGCTGTTGCCGAGGAGGAGCGATCACAGCACGCCAACAAGGCCAAGGCGATACGGCGTCTGCGGATGGCCATCGCGCTGAACGTCCGCGAACCGATCGGCGCATCATGGGAATCCCCAGCCGTCTTCGGTCAATACGTCACCAAGACCGGGCGGATCGAGGTGTCCAAGCGCAATCCTGTTTACCCGGCGATCGTGGCGGTGGTGTTGGACGTCGTGGCCGCACGGAACGGCCGGCTTCGCGAGGCGGCGGCAAAGTTGGAGGTCGGTACGGCGCAGTTGTCCCGCTTCGTGGTGAGTGACGGGAAGGTGCTGGATGCGGTCAATCGGACACGGCAGGCGGCGGGGCTCCGGAAGCTGTCGCCCCGGTGACTCGGCCACCTGTCCACTCTGGCAGCCCGTGGCAGAACTGTGGCACCGGCGCCAAAGCCGGTGGCTTTCACGGTCGGGAACGGCGTTTCCGAAGCGATGTTTTCCCTTCTACCACGGGCTGCTATCTCCGAAGGGGCGCCGGAAGTGTCACCACCGTGACACCTGTCGCCTCCGCCCCTTCTATGAAGCCGGGCCAGTCAAGGACGAAGTTGGAATGGGCTCAGCCTTCTATTCGGGTTTTGGACCGCTGCAGGGCGG
>JAFGQA010000146.1 GCA_016935885.1 Phycisphaerae bacterium | reverse complement strand
CCCCACGCGCCCACCGGAGAGACCGCACGGGCGGACAAGCCGCCCGTGGCACCCAGAATCGAATGCCGCCGGAAGTGTCACGGACCCCGAGCCGTGGGGCTCGACCCGCGCGGCCTTTCGTTTCCGCGTCTGGCAGCATATCCTTGATGGTGGCTGCGCGTGTCGGAGCACGCGGCTCGTCGAGGTTATTCGGTGCAAGGAGCAACAGCATGATCGGAAGAAACCAGCAGACGGACGTCTCCAGACGGGATTTCGTCAAGGCCGGCCTTACGGCGGCGGCTGTTGCCGGCTTGCCTTCGACCGCGGTGGCGGCTCAGCCCGATGGCAAGGACCCGACAGATGACAAGGAGCCAAAGAAGCAGGATCTCGTGCCCACCCGCGTCCTGGGCCGGACGGGAGTTCGTGTCTCTATGCTCAACTTCGGGGCGGGTCGCGGGGCGAGCCCGAGGATGCTGAACGCCGTTTATGACGCCGGGATTCGCTACATCGACACGGCCGCCTCGTATGCAGGTGGAGAATCGGAGAAGCAGGTCGGCAAGTGGATGGCCAAGAAGGGTTGCCGCAGGGAGTTTCTCATCGTCACGAAGACGCACGGTGCGAACACGCCCGACGAGTGGGTGAAGGCCGTGGACCAGCGCCTCGAAGCATTACAGACGGATTACCTTGACCTGTACTTCTTTCATGGCGCGGGTGGCGGCGGCCAAGATGATGGAGGAGAAAGGGATCGCACCTGGCCGAAGCTCAAGAAGTGGGCCAAGGCGGCGGACAAGCTCAAGAAGTCCGGCAAGGTCCGGTTCGTCGGTTTCAGCACGCACACGAGTGTGCCGCTGCGGATCGCGCTGCTGAACAACGCCGCGGCCGGCGGCTGGGTGGATGCGATCATGCTCTCGTACGATCCGCAGCTCGTTCGCGAGAACAAGCGGTTCGACAAGGCCCTGGACAAGTGCCATAAGGCTGGCATCGGCCTGGTCTCCATGAAGGAGATGCGCGCCGCCATGGGCAACATGTCGAAGTTCCTGCCCGATTTTGACAAGATGGGTCTTACCGCGCCGCAGGCGGTATTGCACGCCGTGTGGAGCGACGAGCGGATCGCCAGCATCTGTTCGGACATGCCGAACCTGCGCATCCTGAAGGAGAACACCGACGCGGCCAAGAAGTTCAAGCCGCTGGACAAGAAGACAATGGGTGCCGTCCTCGGTCTGTACGATCGCGTCGCGAGAACCTTCTGCAACGGCTGCGACGGACGCTGCCGGCGGGCCGGCAAGACGAAGGCGGCCTTGAACGACATCACCAGGTGCCTGTCCTACTACGAGATGGACGGCTCTCGCGACGAGGCCCGCAGGGCCTACGCGGCGTTGACACCACAGCAGCGCGACTGGCACGACGCCGACCTGGCCGCGGCCTCCGCAGCCTGCATCAGCAAGCTCGATTTCGCCTCCCTCCTCTCACGCGCCGAGGCGAAGCTGGCCTGATACGGATCGAGAACGGATGCTCGATGCCGCGACGAAGGCGTCCTCGACGTGGACGACGTGACGGCGTTCGTGGCCGATCTGCTGTAAGGCGACTCCTGCCCGTAGCGATTCTTCTGGCTTACCTCCGAAAACGAAACCCGCCCGCCCCGAAGTATCGAGGCGGGCGGGTGAATCAAGTCAAATCAGACTTACCCAATCAACAACCGGACGATTAGTAACCGCACGGGTTGTCGATGCAGTGCTCCTGCCCGTACCACGTCTCGCCGCCGGCATTGGTGCAGTCCAACTGCGTCGGATAGGCCTCCGAGCACGTCGTGGTGTCGTCGTCGCAGCAGGCGCCGCAGTCACCATTGCCAGGAGCCGTAGCGCAGGAACCCAGGACGCAGACGTTACCGAAGCCGGCCGGATCCCAAGAACCGCCCAGTTCGACCTCGCACTCGTAGCAAGTGGTGTCAAGCTGGCACCAATCGCAGCCGATGCCCGACGGGACGCAGCAGGCCCTGAGATCCGTGCTGGCGAAGTCCTCGGTGCACTGCTCGGACGGAGCGGGCGCCAGGACGTCGCACTTCGTGGCTGGGCCTGACCAGTTCGGCTCGTAAGCGGCGTACGTAGTGAGACAATCGGTCTGCGTGAGCGTCTCGTCGCAGACGAAGCACAAGGTGGCCTCCGTCGGGTCGCGGTGGCAACAGGCACCACTGCAGTACACATCCGCATCCGTGCAGTGCGTGCCAACGCCCCACCAGTAGCTGTCGGTAAGGGCAGCGCACTCGGACTCGAGCACGGTGTCATCGCAGGCGCCCGAGTACGAACAGCACGCGCCGAGGCAGGCCGTGCCGGAGCACGCCACACCTTCACCGAGGAAGGTGCCTCCCTGGTCGTAGCAGGCCTGGGACGTAATCGCCTGGCACGGTGGCACGCCCTCTGGCAAGCAGCACCCGCCGGTGATGTCAGCGAGGATGGTCCCGGTCAGGCAGAAGTTCAGGTTGAACGCGATGCCGCAGACCAAGCCTTCCGTAGGATTCTCACCGCAGGACTCCTGAGGATCGTCACCGTCATCGGAGCTGAGCCACAGGAAGATGCAGTCCGGAGGACCGGTCTCCTCCATGCCCTGGATCGAGACCCAGGCCGGACCAGCCGTGCAGCACGGCTCCAGATCAACGCTGTAGTAGTATGCGTTGTAGGCGATCCCGTACATGTAGTACGTTGCCACATAGGTGCCAACGGGATCCACGTCGTAGGTGCACCAAGCGGGCTTGCCGGGCCTGTGGGCGCCGCCCAACGTGCTGTCATTCCAGAACCTGATCTGGAACGGGCCGCAGTCGTCGCACGGGCCGATGATGTAACCATCCGCATCGATCTGAACCGGCATACCCACCCAGTGGATGTCGCAGATCTCGGCAACGACCGGGAAGTCGTCGTAGCGGATGAGGTCCACGCCCACGTCGCTGGCCGCGATGTAAGAACTGGACGCCACGGTCTGGTCGTAGACCGCGTTGGTCCCGGGAATCTCGGTCAGGAGGTAGTGGTCCACGTAGACCAGATCACCGGCACGCGTGTCGTCGGCACGCCACAGCAGTTCGACGCCGCAGTAGCTGCACTGAGACGCCAACAGGGCGTTGACGAAGCCGGGGATGTCGTTGACGTCCACCGTGCCACTGCAATCCATGTCGGCGTAATCGCATGAGCCGGCGTTGACCAGACAGTCTACAAAGCCCTGGATGTCCTCACCGTTGACCTTGCCGTCGTGAGCCCCCATGTCCCCGTAGCAGGGGCTGGTGGAATTGAACAGGTAGTGCTCCTCCGGCGGCAAAGCTCCCGGTTCTGCCAGCAGGTTGGGCTCCAGCAGCGAAGCCTCCACCCTGATGGGATCGGCGTTGTACATCCGACCGTAGCCCGGCACGTCGATATCGACGTACACGTCGAAGAAACTGTCACCAGACACGATGTTCTGGTTGTCGCCCGTGGCGACGAACGACGTGACCTGACCGATGGAATCGAAGCCCTCGTCGACATTGAGCACCATGCTGGTGCCGTCCGCGGCCACCAGGTTCATGGAGACGATCTCGGTGTCGATCTCAGTCTTCGCCGGCCACGTACCATACTGGAACGGATACGGAGGCGCATCCCGCTTGATGGCTGTGGAGGGCCGACACATCGAGTTGAAGTCGATTTCGAGGAGATTGCCACCGACGACGACCTTGACGGCAGCCGCCGACGGATAGATGTCATACATCGACCGCGGCGGACAGTAGAATGTGGAGCAGTCTTCACCAAGATAGAAGTCGCCACCGGCCGCTTCGCACTCGACGACGTTCATCATCTGGCAGTCCGCTGCTGGATCATACAGGCAGCAGGCACCGTCCACGCCCGCGTTGCAGTAGATCGTGGCATCGAAGCCGGCGACAGGTTCGCCGCCGAACCACCAGTAGCAACTGCTCCATCCAGGCACAGTGGTGTCCCAGAGGGCGAACCGGTCTTCCGTGGAGCCCAGTTCGGCAGCGTCCGAGATGAGCCATCCGGCGTTGTCGTTGTCAAACTCCACGACCATCCACACACGGTTTGGAAGGATGATGCCGGGGGCGAAGGTCGAGCAGTCCACGGTGTTCAGATAGCCATCGGCGGCCAGTCCTGCAACGGTGCAGTTCGTGCCCGCGATTGCCGTGCCCGGACAAGCGTCTACATCGTCGTAGAGCCAGACATCGACGGTGTAGGTCCCGCCGCCGCTGGCGCCGACCCGAAGGGTATATCCCTCTAGCTCGCGCCGCACGCCGGCCAGCGTCATGTCGTCAGCAATCAAGGTCTCGCCGGCGACCATGTCTGGGCCAAAGATGGAGTACGGCGAACAACTGGTGTTTCGATACACCGCGCGCACGCCGTCGGCGTCCTCGCAATTGGCGGGCGTGCACGGGTCGCTCGGCTCACCGTGTACGATGACGTCGATCCAACCGGTGTCGCCGCCGCTCTCGGTCCAGGCGCACTTCCAGTCGGTCCAGGAGTACACACCACCGCCGATGTCATAACCCATGTACTGGCGGCAGTAGGTCTGCGGGTAGCTGTCCCAGAGCACGCTGGGGACCTTGTCGGCCGCGCCGGTCCAGGTCAGCCAGTGGATCGAGACAAAGAACGGACCGCCGACGCAGACGTTGGCGGGAACATTGAACCAATGCTCGCCCGTATCGTCCGCTACGAGTGTCTGAGTCGCGGAGGTCCAGATCGCTGGATATCCAGGCCCTGAGCAGGGTTCCCACGGGATGGCCGGGCACTCGATGTCAACAGTGAACGTGAGCGTGCCGGTTCCGGTCTCGCCAAATGCGGCCGCATCCGCGAAGGACGGGATCTCGATGCTCTCGACGAGGAACGGATAGCCGCCAAAGCCTGCCCCGCACCCCGGATCACCCAACTCGCCGGAACCTGCCGGATCGAACAGGATCTTGAGCTGCATGCTCATCTCCCAGTTCAAGTACCCGGTGCCCGTCGACGTCTGGAGGTTCTTGATGTTGCAGGTGGACGGACAGACGAAGTTGACGCCGCAGTTCTTGCCGAAGTACCAGGTACCAGTAAGCGTGTCACAGTCGTCCTTGTACTCGTCGGTGCACGTCTTGCCGTCGACACCGTAGCAGCAGGCGTACTGCGTCGCCGGCAGGCAGTCACCATTCGCTCCAAAGAACTCGTTGGTCATGATGTCCGGAGCCGGCGGATCCTCCTCGGACAGGAACGGGATGAACTCGTCGTTGACGATCATCTTCGTGCCGTCGTTTGACCCGACATTGGCGATCAGCGTTGAGTACCAATTAATATCTTCACTCATCGGCACTTCCGAGTACTGGACGACGTATCCGGTCGGCGGCAGCACGCCGCCCCAGCCTTCCAGGTTGATCCACATGACCCAGCAGCCGGGGTTGCTTGGCGTGACAACGAAACCGTCGACATACTCGTAATTCGCGTCATAGAAGTCGAAGTACCGACTCTCACCGCCAGCCACGCTGCAGCCGATATAGATGTAGTAGGCGGGCGCTACGCCATAGTCACAGACGCTGACGTAGTCGTCGCCGATGTTGCCTTCGCCCGCTTCCGGGAGGTACACGACGTACTGAGAGGCCTGCGGGTTGATGCCGGCGGAGTAGGCCGGGCAGGGGCCGTCGAAGCCGTCGGGATCGTAGGTACAGGTCTCGTCGTCAATCCAGTAGTAGCCGACGTCGTCGCAGTGCTGCTCGGTCCACATGTCACAAGCAGGCGAGGCGCTGCCATCATCCCAGCAGCACTTGCCATCGCACGGAGCCGTGCAATTGAGGCCGGCGTACCAGATGCCGCCCAGACCTTCGCACTCAATCGGGTCGTTCACGATGCATGCCTCGGTCCCGGGATAGCCGTAGCAACATCGGCCATCGGGCGGGGCATAGGTGCCGTACTGGATCTCGAAGGGACCATAGGAGGTCGTGTCGTACCCGTCCACGATCAGGAAATACGTCGTGCTCGTGGCCAGATTGACACGCAGCTCCGATTCCCAAGGCGAACCCGGGCACATGGTGATGGAGTCACCATTGCAGGCGACCAACGTGTTGCCGGGGCAGGCACCATCAGTCCGAATCTGGAGTGCGGTGTCCCAGGCGGTAGTCTGCCCACAGGTCTCGAAGATGTACCAGTCGGTGGCGGGAACCTGGAACTCGATGATGACGTCCGGTCCGCCTCCGCCGTAGTAATTGCAGAAGTTCCCGGAGCCGGGATCGCTCCAATCGCTCACCATACCGGTGGTGTTACCCGTGATGGTGCCCGCGGGGTAAGCACCTGCCGCAAGCGTGCCGATGTTGTCGGCCGGGCATGTGTCGTTCCCCGACCTCGGACCGCCATCGCGTGGCGCAACGGCCGGTGTCTGTAGCTCGCCCCAGGTGGGTGGGGGCTTGACGGGCCGCACCGGGACGGCCGTGAATACCTTGCGGTCCCGCTTGATCTTGACGGGCTTGCCGAGCAACGGGCTCTTGGCCTGCGTATCGGGTGCCGCCCGCAGCCTCGGCTCGCCAGCCGTCGCCTTCTCGGTGGATACCTTCCCACTCGGCGCGACGCTGGCTGCGCTGGGCTGATCGGCGATCACTGGCGTGATCGCCCAACACAGACAAATACACGTGGCGACACCTATTGCCGCCAACCACATTTTTCTCTTTCTCATACTCTTACTCCTTTTCCACCGAACTCGAATAGGACAGGCCGCGAAACGCGGTCCACGATTACGCTCGTCACACACAACGGGGACACTTTGGGAGCCTGACACCTTCCCGGACCCGCAAGGCCCAAGAAGCCTCCCGGACCCTCCACGTGCTGCGATTGGAGGGGCTAGGAATAGTTGTGATTCTGCTTATAGACGGACGCCTGAACACCTTCATCGTCACCTCTTCCCCGCCTCGCTGCAGGCAGACAGTGTTCTTACTGGACTTCCCCTTTGCGTATACAACTACCCGAAGCGCCGTGCTGTTGTCAAGGCCCACACGTCCAAAAAAAGGAACCGATTTTGCCTCTGTTATCGTAAACAAGGCCTGGGCGCCTCCGGGGAGCGGCCGACCTCACCACGAGATACCGCTCCCCATGACCGTGATCGGTGTACCTCCGCCCTGGGTGCACTTCGAGCCAGCCTGTCCAGACGGCCGCGCTCGTCGCCCAGGATCGGCCAGTCTTGATCGGCAGGAACACGGGACGGATTTCGATTTAGGATGCGAAGGGGGCCTTTTTTTTGGAACGGCGCCATGACGGCAATCATCGCGCCAAACGAGGGCTGGGCGAGGCGGGATTCGAACCCGCACGTCCTTGCGGACAGGGGATTTTAAATCCCCAGCGTCTGCCATTCCGCCACTCGCCCTGCGGTGGACCGGCCGCCGACCCGGCAAACCTACGACCAAGAGACCGATTCGACAAGTGCCCTCCGAACCGGTCATTCGGATGTAGGCCGTGGTAATATCTGGTCTTCCCGCTCTCCTGTCCCGTTGATTCCCCAATACGGATTAGCTAAGGATCCGAACTGATTGTCCGAGCGGCTTTTGCGCCTTCGGAGCATCGCGGCGATCTGGCGACAGAGCCAAACCCAATGCAGATCCAGGCCCACCGTGGCCCGTAGTCCGCATAATCAAGCCTCCTTTGCGATAGGGTCTTCTTCTCCACAACGCCTCTCTTCTCGATGAGAGGCCCGGTTCATACGCCTTGACTGAACCGTATTGCCGTCACCGCTCTTATTCGTACGTCCCGAGTCGAGCGCATCGTGTCGTGGTGGTCGGTGAGCGTGTTGTGCCCCATGTCTGCCGGCCGGGCGCAAGACACACTCTCCCCCGTCGAGAGGCCGGGCTTCAGTGACGTCAGGTCAAGGCTTGGATACCACAGCGCAGCGGCGTTGTTCGCTGGCAGACATGACGAATGAGGATGGGCCGGATTGCTCATGTTGTCGGCCGTGGCGGACGTAACGCTCTGTAGCGTCATCCCTTGTCGGTGACGACGCCGGAACGCCGTGCCAGGATGCGCCGGGGATAAGCCCCGATGCTACATTCCCATAACGCTGAACGGGACTATGTCATGCTCGAGCAGTTGACACCTGCACCGTTCAGACACTAGCAGAACCGGCCCAGGTACCGAGAATGAATTCCGGCCCAGCGCGACTCTGCATCTTGACAGGACCCCAAAGAGGAGATTAGAATCCACTGATCTGAGGAAGGGATTCTCATTGTAAGAAATCTACCCAAGGCGCTGGAAGGCGTGTTCGCCCCCATGAGGGGAAGGAGGATTAGCCCAATGCACTGGAGAAGGAGAGCAGTCGAATTGTGCGCCGGCATCGTCGTGCCGGCATTCGTGTTATTCACGCCAGCTCAAGCCGAGGGCGAGCTCGCCCTCGGGCCGCAGGAGTTCGTACAAGCCGGCGGCGTCAACATCGACGTTCCCGGCTACTCCGTGCCGTCCTTCGTTTACTGGAACGGCGACGACCTCAAGGACCTCGTCGTCGGGCAAGGCGATGGGACGACTCTTGTCCGCGTCCGCGTCTACTTGAACGAAGGGACGACCTCCGAGCCGGCGTTCTCCACCTACTTCTATGCCCAATCCAACGGCTCCGACCTGACTGTCACGGGATCGGGGTGACTGGGTATCTACCCCCGCGTAGTTTATTGGGACGCGGACGCTTACAAGGACCTGGTCGCCGGCCAGGCTGACGGAATGATCAGGCTCTTCTTGAACAACAACAACGATGATGACGACCCCGAGTTCGACGGCGGGACTCTTCTCCAGGTGGGGGACCCGACAAAGACGAATATCGACGTCGGCTCTCGTGCCACACCTACGATCGTGGATTGGAACAACGACGACAAGAAGGACCTCCTCGTTGGAGCTCTTGACGGCAAGATACACATCTTCATTAACGAAGGAACCGATACCGAACCCGACTTCCACAGCCAGACGTTCGCCCAGAATAGCGGCGTGGACCTGATCGTACCCTCCGCGCGTTCGAGCCCGCATGTCCTTGATTTCGATGGCGACGGCAAGAAGGACCTGCTGGTCGGCAACACGGACGGCCAACTCCTGCTCTACACAAACACCGGCACAGATGCCGCGCCCAGCTTCTCAGGCTATACAGCCGTGAAATCCGAAGGGGTTGCGATCGACCTGGCGGCCACGCGATCCAGGCCGTTCGTGGCCGATTGGACGGACGATGGCCAGCTGGACGTGCTGATCGGCGCGAGCGACGGCCAGGTGTACCTGTACCAGAACGTCGTCGGCGACATGGATTGCAGCGGTGTGGCGGACCTGGACGACGTGCCGCTCTTCGTGGAGGCGCTCATCGATCCGGGCAGCTATACCGGCTGCGACATCAACCGCGGCGAGATGAACGGCGACGGCGTCGTGGATGGCCTCGACGTGCAGGCGTTTGTCGATCTCGTTCTCGGCCCGTAGCGTTCGCGGGATCGTGCCCGGGTGCTTGGTGGGGTGCGTTCAGAACCTGCCACAAGGCCATTCTGTGGCACCGCCGTTTCGGCCGTGGGGCCACGGGCGCTGGCGCCTGTGCCAAGCCTATAGGCGGCACACCAAGCGATCCGAACTGGTGCGACGGCGCCGCATCGTCCGCAGACGTTCGTTTGAAGTCCACGGATGGCGATCCGTGGGCCGCTACGATCGAGCCAGAAGCGCCCCCGAGCTTGCCCGGGGGTAGCCGCGCGTCCCGTGCGAGCGCCCTTGTGCCAAGATCGGGGGCTCTTGGACGCCGTTGCCTGTCACATCACTCCCCGCCTTGCTTCGGCGGCAGCGGCTCGATGCCCAGTTTCTCGCAGATGTGCTCGTAGGAACCACGGTACATGCCGCCGCCCGTCTCGTGTGTCATTTGCACGAGGATGTCGGTGTACTTGAAGGGGATCCTGAGGCGCGCGGAAACGATGTTCTTCTGATAGTTGTCGTAAATCTGCTTGGCCCGGCGAAAACAGAGCCCGGCCTCCTCGTCTTCGTCATAGGCGTATTGAACCAGGCCCCGGTGGATCAGGGCCCGGATTCGGGCGAGGGCCACGCGGTAATCGTCGATCTCTCGGTCGAACCTGAACTGCTCGGCCAGAAACCCATCTAGTCCCTTGTCGTACATAGGGTCGGGGAAGATCTTCTTGAGATCATCGAAGTAGGCCTTGGCCTCTTTCTGCATGCCCAATTCGTGGTATCGGATGATGGCCGATCGCATGAAGCCCACGTACGCCGTGCGGAAGTTCTCCGAAACCTGCTTCCCCGGCTTCTCCATATCCAGGTAGTATTGGGAGCCCTCTTCGATCGCGGCACGAAGGACGGGAGTCATACGGATGTCGGGCGAGAGCAGCGGCGGCTCACCCAGGTCCGCGTTTCTGCTCATGGCCATACGGCCGCGCTGAAACATCTTCTGGAGGGAGTAAAACACGATACGCTGCGTATTCAGCCGGTGGACGTCGACGGCCTCCTGTCGGCCGAGACCCTTCTCCAGGCCCAGACTCGTCCAATAGATGGCGTGTGCCTCGGCCAGCCGGAAGTCGAAGATCACGCCGAATGCCTCGTGAAGCTGCACGATCCGCCGCGGATCGAGCTTGACTTCGTTTCTCAAGCGATAGGCTCGCCAGTACTTCTCAATGGCTGTGCGGGGACCTTCGGTTTGCGGATCAGACATCAGTTCCTTCAGCGCATACAGGGTGGCCTCCTCCCGCCCCGGCTCGACATCGGGGATTTTCACCGTTTCGTCCTCGAGGGATGCGAGCAAGCCGAGGAACGCGCCCTCTTCGCCGGCATCAAACCCGAAGGCCTTGAGCTTCTCGACGAAGTCGGCGACACCAGGCTCATCGAGTAGCTCCCCAAACGCCAGCGGGGCGTCGGCCAGCGACTTGTAATCGTAGTTCCTGTAGAAGTCGCCGCGAGCCCTGCCGGCTCTGGCATAGTCGTCTGGGGGCTTGCCGAGAATGTCCTCCATGATGAGGGCAAACTGGAGCTTGTAGTAATAGTGCATCTCGTCCATGGTGTCCCCAACCTTGTGGAAGAGGATCCAGGCGAGTTCCTTATAGAGCTGCGTGTTGTTGGGGTTCAGGGGGATGCCCTTGTCGCGGATCAGCTCGTATCCGTTTCGCACCCACCGCCACCGTTCTTCAGGCGACTTGAGTGTCACGGAGATGTTGTACGCCATGTTCCAGCCCTGGAAGGCCCAGACGCTGGCGAACTTCGGCTGCAACTCGCAAATCATCTGCGAAAGCTGATACGCGTCGAAGAAAAGCCCCCTGTCCTTGAGCTGCGTTGCCCGCATCCAAAGGTAGTCCACCAGCGGTGCCCGGCCGACCGCGAGCAGCGGGCTGAGCAGCATCGAAGGTCGCACCGTATCCGGCAACGGCGGAAGGACCAACTGGTGCTCTTCCCGCTGGTCGTATAACGGGCCGACGCGCGAAGATGCCGCCAGCAGCAGTACGCCCGCCAACAGCACAAACAGCCATTTTCTGGTGGAAGGACGCATCATGATGAGCTAACAGCCTTCAGCACTTATAGACTATCTCAAAACGCCGTCTTGGGTGCCACTGGCTTGGGTGCCACTGGCGGCTCGTCCGCCAGTGCACGGGCAGGCAAGCTGCCCGTGGCACCCGTTTTGAGATAGTCACTTAGCTTTCAGCACGAAACCCTCGTAGCTAGGGCGGGACCACGGAAACTCTGCCAAACGGCGAGCCCTGGTTCCGCGGCTCACGTCTTCGTGCCGACGCAAAGGACAAGAACATCTACCGCGCCGGGCTGCACCGCACTCCGGCACTCTTTCTTCATCCTTCATCCTTCATCTTCCATCCTTGTCAGACAACCACCGCCGCCAGCTCGCGGCGCCGGAAGACCAGCAGGCCGACAAGCATCACTGCCGCGCTCTTGACCAACACGTACTCCCAGAAGCTCTCCCACAGCACGCGCCACCCGACCGCCCGGCCCTCGCGCAGTTGGCTGACGGGATCACAATCGCCGATCGACAAGATCCAACCGATCGCGTCGACGGTGCCCCGCCGAAGCTCATACTTGAAATCCTGAAGGTGCGGCGGCACGTACTCCTCGGTCACGGCCAGTGACTCCTTCACGAAGCCCATGGAGCTCGTGATGATGAACAACGTGATGACAATCAGGGACCCCACCGGGAAGCTCAGGAATGTCGAGGCACACACACCCAGCGACGTCAAGCACGCAATGGGTATGAGCACGGCAAGGAAGACCTGAAAGACGTTCAGCTCAAACGAGCCGACGCGGTAAAGGACCTCCAGATTGCTCGGTACGGCCCACAGATCGAGGATGACGTCCACGCGGCGCGGGTCGATGTTGGCATACTCCACCCGGACCGTGCCGTCCTCCTCGACACAGTTCACGGGGATCTCGAACTCCGTGAAGGACCGGATCGCGTACGGCTCCACCACAGCAAAGAAGGTCGGTTTGAGCGGATCACCGATGCCCCAGGCGCACAGGAGCGTGTCGCGCTCGAACTTCCCGTACAGCGGGTCCATGTATGCCGGCAGGTCGTTGCCAACGTGCATTTTGAAGCGGACGCTCATGATGCTGGTGCGAGAATCCCCTCTCGCACCTGCCTCCACAAGGTCCCGCTGCGTCTTCGCCACCGGCGGGGCGGGTCCCTTGAATACCCACGTCCGCCTTGCGCCGAACGGCACCCTGGAGGCTTCGACACGCAGGTTCGTCTCGATCTGCTCGCGGATCCGGCCTGGGCTCCAGTCATCGGGCAACCGGCCCTCCTTCTCCAGGAACCTGTACGACTTCTCGATGTCTTCAGTGAGGTCCGGCTTCTCCGGCGTGACGCCAGCCCGCGCCACGAGCACCTGCCTGCGCAATTCGTCAAAGCGACGCAGGTCCACACGCGTGGCTTCCGGCAGGCGCAGGAGCATGTCAACGATCTGCTGCTGGGTCAGCCCCAGGGCCTCGGCGATGGTGTGGACGATTGGGCTCTCGGCGCCTTCTCTTCCTATGCCCTTTACGTGGTCCAAGTCCAGCGAGGTGACGGCGGTGGCGGCCTGTGCCGGGCTCAGGCTGCCGTAGGTCTCCAACTCGTGCCTAAGATGGGTCTTGAATCGCCAGACCGTCGCCCGCGCACCGGCAAGGGTCGCAAGGCAGGCAATCGCCAGGAGGATGGTGTTTAATGACATGATGCCGATCCACTTGCCGGCAAGGATCTGCCAACGTGGGATGGGCTTCGAGGCAACGGAATAGATCTGCCGGGTGGCCAGCTCGACGGAAAGTGACCGGCAGGAGAAGAAGATCGTCAGGAGCGATAGGATGAAGGAGGTAAAGCCCAGGGAGTAGGTGATGAACATCTGGACCATGCCCTTGATCGTCCCGTCGCCTTCGGCCGTGAGCCAGAACAGCGGGATGCTCAGGAGTATCAGCAGCGCGAACCCCGACGCCACCTTCGCGCGAAGGCCTTCGGCCAGCGTGGTCTTGGCCACTGCCGTGATTCGACGCGGGCCTCCACGCAACTCCCACCCCCCGATCTCGCCCGCCTCCCGGCCGAAAGCACGGCGGATCACGTAGCCGAGTGCCACGAGTCCGATCAGGCACCCAAGGGCGAACATGATCAGGAAGAAGTTATTGTAGAAATCCACTGGGCGTTCCGTGTATCTCGTATCTCGTGAAGTGTGAAGCGTGAAGCGCATCTAATCTGGCGCTTCACGCTTCACACTTCACGTGCCCGGCTCAGCTTGGTCTTTCGAATCCGACTGCCTTGCCTGCTCCGTCGGCTTTGGGGCCAGAAGTCGATCCAGCACCGCCTGGTCAGGCTTGTTCGATCGAGAGGGCGACTCGACCGGCTCCTCCACGGCCGACACCGGCGCCGGCGGCTCGGACGGCTTTGCGCCGGTCAATCCCGCGAGCACGTCCCCGCGAATCTGCGGTGCCGCCTTTACCGGTTTCGTCGCCATGATGTCCGGAGCTGCTTCCGGGGCCGTCTGCGCGCCCGCCTGCACCAATGACTCCACCAGGCATACGCCCGCCTCGCTCGGCTCCTCGCCGGCGAGAAACTCGGAAACGCCCGCCGTCGACTCCGCACCGCTCGTCTGGAGCCGCTCCCGCTGAGCTTGCCCCACGACGCGAAGGAACATCTCCTCCAGCCGATCCGTTGGATGATCGACGGCCATGACTTTGCGGCCGGCCTTGGCCACGATCTCACGTATCCTGCGAACCGTATCCTCGTCGAGTTGCTCCGTGGTGATCTGGGTGATGTCTTGCCGCTCCAACAGCTCGACGACCGATCCGAGCGCCTGCCGCCTGCCCCCGTACATGATCGCCACGCGATCGCAGACGTCCTCCACGTCCGCGAGCAGGTGGCTGCACAGCAGCACCGTCTTGCCGCGCCGCCCGAGCGTCCCGATCACATCCTTGATCTGTCGCGTCCCAACGGGATCGAGGCCGGTCGTCGGCTCGTCGAGGATCAGCAGGTCGGGATCGTTGATCAGGGCCTGGGCGAGACCGATCCGTCGGGCCATGCCCTTCGAGTAGGTACCGACCGGGCGCCTGGCCGCCCGTTTGAGCCCGACCATGTCGATCAGTTGTCCGGTTCGCCGCCTCCGCTCGTGGCGATCAAGCTTAAAGAGACGCCCGTAATAATCAAGCGTCTCGTGGGCGTTCAAATACTGATACAGGTAAGACTCCTCGGGCATGAACCCGATGCGGGCCTTGACCGCCGTATCCGTCGGCGGCCGGCCGAACACCCGGGCCGCGCCCGACGTCGGATACAGCAGCCCCAGCAGCATCTTGATCGTCGTGGACTTGCCGGAGCCGTTCGGCCCGAGAAGGCCGAAGACCTCGCCGGGCCGGATCTCGAGGTCCAACTCGTCTACTGCGAGGACCTTGTCCCGCCCCCAGAAATCCTGAAAGATCTTCGTGAGCGAGATGCATTCAACAACTGGGGCCGAGAGTCTGTCGTGGGTCATGGCACTACGAGTTCCGGTTTCCTCATCAAGCCGTCGCTTCTCGCCTTGTCTCCCTCTTTTTCCTTCCCGAGCACCGGTTTGCCGGCACGGGGGATGTGCAGCCTGTAATCCTTGGCCTCGGCCGGGACGTAGACCTTGGCGATCTTCCAGTTGTCCAGCGCGTCGGCGTAGGCCTCGTCCAGCCGCCGAGACATGAAAATCGCCGGGTCCTGCTCGTACTCCGGACGGACCTCGATGAACTGGGCGTAATCGCCGGCGGCCTCCTTGATGATGGTGTCCCTGGCGATTTCGGCATCTCGGAGAATCGCCCTGGCTTTCCCGCTGGCCACCGTGGTGAGCAGCTCCTCCACTTCGCCGCGTTGTTCCCGCAACTCCGCTCGCAGCCGCTGGATCTCCTCGCCGTTGCCGGCCGATCCGTCCACACCTTCCATCTTCGACAGCCTACGCATCAGGGCAAATTCCTTCTCGGTCGCCTCGGCGATGCGCTCGTAGTCGGGACCGGCCATCTGAACGAGCATTGCCTGTGCCCCCGACTGGGCCTTGGCGATATCGGCGGCCTTCTCGTCCCCCGCAGCCTGTACCCTGTCGAAGATCTGCTGCGTCTGACGAGGCGGCATGATGGCCTCCACGTTGCTCGTCTTAGGGGCGATGATCCCCGTGTCCTTGTCAACGTAGATGCCCAGCGCGGCATCCCTTTCCTCAAGTTCCTTCAGCTTATCATTCAGCCGTAGCGCCACGGCGGAGAGAAACGCGTCCTGATCCTCGCCGCGGATCTTCAGGGCCTCTCGCTGAGCCGCCGTTTCAATGACCGAATTCCGAACCAGGTTGGTGACGATCCCGTACTCCGGGTAGCGGCGATGTTCCTTCGAGCGGATCGTCGCCTCCAGATCAGACATTGGATACACGTTCTTCAAGTACGCGACCGCGTCGGTGATTTTATATTTGACCCTCAACGACGCGTGAAGGATGTTCACGTCGCCGGTGATCAAGTAGTCGTCTCGAACGGGGCTCAGGCTGCCGCGTCCATAGCCCGTGATGCCCGATGCCATCTCCGATTCGCTCAACTGGAACATGAACTCGACGGGAATCTCCCGCTCCTTGGTGGAGACCGTTATCCATCGCTCGAACGGATACGGCCAAGACCAGTGCCAGCCCTCGTACAAGACGGCGCCGGCTGTTTCTTCCCCAGCCCCGATGCCGACGATGCGGCCGTACCGCGTCACGAGGCCGACCTCGTCCGGCTTCACGCTGAACCACCCGCTGAGGAAGTACAGTACGACAAGCACCAGCATCAAGAACTTGAGGACGCCGAAGCTCTTGCGCAAGGCGTCGGCAAGCGACTGATTCGCCGGGTCCAGCGGCTCGACGTACACCTGCCCCTCGGTCGCGTGCCCGTGGGGCTCGTGCGGCGAGGGCGTCGGTTGCGGCGTTGTGTTTGTCATGCCTGTCTACTTCCCGTGCTCTCTCTGCGGCGAGGTCGCCACGGCCTGTGTTTCGAGGTCGTCCCCTCTGGCAGCGCGGCCTTGTTCGTCCGGCGCGGCCGGGCCGTCGGACGACGCCCCCACCGGGCCGGGCGTCTGACCACTCGACGAGGCACCAGCTTCCGTGCTGATGTCGCCCTCCGCCGGCTTGCCAACGCCACGCAGGACATCAAACGGAACAACCTTGTCCGCGTCCATCACTAACGTGATCTGACCGGCCTCGAAGATCCTCCGAATCGTCTCCAGCTTCTTGAGGAAATCGCTCAACCTGCGATTCTCCGCGAAGATCTTGTAGTACCTCGCCGCCTCGGCGTGGCCTTGGCCTTCTATCGTCTTCGCGTAGGCGTCGGCCCGGGCGCGGATCTTCTTGGAGATCTCCTCCGCCTGGGCGAGGATCTTGGTGGCCTCGGCCTCCCCCTCGGCCTTCAGTTGCTTGATGGTCTTCTGCCGATCCTCCTTCATCCGCGTGAAGACTTCCTTGGTCACCGATTCGGGGATTCCAAGCCGTTTGATGCCGACGCTCACGATCTCGATGCCGTAGTCCTTCTCGGCGTCATCCTTGATGCCAGCTAGGAACCGTTGTTCGATTTCGGCGAGTTTCATCTCATCTTCACGTACGTTCACCAGGTGGCTCAGCGGATGCGTCCGCAGCACGACCGAGACTTGGTTCTCAAGCAAGTCCCGGATCTTCTGGGCGGCCGCCTCCTCTCGCCCCAAGGCCTTCAAGAGCTTCTCCGCATCGTCGATTCGCCAGGTGGCGTAGGCCGTCAGGACGACGGTCCTCTGATCCTGTGTGCCCAGTTGGCGAAACTCCGTCTCGAATGACCGGAGCCGCGCGTCGTACCGGTGAACGCGGTCAATCGGCCACGGCCACTTGAAATGAAGACCGGCGTCTTGCGGTTTGATGACGCGCTTGATCTTGTCGAACTGAGTGACCACCGCGGTCTCCGTGAACCGCACTTGAAAGGCGCACATCGTGAACGCGATGATCACGATCACCAGCAAGGCCACAACGTAGGTGGGTATGTTTCTCGACATCATTGCCGTCCTTAAACCGTCAGTTCACTGCCCAATCGCGATTCGTCGCGCAACCGCGGCACCGCCGTCAAGGGTGGTGTGCCCACAGGTCCTGGCACCTGTGTCCTAGAACACGCCGAGATAAGCTCTTAGCCGCCAGGCCCCAATCCCTTGCTCTCCGCCGCGCTCAGTTCCGCCCCCAGGATGTCAATGCCCTGCGGCGGCTTGAGGTCCATCTCATAGATCACCTTGTCCGGCTCGTCCATGACCACCACGTACTTCTGCACATCCCGCAGCCCCTCCTCCAGCATTCGGAGATAGACCCGCAACAGGTAGATGTCGGGCGCCACCTCATAGGCTACCGTTTGCATCCTGTAGTGCTCGGCCGCCGACTTCTCGCCGAACACCCTGGCCAAGGTCCGCGCTTCCGCGTCGGCAACCCTCTTTCGGGCCGCCCCGCCGATCTTGGTTCGCAGGATCTTCTCTACTTCTGCGGTTCGCTCGCCCAGATCCGGCAAGCTGCGTTCGCTGGCATCGTCCTCGCGGAGGATACTCTCATACAAGTCCTGCCAGTCCGTGCCCGCGCTGGCCACGCGAGTCTCCGCAGCGTCGCCGAGTGCCTTCTTAATCAACGCATCGCGCGTTTCAATCGCACTGACCACGTCCTCGTAGGCCTTCGCAACGTCGTCGTCCGGCGGCGGGTGCACAGCGCCGATGCCCACGTACACGATCTCAACGCCCAACCCCCCGCCGTCACGCCCAGCCTTGTCGCAAGCCGCCTGGATGTTTCGATGCAGATCCGCCGCGGCCTTGATCCCCTTCTCGCCGAGCAGATCCAGAATGTCCGCCTGAGCGGCGTACCGCGTCAGTTCACGGTATGCCAGCGACTCGATGATGGTCGCCACGTCCCTCGATTGCGAATGAAAGCGAATGACCTCCTCGTCCTCGCTCCGCACCCGCCATTGCACGGGCATGATCACGCTGAGGAGGTTCACCGGCACTTTGGCCTCCACCGACGCGGTCCGGTCGGCAACCAGGAGCTTGTACTCGTTCTTGTAGTGCTCCTTCGTCCACAAGATGGGAATGCCGCGCAGCTCCTCCACGTTCTGCTGCTCGTGACCCAACTCCATCCGCTGGATGCGATCGACGGGAATGATCGTCGCCCGATCGATGGGCCAGCACCACGTAAGATGGATGCCCGGCTTCGCCGTCTTCGTGGGCCTTCGCCCCCAACGCTCAATGACCGCCTGGTTTCCAGGCGGCACCACCACGATGCACGTCAAGGCCAGGATCACGGCGATCTGCACCAGGAGCAGCGGCACCACCGCACGGCCCAGCAGCTTGTAAAACCACGTCTCGCTGACCTTGAAGCCGAACTGGTAGTCGATGGCGTTGGCCATGCTGTGGAGGATGCCGCCGGGCTCGCTGAACATCCCCAGCAAGCGGCTGTCGTAGAACGGTCGTTGGCGCTCGCCGGTCACGCGCGGCCTGTAGAAATCGAGAACAAAATTGACAACGGTCTCTAATGCCAGGAAGATCATCAAGAAGCCGATGCACCGGCCGGCCCAAACCTCGATCCACTCCACTCCATTGGCGGCGCAGAGCAGCGAAATGCCCGCCGCCAGGCAGGCCGCGCTGGAGCCGAAGGAGAAATCCCCGCCCGCGCAAAGAAGGTCCCAATCCTTCAGCCGGCTCATACCGAGCGCGTAACGCGACAGCATAAAGCAGACGAAAGCGACGGCGCCGCAGACAATCGCCTGCATCATCGGCCTCTCGATGGGCCCGGTCCCCGCGTCCGCGATCGGCGGAAACTGCCAGATCCACGGCAGGATCGAGACCCCCGCGATCAGATGGTATGCGGCGACCATCAGCGCAACGGTGGGTACGAGAAATCGCTCGATCGATCTCAGACGCCGACCCATGGCGAGTCGCTCCATCTGATCGAGGTCTTCCTCGTCGAAGATCGTCTGGGCTCCTCCCAGTTTCTCCCGACGTTGCCGCTCCAGTTCCGCGATCTCCAACTGCTCCTCCGCCACCAGACGCCGCTGGTGCAGTTGGATCAGGGTCAGCAGCCAGATCCCAACGGCTCCAAACGCCAGGAAAGCTGCCGCCCAGGTGGCCCCGGACGTGTTTTCAGTGGAGATGGCGAGGCCTGCAAGGAATAGCGACCCCGCCAGGCTTAACACAATGCCCAGCCAGGCCACCACTTCACCACGTCGATCGATGCTGCTCATGAAGAAACCTCGCATCCCGCGTGTCTGGCCAGTCCCAACCCTGTGGCGGCACTGTTCCGGTTCAATCGATTTGGCCGACCGACGCTCGGCAGGGCTGAATTCCACACCACCACTCAGAAGCGGCTATTGTAGGTGCCTGCCAACACCTGCCAAGCCCCCCCCTGGAGCAACCGCTCCTCCGGCTGCTGCCCCCCGCCGATCAAGCCGCTCGGACGCCGGTGCCACAGCCTTGGGCCCGGTTGCTGATCGGCTCCTGGGTTCGACCGTGCACCCGGCAAGGCGGTCTTGACCAAACCGGGGCGGCGCCGTACAGAGGTTCCAAACCAGGCATGGGTCCTGATGTCCGGCGTGGTTTCTGGCACCCAACACGCTAACCACACATGGCCGGCGCTCGTATGGGTAGGAGGAACACCCCGATCGGCGTTCCCCAGGACGGTCGTGGCGCGGGGGCGCCGACGCACGGGTCAGCAAGTCTCCCATGCCACACCGGGGCACCGAAGGCAGATCGCTGATGGCTGACAGCCGAAAGCCGAAAGCCGAAAGCTCGTTCTTCATGAACCAACTGATCGCCATCACGAAGAACACCTATCTCCAGACCATCCGGCAGCCACTGTATGGGATCATCGTCCTCGTCACGCTGGCGAGCCTGGCGTTGTCGCCGTCCCTCGCCGGCTGGACGTTGGACGACGACAACAAGATGCTGCGGGACATTGGTTTGTCTACGCTTTTGATCCAGGGATTGTTCCTGGGCTGTTTTGCCGCTTCCAGCGTTCTCAACGCTGAAATCGATGATAAGACCGTCCTGACGGCTGTGGCCAAGCCGATCAGTCGGCCGCTCTTCATTCTCGGCAAGTACCTCGGCCTGTTCGCGTCGCTCATCACCGCCCACTACTTGGCCAGCATTGCCTTCTTCATGTCGATGAGGCATGGCGTGCTCCAGACCGCGGCCGAGACGTTCGACCTGACGGTCATCGTCCTCGGGCCGGGCGTGATGCTGGTCCTTGTCATCGCCTCCACAGTGCTCAATTATGTGTACGATTGGCGCTTTCTCCCCACCGTGATTGTCCTCTCGTTGCCATTCCTGACGCTCAGTTCTGCCATACTGCTTGCGGTCGACAGGGATTGGAAGCTCCAAACGTACGAAATCGCGCAGACGATGGAGAATCTTCCGCCGGAAGTCGTTGGAGACAATAAGCTTAGGGGTATCATCACGTTCCGCCCCATCGAAGGCGATCAGCAGCTTGCCGGACACAGTGGGCACCTCGTCCGCAAGTTCTGGCAGGGGCCGATCAGTGAGGAGGAGGAGAAGTACCTCCAAGGCCTCAGCGACTCCATCCAATGGAAAAAGGACGTGAACTTCCTGGCGCAGGACGCCAGGAAGCTTCAGGGCCTCGAGATCTTCAAAGCCATCGTCCTAATCCTCGTGGCCCTGGCGGTGCTCTCCAGCATTGCCGTTGCCGCGTCGACCCGCCTCGGGATGCTTTCCACACTATTGATATGCCTCCTGGCTCTTGCGGCGGGGCTGTCCGCGGACCAGGTCATCAGGCCCTTGGCCGAAGGGCCGACAGCGAAAGTCTGGGCGGAGGTTCTGTACAGGGTGGTTCCGAGTTTTCAGTGTTTCTGGATGGTCGACGCCCTCAGCGAGAACCGGGTGATTCCATGGGGCTTCGTGGCCTCGGCGGCAGGATACGGGGTCCTCTACGCCGCGGCCGGCCTTCTCCTGGCGATGGCCCTGTTTGAAACTCGGGAAGTCGGATAGCATCGCGGAGGGCATCATGGATGACATTCGAGGAAGGCTGTCAACCGAGAAGGAATGCCCCGTAGCTGGCAACTGTACAGGATGGTCCGTGACAGTTTGGGTGCGTGCCACCTGGCAGCTTGCCCGGGTCAGATGAGTGCCCCCGGGCAACTTGCCCGGGCCAAGCGGGTGCCACTGGCAGCTTGCCCGGGCCAAGCGGGTGCCACTGGCAGCTTGCCTGCCAGTGTGTATGTCGCATGCGCCTACCGGAGAGACCGCGCGGGCGGACAAGCGGCCCGTGGCACCCGGCATCGAAGGCTACCGGAAGTGTCACGGACCCAATGGAGGATGTTGGCTGACAGCCAGGCGGGTCGCCGTCGAACATCGTGCTCGGCGACCGCGTATAGAGAGCTGACAGTTGACAGCGGAGAGATCTCCAGTAAGAGTGGCTCACAAGTCGTGCGCTGCACGGGCGCCAAGGCCCGTGAGGACACCGCCTTTTGCCGGCGGTGCCGCATGAGGAGACATTGGTTAGGCGCCCTCTAATAGCTTCCCATGGCACACCGCATCATTGGTATTCAGGACGCCGAGTTGCACCACGGCCATGCCGCGCACGCGCGCGGTGAAGCCGCTGCCGCGGCGCGATCCGCCGGTGTCTGGCTGTTTCTCACGTTGGCGGGCGGCCTGCTCGTGCTGACGAGCTACTACGTCCAGTGGTTCAGCCCGGTCACCGAGACCGAGTTTCTAAACGCCCAAGGGGTCACCGAGATCCAGAAGGAATACCTCTACCAGTTCCAAATGGATGTCGTTGCGCTCGTCGGAGCCACCTTCTTGGCCATCCGGATTGTCTGGCACGCGTTGTGGAACCTCCTCCGCGGGCGTCAACACATGGATGAGTTGGTCGCCTTGGCGATCGTCGCCGCCTTCGCCACGCACGACTACCGCGCGGCAGGCGTCATCGGCTTTTTCCTTTTGCTCTCCGAGCTGATCGAGACCCGAACCGCCATTGGGGCGAGAGCCAGCATCGAAGAACTCGTCAAGCTGACGCCGAAAACCGCCATGCTGATCACCGACGAGGGCGAGCGCGAGGTGGATGCAAGCTCGCTCCAGAAGGGCCAACGTGTCCGCGTCCGGCCGGGTGACAACATCCCCGCGGACGGTCGGGTCACTTCAGGCGAATCGTCCGTGAACCAGGCGAACATCACCGGCGAATCACTCCCGATCGATAAGCGCCCCGGCGAATCCGTCTTCAGCGGCACGACGAACCTGACCGGGGCCTTGGACATCGAGGTTACCAAGGTCGGCAGCGAAACGACCTTGGGCCAAGTGCAGAGCCTGATCCTCCAAGCCGAGAAGACCCACATCCCGATCATGCGCCTCATCGACCGCTATGTCGTCTGGTACACGCCGACGATCCTGATGCTGGCCGGCCTGGTCTTGTTCTTCACGAAGGACGATAACGGCATCCAGCGGGCCATTACCATGCTCGTCGCCAGTTGTCCCTGCGCGTTGATCATGGCCACGCCGACGGCGATGGTCGCCGGTCTGAGCTGCGCCGCCCGGCTGGGCATCATGATCAAGGACGTCTCCCACCTGGAGAGCGCTGGGCGTTTGACGGCAGTCGTCTTCGACAAAACGGGGACACTCACGACCGGCGTACTGTCCGTGACCCGCCTGATCCCGGCCGACGGCGTGGAGGGCACGGAGTTGCTCCGCGTCGCGGCGTCCGCGGAGCAGTTGAGCAACCACCCGGCCGCGCGCGCCCTGGTCAACGTGGCCAACGAGGCCAACGTCCGATACGACAAGCCCGGGCAATTCGAGGAGGTCCCGGGCAAGGGCGTGATCGCGAAAGTGGGTGGCCGCAGCGTCCTCGTGGGCCGAGAGTCATTCTTGAAAGAGAAGGGTTTCGACACGACGCCATTGCAGGCGGTCGCCAAACAGGCCGAGGGCATGAGCCAACTCTATGTCGCCGACGGCGATCGGCTGTTGGGCATCGTGGGCCTGGAAGACCGCACACGTGAGGCGGCGCGCGGAGCGGTTGAGGAGCTGCGAACGGTGGGCGTGCGTCGCGTTGCCATGCTCACGGGTGACCGTCAGGCGGTGGCCCGGCGCGTTGCCGCGGAGATGGCCTGCACCGAGTACAAGGCCGACTGCCTGCCGCAGGAGAAGCTCGACCTGGTCGAGGAGATGCGAGCACAAGGCCATCGCGTGATGGTCATCGGTGACGGCGTCAATGACGCGCCGGCGTTGGCCGCCGGCGACCTTGGCGTGGCCATGGGCGCCGCCGGCAGCGACGTGGCCATCAACTCGGCTTCGATCGCGCTGCTCAACAACGACCTGACGCGCATTCCCTTCTTGATCCGCCTGAGCCGGGCGACGCGCAAGGTCGTCGTCCAGAACCTCATCTTCGGAGTGCTGTACGTGGTCACCGTGATGGCCCTCGGTGCCTTTGGCATCGTCTCGCCCGTCTTCGCGGCCTTCTTGCACCTCGGCTCGACCCTTTTCGTGGTCTTCAACTCGGCCAGGCTGGTCCGCTTCGGCGAGGAGAAGACGCCGCACGAGCAGGTCATCGCCGAGGAATTCACGCCCGCCGTCCAACCGGCAACGACGTAGTCGCACTTACACACGTCGCACCACGAGTCTCGAGGGGTCCGCCACGCGCTTTGGCACACTGACCTTTGCCCCGAGTTTGCTTGCGTGTATTCTGTGCCGAAACCTAGTACCGCGTTTCACAGGAAACGCGACTACGATTGCTGGACCGAGAATCCCTTCTCGGTCCTGAAGCCGGTGCCGAGAAAGGAT
>JAFGQA010000145.1 GCA_016935885.1 Phycisphaerae bacterium | reverse complement strand
CGGGCGGGGAATTCGTACGTCACGCGAGACGCGACGGGGTAGGTCTCATCGTTGACAAGGGTGCAGCAGGCCTCCACGCTCGTCGGATATCCCAGCTTCAAGGCGCGGAACACCGGATCGATGCTGTGGCAGCCGATGTCTCCGAGCGCTCCGGTGCCGAAATCCCACCAGCCCCGCCAGACGAACGGATGATAGATCCGTTGCACGTACGGACGCATCGGGGCCGGACCGATCAGGAGGTCCCATTTGAGTGTATCGGGGACGGAATCGTTGCCCTGCGGCCGATCGACACCCTGCGGCCAGTACCACTTATTGGTCCCGTTCAGGGGGCGGTCCGTCCAGATGTGCACCTCGCGCACCTGGCCGATGGCGCCGTCCCAGATCGTTTCGCACAGCAAACGAGTCCCTTCGGACGCCTGGCCCTGGTTGCCCATCTGCGTGGCGACACCCGCCTGGCGGGCGGCGTCGGCCAGCATCCTGGCCTCCAGCACTGTGTGGGTCAGCGGCTTCTCACAATACACGTGCTTGCCCCGTTTGATCGCCGCCAGCGAAACCGGCGCGTGCATGTGATCGGGCGTGCCGACAACCACCGCGTCGATGTTCTTGTCTTCCTTATCGAGCATCTCGCGGAAGTCGTAGTATTTCCTGGCGTCGGGATAGCGTCGGAACGTTCCCGCCGCATGCCGCCAGTCCACATCACACAATGCAACGATGTTCTCGCTCTCCATGTTCCTCAGATCGCTGCCGCCCTGTCCACCGACGCCGACGCCTGCGATGTTCAGCTTCTCGCTGGGAGGCGTGTTGTTCGGCCCGCCCAGCACATGACGCGGAACCACCGTGAACGCCCCAATGGCCGCTGCGGCACCCATGAAATCACGTCGAGATAATGCCTTGTCTTTCACAATACTACTCCTCATTCTGATAATTGCGCCATAGACGATTCTGTTACAGCAGCGATCCGTCGGGACCTACAGTGCCCATCCATGACGGTATTCGTCGCGGATGTACCTGTTGGCCTCCGGCAAATTGGTGATCTTCATGTTCGGGCCGTCGCAGTGGAGCTTGAGCCCTTTCTCGTACAACTGTTTCTCCATGCGCAGGGCAATATTGCCATAGAGAACCACTTCGGTCAGCGGTCCCGCCCAGTCGAAATTCGCGCGCGCCGCCGGCCCCCCTTTGCATGCAATCAGCCACTCCTTGTGGTGTCCGGGCGAGCGCTCGATTCGCTGCGGGGGCTTGCCATACTCGCGCATCCGCGCCTCGGGAATCAGGCGATAGCCCAGCATCTTGCCCTTGTCACCGATGAAGAGGTTGTCGTCGGCCTCGCCGAACTTGCGCCCCTCCTCCAGCTCCGCCGGTCGCTGGGGCATCAGCCCGCCGTCATACCAGGTCAGAGTCAGGGGCGGGAAGCCCTCCCGCGCGGGAAACTCGAAGCGGACAATCGACGCCTTGGGAGCAGTTTCCTCTTTCACGGCGGCGCCCTCATCCATGTTGCTGGAGCAGGCCTCCACTGTCGTCGGATACCCGAGCCTCAACGCACGGAAGACCGGGTCGAGCTGATGGCAGCCAATGTCGCCAAGCACGCCCGTGCCAAAATCCCACCAGCTTCGCCAATGGAAGGGCAGATACACAGGATGATACGGACGATACCTTGCCGGCCCCAGCCACAAATCCCAGTTCAGCGTGGCGGGCACCTGCGGCGTGTCCTTCGGCCGTTCGATCCCGCGCGACGAGATGGGTCGGTTGCACCACGCGTGCACTTCGCGAACCGCGCCGATCGCGCCGTCCCAGAGGATCTCCGAGACGAGCCGATTGGTCTCTGTCGCCTGGCCCTGGTTGCCGAGCTGCGTGGCGACGCCGGCTTTGCGGGCCGCCTCGGCAAGCTGGCGGCATTCCCAGATCGAGTGGGCCAATGGCTTCTCGCAATAAACGTGCTTGCCGCGTTGGATGGCCGCCATGGCGATCACGGCGTGCGTGTGGTCCGGCGTGGCGATCACGACCGCGTCGATGTCCTTCTGCTCGTCGAGCATCGTGCGGAAATCGCGCCATTGGCGCGCCTTGGGGTACTTCGCAAACACCCTGCCCGCGTAGGCCTCATCGACGTCGCACAGCGCGACGACGTTCTCGCTGTGGCACTCGTCCAAATCCCCCTCGCCGCGCCCGCCGATGCCGATGCCGGCGATGTTCAGCTTCTCGCTGGGCGGCACATGACCCGGCCCACCCAGCACATGGCGGGGAACAATCGTCAATGCCGCCAGACCAGCCGCCGTCCCGATCATGCAACGACGAGACATCACAGAAGGCGATCCGGCGCACTCGGCGCGACCCGGGGAGCTACAACCGACGTTCGCGCCAACCGTCGTGGGCATTTGCATGATCGGTCTCCTTGCGACATGGCTCCTGCGATGGCTGTCCCACAGGGTTCGTATCTTGCCGTGAATCGACCAGCCGCCTACATGATGCTGTAGCCGGCACGATAAAACTTTGTGATGTAGTTGTCCGCCTCGGGGCAGTTGGGCGAGCGCATGGCCCTGGCGTCCCACTCGACGCGCTTCTGCAGACGCACCGCCAGATTGCCCACAAGCAGCGCCTCAGTGAACGGACCGGCGTACCAGAAGCCGCTCTTGGCGTCTTGCGGCTTGCCCGCCTTGCAGGCGTCGATCCACTCCCTGTGATGGCCGCTCGAGCGCGGCAGCGTCTGCGGAGGCTTGCCATACTCCTTCATGCGCGCCTCAGGAATCAGCCTGGGCACGCCGGCGTGGCTTCCGCCGAGCAGTTTGCCCTTGTCGCCGATGAACAGAATCCCGTTGTCACCGAGCCGGCGTCCCTCTTCGAGATCGTCCGGCCGCGGCGGCAGCTTCGAGCCGTCGTACCAGGTCATCCGGATCGCCGGATGGTTGCCCTTGGCAGGGAATTCGAAACGGATGATATTCCAGATTGGAAGCGTCTCATCGTTGACCCCGCTGGTCTCGGCCTCCACGGCGGTCGGCGCATCGAGGTCCAGGGCATAAAAAGCCGGGTCGGCGTTGTGCACCGCCATGTCGCCGATCGCGCCGCAGCCGAAATCCCACCAGCCGCGCCAGTTGAACGGAACGTACGTCGCTTCGCCGCCTCGACCGTTGGGGAATTTGGCGTAAGGCCGCCACCTGGCCGGACCGAGCCACAGGTCCCAGTCCAGATGCTCGGGCGCCGGAATCGTCTGGGTCGGGCGGCCAATGCCTTGCGGCCACCACGGACGCTCGGCGGTGCCCGCACGGTCGCTCCAGACATGGACCTCGCGGACCGTTCCGATCGCGCCGTCTTCGATGAACTCGCGGTAGAGCCGAAGGCCCTCGCCGGCGTGGCCCTGGTTGCCCATCTGCGTGACGACACCCGTCTCTTTTGCCACCTGCGTCATCCGCCGGGCCTCGTAGATTGTATGGGCCATCGGCTTTTCGCAGTAGACATGCTTGCCCATCTTCATCGCCATGATCGCCGCCGGAGCGTGAATGTGATCGGGCGCGCCGATAACGACCGCGTCGATGTTCCTGGCCTCCTTTTCGAGCATCACGCGGAAGTCCCGGTAGATCTTCGCATTCGGGTACCGCTTGATCGTCCCACTGGCCCGATTCAGATCGACGTCGCAGAGAAACGCAATGTTCTCACTGCTGACGGCGTTGATGTCGCTGCCGCCTTGCCCACCGACGCCGATACCGGCGATGTTCAGCTTGTTGTTGGCGGAGTCCCCGCCGGCCTGACCCAGCACCCGCTTGGGAACATAGGTGAAAGCAGCCACCACAGCCGCCGCCCCCATGAAATGCCGCCTCGACAGGTTCAGATCCGAGGTCCCCGCTTTCCTGCCGCTGCTTGAATTCGTCATGGAACACCTCGTGCATTCGCAAAGGTGCTGCACGTCGGTGTCAACGTGCAGCACCCATCGTAACAAAGCGTGTGTCGAGCCAGTTAGACTTTCATCTCCAACGGCCCCCACCCTGCGCGCGGTTCGCGCCACGCCAGAGCGTTGATGGCCGGGTCGCTGGTGATCTCGCCGGCTTCGTTGAGTTCGAGCTTCTTGCCCGCACGGGCACAGAGGTTGCCGAGCTGGATGTTGGCCGTCATCGGACCGGAGTAGCCGAAGTTGGACTGGCTGAACTCGCGCGGCTTCTCGCCCCGGCAGGCCATGAAGAACTCCTTGTGATGGCCGGG
>JAFGQA010000144.1 GCA_016935885.1 Phycisphaerae bacterium | reverse complement strand
GCCCACGCGCCCACCGGAGAGACCGCACGGGCGGACAAGCCGCCCGTGGCACCCAGAATCGAATGCCGCCGGAAGTGTCACGGACCCTTCTCGGGCGGTTCTGCCCCTGAAGGCACGGCAGATGCTACCTACCGGGGGAGGCGCGCGCCGGCGTGGCCGGGGAGTGAGGCAGTTTCTTGCGATTCTTCAAGATTCCCAGGGAAGATCGACAAAGCGGGCGGGTACTTCCCATGTTGAATGAAACTGGCTCGAACGCTACGAAAGGAAACGAAACATGAATCGCATAAACAAGTCAAACTGGATCGTAACACTTGCCCTGTGCCTCGCCGGCGTGTTCTGCTGTGCGACTTCGACCGGCTGCGACGAGGACTACGTGATGCCCGGTGATTTCCTCACGCCATCCGTGGAACCGGCGGATTTCTCGCCCTTCGGCTACGACTACACGATGTACGATATCTTCACCGAGGACATCTAAAGCACTTCACGGTTGGATGCACCTGTGGCACCGCCATCTCGGCGGTGGATTCACGGGCTTTGGCGCCCGTGCCAAAGTCGCAGGGAAGCGTGAGCTGCTTTAGGAAGACATCTAGCATCTGGAGCAGCGAACGAATGCAAACGCGAATGAACGTGGCGTCGGGGCTTGTCCCCGACGCTACGTTCGTTCGTTAGGCGTCGCGCGAAAATAACATGATCGATTGCGCCGCTTGGCCGGCCTGCCGGCTTGCCGTTTGGCGGATCAACCGTTTAAGTTGTTTCTGCGCGGCTCCTTAGCTGCTCCGGGACGCACGCCATGCACCACGACGCCGTGCAAACCTTGGCATTTGCGGCGATAATCCCATGCCGTGACCCGTCTCGTACAAACCAGCCCCGCTTGGCGAACTTGTCTCGCTGTCATCCTCCTGGCGCTCCTCGTGCGCGCCTTCCTCTGCACGCAACCAGCCTGCATCAGCCGCGACGGCGTCCACTTCATCACATTCGCCAAACAGCTTGCCGAAGACCCCATCAAATGGATGCAGGTCACCACGAAGCAGCCGGGCATGGCCTGGCTGCTGCTCGGCACGCACCGCCTGGTCGGCCCCATCGTGGGCGATGATGCGCCGATCGCCTGGCAACGCTGTGGCCAGTTGATCGCCTTGCTCGGTGGCGTGTGCGCCTGCGGGTTGCTCTACCTGCTCACGCGCCGCCTCTTCGACACCACTACCGCCGCCGTCGCCGGCATCCTTGCCGCGTTCTGGTGGCAGGGGGCACAGCTATCCGCCGACGTCCTGTCCGATATGCCCCACCTGGCCGCCTACCTGCTCGCTCTGTTGGTTGGCTACGCCGCGTTGAGATCCAAACAAACGTGGGCGCTGGCCGCCTGCGGCCTCATCGCCGGCTTGGCCTACATGTTTCGCCAGGAAGCCATCGGCATCGTCGCGGCCGTCGGGGTTTGTTGGTTGTGGCCGAATCAAGGTCTCCGGCCCCGCAAACGGCTGCTCGGTATCGCGGTCCTGGCGGTCTGCTTCGCCGTCGTTGTTGCGCCATACGCCGTTGCCGTGGGCAAGATCATGCCCAACAAGAGCCTGCACGACCTGTTTCGCGGCTCGGCGGACGTATCGGGCGCCTTCGGTTTTGGCCAGGACCCCTCACTGTTGCTCGCCCACGTTATCCCCTGGTGGCAGGCTCCCATCCGCATGGTCGAGGCCTGGTCCAGAAGCGGCCGCTATGCCATTTCTACGTTGGTCTTATTGGGTGTGCTCCTCAGATCCGCGCCCCGCGCCGAGACGACCGGCCGCCGGTTGATCGTCGCGGCGGTGCTGATGCAAACCCTGCTCGTGCAGGCCCGCGTCACGACCTACGGCGAGATCAGCAGCCGCTACATGGTTATCCCCTTGGCCCTCTCCATCCCCTGGGCGGCGAGCGGCCTCGTTACACTCCTCAACACCGTCATCGAGCGGCTGCACGCCGCTGGCAACGCAGCGAAGGCCGCCGTCCTCATTATTGGCATCATACTCCCGCTGGCCCCTCAGCTTTACTGCCTTCTTCCCCCCGTCAACAGCGGCACCCTGCCGCTCCGCGCCGCCGGCCAATGGCTTCGCGACAACACAGATCCCGATCAACCCGTACTGGCACACGAACGCCTGGAACAGGTGATGTTTTACGCTGGACGGACCTATCCCGATCAAACCTGGCTGCGAATCCCCGAGACGGCATCCATTGCTGAAATCCGCCGGCACGTTGCGCGGCCCACGCCGGCGTGGTTCGTAGACGTCGAGGCCAGCCGCCGCAAGAAAAGTGACGAAACAGCCCACTTTCGAGCACTGCAAGACGGCAGCATCCCCCAGTTGTTGTTAAAACAGACCATCGGCCCCGCCGGCAGCCGCGTTCACATCTTCAGCATCTCCGGTACCCCCTTACCCAAGGATGAAGGATAACCGACGAAGAGGGTGCTGCGCAAAGACGAAAGCGCATGTGCTATTCGTTTCCCCTATTGCCTGCTTCCCGTTTCCTGTTTCATCCCTCCTTCTGCCTCCTTTCGCCCCGTCTCGATTGCGCCTACACTCCCCCGTCAGACACACTCGGGGACGACCCACATGGCCACCGAACGCATTCAGAAGGTCCTCGCCGCCGCGGGCTTCGGCGCTCGCCGCGCTGGTGAGCTGCTCGTTCTGGACGGCCGCGTCGCCGTCAACGGCAGGACCGTCCGCACGTTGCCCGTCCTGGTCGATCCCGACAAGGACAGGATCACCGTGGACGGCAAACCCGTTCGCCCCGAGGGCCTCGCCTACTACCTCCTCAACAAGCCACGCCACGTGTTTTGCACCCACAACGACCCAGCCGGCAGGAAACTCGCCGTTGACCTGCTGGTGGGCGTGCGCGAGCGTGTCTTTCCCGTCGGCAGGCTGGACGCCGAGTCAACGGGCCTCCTCATCATGACCAATGACGGGGCGCTGGCACAGAAGCTCACACACCCCAGATTCGGCATCCCGAAGACATACCGCGTCGAGGTCGCCGGCTGCCCGACAACCAAGACGTTGCAGAGGCTCCGCGCGGGCACATGGCTCGCCGATGGCAAGACCGCGCCCGCCATGATCTCCGTCACGCACAGGCAGCGAGACAAGGCGATCATGGAGATCACCCTCCGTGAAGGACGCAACAGGGAAATCCGGCGGATGCTCGCCAAGGCGGGCCACAAGGTCCGGCGCCTGGCCCGCGTCCGAATGGGCAAGCTGTCCATCCGCAAGCTCCCACTCGGGGCCTTCCGCCGACTCACGCCGGACGAAGTCCAGTACCTCCGATCATTGGCCGAGCGGTTTTCGACGCAAGGAGCCACTCGTCGTCCCGCACGGTCCAGGCCGGCCGCCCCACGCGAGCCTGCCACCGAGCCTCGGCCCAGACGCGCCCCAGCGGGTCGGTCGAAGACGACAAGACGATCCTCGTCGCCGCCCAAGGCAAACGCGAAGCCGTGGTCCAAGAAGGAGACGGGAGGCCCGCCAAGGCCGCCCGCTCGCCGCCGCATCCTGGCGCCCGATGGACCGTAGGCGGCATTCAAGCAAATTGCGCCGGATGTCCTACACGTTTGCGTAGCGGGCGGCTCGCAAGGCATTAAGAAGTCGCAGCCACCAGAAGACGAGGGCGACAAGGCCCACGGCCAATGCCACGAGGACAACGAACTCAGCGCCGTTGAGCGAGAGCCCGGCGAGAGGACCCACTCTGTATCGGGTGAGTCCCTGAAGAAACGAGCCGCTCGCTAAAACCATGCTTATGAAGGCCACCAGCATGAAGGGCCACATCAGCGGTGATGCGTAGTAGCAGACAATGGCCGAGACGCGGTAGTCGCGGATGCCGTACCGCAGTTGGGCCCACAGGCAACCCACAAACATCGCAACCGATTGGAGAGCAAAGGGGAGTGGAGCGATGAACATGGAGATCGGCCCCATGGCCAAACGGAGGTCGGCGTCGTCGGGGAACAGGGTGGCCGTTGCTCGGAGCAACGCCAACAGACAAAGTATGACGACGATCCACGTGCCCCACCAGAAATGCCTCGCGGCGGCGATGTCTCGCTGAACGGGAATTCGGCGAAAGACGCGGTTGCCTCGCAGCACGGCCCACTGCAACCGGAGCAGCTCGGCGAAGCCGCGGGGTCTGAATTGGTCCTGTTGCCAAGCCGTGGGCTTGCGTCTGCCGCCAGGCAGGGAGTCCTCGACGAGCAGGCCACATTCCGGGCATCTTGACGCAAGCGGCAACCCGACAATCAGGTAGCCGCAGTCGTCACATCGGGGTTCTCGCGGGGCGAAGGCGGGGCCGTCAGGTGGACCGACGTAGCGGTGGGCACCGACCAGGAGTGCCCGCAGCAAGAGCACGATGAATAGCGCAGCAGCAGTGCAAGCGGAACTGGCTATGGCCAAGGCGACATCGTCGCTGAGAACAAGTCTGGAGTCGAAGACCCCTGCATGAAAGCCCAGTCGCATGGCGGCAGCCGCGAGCAACGAGGCGGGCAGGAGAATCGTGGTGCTCCAGTAGGCGTTTTTCACGCTGCGCTTCCAGACGGAGAAGGCGTGGTCCCCACCGGCGGCAAACGGCATGACAGCCGTGCCCAGTACGACAAGCAGCAATTCCGCCAGCGGCACGCAGCCGGTCACGACCACGGCGGAAAGCCAGCTCCATCTTGTGCGGGTGCTTTGTTCAGCAAGGTCCAGGATCCAGGTTGCCAGTTGTACGCGTATCTCGCCGGAGCGGAACGAGTGGAACGTAGCGCCGATAGGTCCCCACGACGCGGCCAGCGCCACGATGAGGCTCGCTATCAGGGAAAGAGAATGGGCAGCGAATGCGCGCCTGAATGATCCGGCCGCCAAGTAGGGGCCATAGCGCTTTGGCAGGATCCAGAAGAGCAGCAGGGCCTTGAGGAAGCCGACCTTGCGGGGCATCTCGGGCGCCGGCGCAGTGGGGGGCAGTGACGGCGCCACGTACGTCGCAATCCTTCCTTCTGGTAGGCCGGCGGTGTTGACGTCCGGTGTCATTCCTCTGAACTCGGCTAGCGTTCGTACAAGGGCGGGCGCTCCAACAAGGTGAACACGAAGTCCGGCTCGCAGCGCAGACTGGGCCTACTAACGATGCCCGTCCCACCGTCGTCCTTGCCGTCCTCTCCGATGCTGTAAAGAACGAAGTTGTTCTCCACGCGCCGGTATCTCAGAATTCGGCCATCAGCGTAGTCGATCGGCAAGCGCGGTAGTAGGTCTGGGACGAGCTCATCGAGTGTCTCGGGGTAGTCGCGGTGTTGACGGTAATACTCCGCGAGGGCAAGCATTGTGAGAGCCGCATCCCTAAGGCAACGCGCTAGACGATAACGAGGGAGGCTGTTCTCAACGAGGTAATAGTGGTTTTCCCCGAGCCCGTCGAGTACTCCGACGCGGTGCTCGTTCCAATCCTGGTCTGCGTTTGACAGAAGACGAGCGGCCGTGACACCATCAGGGATCTCGCGGCAGGCGGCAATGTACTCGTCCACACGCTCGCGTGCCGTGGGCAGATCGTGAAACAGCGGTGACGCCAGGTTCCAAATGCTCGACGGCGGCGTGGCTGGCCCACTGCCAGCGCACTTCATCCGATTCGCAGCGAATTCATTCACGGCCAGCCAATCACCGTTCTCGCGCACGTAGGAGTGTTCAAGCACGGAATGCAAATAGAGACGCTCGCCTTCAAGGAGTCCTGCGGGACTCAGCAGCGCGCCGGTGATCTGATCGACGTCGATGGCCAAGGTCCGTGTATCGATGTGATCGTGTGGCTCCTTGGCCGTCCATATCATCTCGATGGCCACGGAAAAGATGATTCCGCTCTCGAAGCGGAGGGAGAGCGCTGTGCGTTGACGGCGAGCCTGACGTGCCAGGCGAAGCGCCGTCAGCCAATCTTCCACGGTTGTCTCTATGTCCTCTCCTTGCTCCCGCGACCATCGCGAGTGCGAGAGGAGCAGGCTGCCCCATCCTGCGTGGGGGTCGGACACCACCATGTACGGCCACGGGACGGGTGGAGTGATGTCAGGCCACCCGAGTCGTGTGGCGCGTTGGAGCTCGGCGCGCGCGCGATGGAACTCGCCAGATGTGAAAACGAGCGTGGCAGCGGAGATGTCGCGCCGGGACTCGTCCCACTGGCCTTCCAGGGTGCGCCAGAAACCCTGCCACGTGAAGACGTCCATCACCTCAGGTTTGCCTTCCCAGGGGCGGTTGTTGAGGATCTCGTACGCCTGTTCGGTGGAGAGAGCGCCTTCGCCCGGCGGATCAAGCTCGGCGATCCTGGCTGCCCAGTACTCCGGCCTCGGCGTGGGCCGGCGGGTAATCCGCAGGTAGGCGAAGCGGCCGATCCAGACCGAGATCACAATGCAGAGGGCAAGGGGAATCCAACGCAGCCGGCGTCTCCGCCGTTCGGGCGGCGTCGTGTCGGCTTGGCTGAGGCCGACAGCACTTCCAGATCGTGAAGAACCAGCCAAGAGGCCTCGCTCCGATTCGGCGTTGGCAAACGGGCAAGCCCCGGTGTACGGGAGACGCAGAGCAACAAATACTAGGCCACGCGGGTCGCGAATAGCAAGGAGGCGGTGCTGAAAAACGGACCGCGGCGTCCGCGACAGTCTCGGTGCGTGAAGCTATGAAGCGGAGGTCGAGGCGTGGGGTTCTGGTTTCCTTGGGTTCGTGGTAAACCATTCGGTCGTTTTTTATAAACCTGAGGCTTCCACACAAGGAGAAGAACCATGAACTACATCGGCTGCGACCTCCATAAGAAGACTACCACAATGTGCATCGTCGATCAAAACCGCG
>JAFGQA010000143.1 GCA_016935885.1 Phycisphaerae bacterium | reverse complement strand
TTCCGCCACGATAGCCAATATCCGCAATACCCCCAGAATCGCCCCTGGCATAGCCAAAAACGCGGTTTTCCATTCCGTTTCGCCCCCAGCGGTTTGCGCCACTTTTTCTTTTGCGTGCCACGTAGCTGTGCGCAATCGACAACGGGACGGGGGTTGACGCGCGCAATCGGAAACGGCACGGCGCGAGGCAGAAGCGGGACGGGGTCTGGGCGCCGGGAGCGACCGTCCGGGCCGAGCCGGACGTCTGCAATGCCCCCCCCGGACGTCGCTTCTCTGCGGCTCCGAAAGTGCCATCCGTCCGGCACTGATTGCCGGCCCGTTTCAGGGCCCTTCCTCATACTACCGGCCGGGGCCGCTGGCTCCTGGTTTCATCGTCGTTCGTCAGGGCATCTTCGGCCGCTGCCGGTTCACTCGCCTATCGCGATGGCACTGGCGGCGGCGTAGTTCTCCGTGTGTGTGATCGAAAGGAGAATCCGGGAAATGCCCAGTTCTCTGGCAACCAGCCGTGAATGGCCGGACAGTGTTACGTGGGGTTGGCCGGCCTTGTCGTTTGTCACTTCGATGTCGGTCCAGGCAATCTGCCCGCGCCAACCGGTGCCGAGGACCTTCATGACGGCCTCCTTGGCGGCAAACCGGCCGGCGATGTTGGGGAGGGGGTTCTTCCTCCGCTCGCAATAGCGGCGTTCCGCCGGTGTGAGGATCCGTGCGAGGAACCGCTCGGGATGCTGCCGCCAGACGTGCTCGACGCGCTGGCACTCGATCAGGTCGATACCGTGGGCGATGATCTTCATGGGACGGTCGCGGTCGCGTCGGCAGACGGCACGGTCAGACTCGTTATTGGCTTCTTGACATATGTCAAGATTTCAACGGACCTTCCTCAATCCACCCGTGCTACGGGTGGTACTCGAATAACACTCCGCGCCCTCAGCGAACTCTACTTGATGCAACACGGACACTAATCGCTCACGAGCAAGATCACGAACGGCTCGATGTCCAACTCGTCCACGTCTCCCCCGCCCGTGAAATCGCCGTTGAGAATGTTGCATCCTGGATAGGCGACGCCGTACGCGGTCGGATCAAGGACGGCCAATACAAAGGCCGCGATGTCCAGACCGTTCACCTCGTCGTCGCAGTTCATGTCACCGGCGTGGCAGCTGTAGTCGTACACATGGACCTTCGGGGTGGTGTAGGCCAGAAGGAGTTGTGTGGGATCGCCGCCTGACAGGCTGTCCACGCCGCCGAAGAACCACTCATCGGCGGCGAAGACCCCGCCGTTACCCATGTTGTAGCCGGATAGACGGTAGGAATAGCCGCTGGTGTACTCCCAAGGTTGACCCGTGCCGTCCACGCCGAACTCGCCGTAGATGTCCAGCAGGCTAGAACCGTCGGCCGCGTCGGTCAGGATGTAACGGTCATCGCCGTCGCCGAAGGTCTCGCCCGTGTACAAGTCGGCGTCGAAGCCGTAGATCCCCTGGAACGCGCCGGTGCACCCGTAGTTCGAGTTGACGACGTAAGCTTGGCCGGCAAGGATGACGTTCCCGGACAGATCGACGTCCACATCGACATCGGTGTCACTCTTCTCCTGGATGATGATGCCGCCTTCGGTGAACATGAAGTCATCAAGGCCCGTGTTGGTGATCTCGATCCACTTGGGGCAGTCTCCGCTTTCGTGGCCCATGACCACCTCGCTGATGATCAGGCACGTCGGGTCGGAGGGGCCGCCGCAGGGGTTCGGATCGCAGGCTGTGCCGTCGCCCTCGTACACGCCCTCAGCGGCAAGGCAATTCGCCTCGGTCATGATCGTGCAGTCCACGCCATCGCAGCAGGCGCCCGTGTCGGGCCCGCCGAAGAACTCGACCTCACTCAGCATCATGAAGCTGTAACCCGTGCTGGTGTAGTCGGCCAGCGTCAGGTCGAGCGTGTCGCCGGACATGCCCAGCTCGGAGCAGGTGAAGGCGAACGGTCCGTCGCCGGGCGGGTCGTAGCCCGGGAACACCATCGTGTCGCCGCTCATACTGATCGTCACGTCTACGGGAACATCGACGCCGCCGCCGCCGCCGGCATCATCCAGATAGAGCGTGACCGTCTCGATGTTGACCGGCTCGGCAAAGTGGAAGGTGATGGTCGGGTCGACGGTGTTCCAGCCAACGTACGGTCCGGACGTCTGGTTCCAGTGGCCCGTGGCGATGACGCCGTTGGTCAGGTCGCCAAGCCCCTTGCTGAGCTGCGCGAGGGGCTGGGTGTTGTCGCCGTCGCCGTCGTAGTCGTCATCATAGTAGGTGTACGTGCCACTCTCGCCGTTGAGCATGTCGTAGTAGGCGGGCATCACCATGTTGACCGTCGTGAAGCTGAAGGCCGCCGAGTAGTCGCTGTCACCACACTCGTTGACGGCCCGCACGTGCCAGTGGTACACGCTCAACATATCGAGCGTCGTACCAACGGTGTGGCTGGTGCCGGGAACCGTCGTGCTGTAGACGATGTTCGTAAAGCCGGCATCGGTCGCTATCTGCAAGTCGTACTCGAGGGCTTCCGGCGACGCCGACCAGCTCAACTCGGGCTCAAGATCCACGCCGGTCTCCCCATTTGTCGGGTCGAGCAGCGTGACGTCCGCCGGAACGTCGTTGGCTATGTTCAACGCCACGTTGGTCGATCGCTCCATCGACGTGGCCGTGCCCGTGATAATGATATTGTAGGCATCGGCCGCGGCGCCGCTGAGATTGCCGATGGTCATCACCGACGTGAAAGGCGGCACCTGGGTGTTGACGTCGAAATCGACAGTTGCTCCCGACGGTTCACCGGTGACGTTCAGTGCGACCACCTCGGAGAAATCACCCATCTGGCCGACTTGGATGGTGTAGACGGCCTCGTCGTCCGGGGGGCAGCACAAATCGTGCGAGGGCGGGCTCGCCTCGAGCGTGAAACCCTCGCCCTGCGGCAGCAGCAACGCCGGGTCGCCCAGCAGGACGAACTCCTCGAAGATGTTGCGTGTGTGATCGTGCGTGGGGCCGAAGTCGGGGTCGTACAGGAGGCGCCACAACGCGGCCTGCCAGGCGGGGCCCACCTCCCAGATGTCATCAACGAAGAAGGATTCGAAGAAGTACTTCTCCATCCTACGGGACGATTCCCAGTCCTGGACGGTTGACCACCAGATGTAGTCCGATGCGGACAGGTACGCGGCTGCGCCCTTGTTTGCCTCGCGGAGCCACGTCTCGCCGCAGCACTCTGTGTAGTCGAAATGGGAGGTGTTGCAGGACCAGCCCATTACCAGGCCGTACAGCCCATCGTTGCTGAGGGCTGAAACGTTGGTCTGGGTGAACGACGGCGCCCACCAACCGCTCGAGCTGCTGTGACCCATGTACACCGTGAAGAGGCTGCCCGCGTTGACCGCGGCCGTCACATCGGAGGTGTCTCCATCCTGTGCAGCGTATATCTTCGTGCTGACGAAGTCGGCCGGATCCATGTAGTTCGCGATCACCCAGTCGTGCGTCTGCTCAGCCTGGGCGGTTGAATCGTCCGTCGCCAGGAACGCCGCTCGCTTGACGTAGTCCGGGTCGCTGAAGTTGCCGGACTCGACGAGCAGGCTCTTGTCCACAACATCCTGCAACATGCTCACAGACGTGACGGAGAAGCGGCCCAGGAAGATCTCCGGATACCAGTCGTCACCCGCGTCCATGCAGGCGTAGGGCAGGTCGGTGGTCGCCGTGCGGCTGCCGCCGCCGACCCAGTGCGGGATCGTGTTCGCGGTTGCGCTTCCCGTGCCAGCGGTGTCACCGACAATCAGAACATAGTTGTTCACGGCAGGCGTGTACCAGCCCTCGATGTACGTCTTGATGTCGCTGCGGCTCGTACCGTTGGACGCCACGTAGGTCGTCACCGTGAAGCCCATCGCCGCCTTGGCGTTGGCAAACTGGGTCAACGGCGCCGAGCCGGCGTAGTCCTCGGCCGTGACGATGAGGTAGTTTCCCGTCCCGCGGCCGTCAGATCCCCGGTGCCAGTCCTGGCCGGCGGCCACGCTCGACACAACGGTGACCAGCAGACCGGCTACGATCAGAACGCGTCCCCACGCTTGACTGCTTTGGCTTGGTGTCCACATGATCGTTTTCTCCTCCGAAGGCGATATCAGGGAGTGCTTTGCGCCGACGACGCGCCGCGTTGCCCCGCCGGCCGTGATCTCCGGGAACTGCTCTGCAGCGAGGTGGTCCGTTGACGAAAAGCCCCGCGCGGAGCCCCAGTTTCCATTATGGCACGTGGATCAGGCGGCAGCTTGCTCGGGCGCCAAAGAGCCATCCCGCCTTGTTCTTGCCACCATCCTAATCCTACAGCGCAAAGTAGTTGGTCATTGGGTCCAAGGGGCCCCGACTTTGGTCGGGGGGTGGCTGTGCAGCCCGTTTGAGCGTGCCCCCCGACCAAGGTCGGGGGCTCTCTTGAGACTCCACTGCGACGACCTTGCGATGTAGTGCTAAGGAGCAGCTCCCAGTACACACAGTATAACCGACACTGCCCGATTCGATCAAGCCGGGAGGCGCCCACGGGCCGGCCACAACGAGTCCGTGACTGCTTGGGAGTGTGCCTCAAGCGCCCGTTGGAGAGACCGCACCGGCGGGAAAGCCGCCCGGGGTACCCAGAATCGGAGGCCGCCGGCTTGCCGTTTGGCGGACCTGCCCGCAGGCAGGCGGGTCAACCGTTTACGTTATTCCTGCGCGACTCCCAACGATCCGTCGCGTTGTCAATACGGCATCATCACCGGGTGCCACAGTCCTGAAACAGCTTCTCAGGCGGCTCTCCCTTATGGCACAAGCAGCGCGGCTACCATCCCGTTGACGTCGCCGACGTCGAGGCCGCTCGTGCCGTCGAAATCGCCGTGGCAGATGTCGCTCAGCGTCGGCGTGCCGAGCATCGCGTTGATGAATGGTTGGATGTCGGCACCGTCGGTATCGCCGTCACCGTCCATGTCGCCATCGGCGGGATCGACGCACGCGGATGTCTCGGCGATTCCCCGGATCTCAATGTCATCAATGTTCCAGCCGCAGTACGTCCAGCCCTCGTCGGTGGTGCCCATAGTCCACCGCAGATAAACAGTCGGCTGGTTGTCGGCCACGGCCGAGATGTCCAGGTCCATCTCGTGCCAACTCGTGTCGGCGATCTCCGCGTCGTTCTCCCAAACCGTCGTCCAGTTGACGCAGTCGTTGCTGACCCGCACGTACGCATGGTCATAGCTCGGCTGCTCGACCCCCAGCCACCGCCAGAAGCCCAGGCGCACGTTGTACAGGCCCGTGCAGTCGATAGCCGTGCTGGTCAGGTGCGTTTCCGGCAGGTTGTTTGAATAGTCGCCGGCGAGGTTGTACCCATACACATGGCTGCCCGTGTGGACTTGGTCCGCCCTTGGATCGGGCCCACCGTGCGAGCCGCCGCCGCCCGTCGGCTCGCCCCAGGTCCAATCCATCTGCGTGCTCCAACCTGGATCGGTGTCGAGCGTCCACTCTTCTTGCAGCGAGGAATCACCGACGGCAACCACAACCTGCCGGACCGTGTCGCCGATATGGTCGGTTGTGTTGGTGAACTGGACAGTGGCGACATGGGCACCATCGGGCAGGAGATCGGCATCACTGTTGATCTCCACGGTCACATCGGCGGTCTCGAGCGGCTGGAGCGTGCCGGCCGTATCGCCGGAAAGGCTTACCCACGGGGCGGTCTGGTCCCCGGTCACCTCGTAGTCCACGGGCACGTTCGAGATGTTCTCCAATTGGTACACCGTGCTGGATGGCGCGAACGGGCCGCCCGCCGGTCCCTCTGAAAGGAAACCGTCAGCCGGGGTTACGCGGAGACCCGTCTCGACCGCCAAGCCCTTGATGCAGAAGTTCGCCGTGTGGTCCCATGACGGGTCGCTGAAGGCGAAGTCGTACAAATCCTCCCAGCTTGAGCCGCTCCAGTAGTAGCTCTCACCGCGGCTGGCGGCCGACTCGACGATGGTGCGATACCTCGCGCCCAGCAAGACAGGAACGTCCGACGTCCGGTCAAACGGGTGGCCGCCCGCCGACAGTTGCACGTAGATGTAAAACTCGTCGCCATCGGCCAGCAAGACAGGCGTTCCCAGGTCTATGGTATGAAATCCGGTGTAATCGATCGTTCCGGTCTCCGTGCAAAGCTCGTCCAGTAGGACGCCGCCTTCGAAGCGGTCGTAGATCTTCACCGTGTACGTCACGCCATCCACGGCCGTGAAGAAGCTCACTGACGTCAGGACCTCCCCCTCCGCGCCGGTGAAGGCGTTGAATGCTTCGGAGCAGTCCGTCTTCGTGTCGCGCCAGCCATGATAGTCGTGGTAGTAGATGTGATCGTACGCCTTGGGCTCAACGTCCTGGAACGAAACGGCCCCCATCTCGGGATGCTGGCAGCACCACTTGTCGTAGTACGATATCCAGAAGAAGCCGTGTTCCGGGCCCCAGTCGCCCCAACTGTTCTTGCACAGCCAGGCGCCGTTCTCAGGTGCCGCTGTGACCTTGTTGTCGTCCCAGCCCACGATGGCAATGGCGTGATTCGGATCGTTGGAATCGCTGGGTGGTTGATAGTGCGCGTAGTACGTCCCGTAGCTGTGGATGAACGAGCTGCTGTAGCACATGCACGTTCCCATGACGCCTTCGTCCATGATCTTCTGCTTGATCAGGTCGATGTTGCTCAGGTCGGACTCGGCCACGTACCACTCGATGTCCCGCGGGTAGTAGTAATGCCAACTGGGATCGGACCTCGGCGGCGCCGGCGTGTGGGACTGCCCATCCACATCACGCACCGCCCCCTCGCCGCGCGTGAGATAGGCGGAGCCCACTCGGTAGTCACCACCTTGGTGCACCGCAAGCCCGCCGCCTGACGGAGGATCCCTGTCGTCATTGTTGTGCTGGTTGAAGCCGTTCCACCAGTCGAGGTGATACTCCGCCAGATTGGGCTCACCGCTCTCGCCGGCAGCCGCCCAGTTGCCGGTCATCAGAAGGTTGCCCTCGATCGCGGCCATGATCCCATGACACCAGCACGTGCCATCGATCTGGCTCTTGACCGAACTCACGTAGTTTTCACCGCCGACGTCTCGCAGATCGAAGGAACTGGGCGGATCCGCTAAGGATGTCGTGACCACGGCGACAAGGATGGATGCCGCAACGGCAAGAGTGAATGATCGGGGCGCTTTCTTCATCATCATTTCCTATTCCCTTTTGTCCGTGATGGGCTTGGCTCGCCACGACGGAGCTATCCACGCACCGGCCCGGTGCCGGCGGACGTGCATTGGCTTGAGAGCATCCTAGTACGGCGTTTCACAAATAGAACGACTGTACGCTCTGCCGAGAGTCCTTTCTCGGCACCGGCTTCAGGACCGAGAAGGGATTCTCGGTCCAGCAATCGTAGTCGCGTTTCCTGTGAAACGCGGTACTAGGACTGATCTTCCCTATCGTACCAGAAAGCGCCGGCACCGCAAAACGACCATGTATCGGTTCCGTCGCAAACGAAGGGCAATCGCAAGCGGCCGGGAGCAGGAGCGGGTCGCGTCTTGTCTCCACTTACGGGTTTCGCGGTAGGGGGGCCATGTAGGAGCGGAGCCGCCCTTGGCGAGATCGTCAATGACGGCGGCGTTTACCGCACCTGGAGGACGGCATAGAAGGCGTCGGTGCCGTATTCCACCTTGAGACGGACGCCCCTTGAGACGGCCGCCTTCGTGAGCGCCTGCTGGAGTTCACTCACGTTGTGGATCCGTCTCCCATTGGCTTGGGCGATGACTTGGCCCGGGCGCAGTTTGGCGGCGTAGGCCTCGCCCACCGGCGAGACACGCGTGACCAGTGCGCCGCTCTGGATGCTCGGGTCGAGACCGTACAGTTCCTTCAGCCGGGGAGACACCGTGTCGGCGCTGAAGCCGAGTTCGTCGAAATCCACCTCGGTGTTGGATCGGACTTCTTCGTCTTGTGCCCTGTCCGGGGCCTCTTCAGCATCGCCTTGGCCGTCGGGAGCCGCTTGTTCCTCGTCGTCGTCGGGGTCGTCACGCCAGCGGTGGAGATCCGCAATGGACCCGGTCGTGGAGAAACCAACGGGCTGGAGCCCGATCGGGACGGTCAGTTGCCGGGCCGCACCGCCACGCCACACGGTCATTCCAACGCTTGCGCCAGGCTCCGTAGCGGCGACGATCTCCTGCAACTGCTCACGTGTTTCGATCTTTTCGTCGTTGATGGCAAGTATGACGTCTTCCGGTTGCAGTCCGCCCTTTGCGGCGGGCGTACCCGGACCGACGCCGTCGACGAACACGCCCCTGGCCTCGTCGAGCCCGCATGCGCTGGCCATCTTCGGCGTCACCGCCTGAATGACCACGCCGAGATAACCCCGCTGAATGGGCTCGCCGCTCTTCAGCAGGTTGGCGACGCGCGCGACCGTGTTGGATGGAATCGCAAACCCCACGCCCTGGTAGCCACCGCACTCCGTGGCGATGGCAGTGTTGATGCCGATGACCTCCCCTCGCGTGTTGATGAGCGGCCCGCCGGAATTGCCGGGGTTGATCGGGGCGTCGGTCTGGATCCAGTTCTGGTAGTCGATGCCGACCGGTACGTCCGCTCGACCCAATGCGCTGACGATTCCGTGCGTAACGCTCTGACCGAATTTGAACGGACTCCCGATCGCCAACACGAGGTTCCCGACCCTCATACGGTCCGAGTCACCCAGACGTGCGGGATGGAGCCCATTGGCATTGATCTTGATGAGCGCGAGATCGGTCTTGGGATCGGTCCCGACCACCTCGGCCCGATAGACGTCGCCATTGGCAAGCGTGACGTCGATGACCTCCGCGTGGGCGATGACGTGGTTGCTGGTGATGATGTGGCCCTTGTCGTCGTAGATGATGCCGCTACCGGTGCCCTTACTCGGAGGAAACGGGTTGGCACGGTCGCTGAATCGTCGGCGAAATGCCTCGTGATCGATCTCGAACGAGGCACGCGCCTCGATGTTCACGACGGAGCCTTTCACTTCCTCTGCAATGACACTTAAGGCGTGTGAAACCTGTTCGAGTGTGGCGGCATCTTCTGTGTCGATGTGGCCGGACGGCTCGACGTCCGCATCGAGCTTGCCGTGTTCAGACCCGTAGGCAACACGGGTAGCCAGATCGGCGTGGCAGAACGCGACGGTGAAGACGGTCGCGATCAACAAGAACGCCAAACCGCCGCTGACATACGCTTGTTTCGACATTGGCCAAGATCCTCCTCGACAGATGTCGGCCTCAGATCACGGGGGCCCAGCCACATGACGTGGCGGGGACGCGGTGAGGTAGTGTGTAAATCAACCATCGGGTGGTTGGCGACATCGCGCCATTTCTGCTCATTCGCGAGGCCCGTCCGGATGCTTGAGGCCGGCCACAGGCCCGCCGCGCGCCACCGGTGAACGCGTGGAGAGTACGTCCCAGAAGCATCGGGGCGCCGCCGCGGACGGCGGTGGACACACGGGCCTTCGATGTCCGTGCCCCGGCGTCTTGGCAGCCCGTGGCAAAACTGCGGCACCGGCGTCTCGCCGGTGGTCTTCACCGTCAGGAACGGCGTTTCCGAACCGCTGTTTTCCCTTCTACCACGGGCTGTTAGGGTACACGCTGGCGCGTGTTCAGCGTTCAAACACGCTGGCCCGTGGTTAACGAACGACACGCCCCACGGGGGCGAGTCGTTTCATCACCCGTCCGCTTGTGCGAGAATCCTTCCTCGCTCCGGCTTCCGGCGGGAGTCCTTCCCCACAGCTCGAAACAAGGGGCCGAGAAGGGATTCTCGGCCCAGCGGCACCGGTAAACGCGTGGAGAGTACGTCCCAGAAGCTCGGGGCGCCGCCGCGGACGGCGGCCAAAGCAACGCTGTCGTGTGAGGAGGCACCCAGAGCCGCGCAGCCAACTGGATTTCGGACGCAGCGGCTGAACGAGCGCGTTCAGCGTGTTCTCACCTCCTCCTCCCGATATCATAGTCCATAATCTCCATCGCATCATCGCATCGTGGAACACACGGCGATTGCGAGAGGATCATAGGCGGGCCACAACCGTGCCTTCTGTTTTGCCTGACGAAGCCGTCTTCTGGGGACTGCCCATGTCCATGCGGCGCCCCGATGATGGCCGCAGCGGCGTGCCCTGGCCCGCTGAGGGCCTCCACGACGACATTCGGGCCGTCCCGCGACGCCCACGATCGGTGTGGTCTACCAAGGTCTACCGTGGTTTACCGTCGGAGTTGCTCTTCCTGGCGTTCGATCAGTTCTCGCAGAATCCGGCTCTGCCTGCCGGCGACGCCCTGCCAACTGACCTCCGAGTCTTCTTCCAACAGTTTATTGATCCGGCGACAGGCCAGCAGCACCGTGGTGTGGTTCTTGTTGCCCATCAATCTCCCGATCTCCGGGAAGCTCAGGTCCGTGTGCTTCCGGGCGAGGAACATGGCGACGTTCCGGGCCAAGGCGATGGTGCGGGACTTCCGCGAGGTGTGCAGATCGGCCGGTGTCAGGCCAAAGAAGGTCGCGACGCTCTGCTCGATGTCGCTGACACTCAGGATCTTGCCGGTCTGCGTGAGGTGGTCTTCAAGGGCGTGGCGGGCCATGTCCAGCGTGATCCGCATCTTGGTCAAGGAAGCACAAGCCAGCAGCTTCAGCAGACATCCCTCAAGCTCGCGGACGTTGGCCTGAATCTTGTCAGCGATGTACTGGATAACCGGCTCGGGGACCTCGTTTTGTGTCTGGACGACACGACGTCGGAGGATTTCGCACCGCGTCTCGAAGTCCGGCCGCTCGATTCGCACGACCATGCCGGCCACCAGGCGGCTGACCAGCGGCTCGGACAAGTCACCAATCATCTTGGGGTGGGCGTCCGATGCCATGGCTACGCGCTTGCCACCGGCATCGATGGCGTTGAAGGTGTGAAAGAACTCCTCCTGCGTCGCCTTCTTGTTGGCGATGAACTGCATGTCGTCCAGTAGGAGGACGTCGATCTCGCGGAAGCGGTGGCGGAAGGCGTCCAGCCGCCGGTGGCGCAACGCGTAGAGGAACTGGTTGGTGAACTCCTCGCCGGTGGCGTACACCCAGCGGGTAAGCGGTTGCTCCTTCGATAGGCCGTTCGCGATGCCTTGCAGGAGGTGCGTCTTGCCCAAACCGCACGCACTGTGGAAGAAGACGGGGCCGCCATCGCCGCTTGGGTTTTCGACGACGGATCGGGCCACCGAATGGGCCAGCCGGTTCGCCGTGCCGACTACGAAGTTCTCCAGCTTGCCGCGGAGCCTCCGCGTGGGCGCGGCCTCGTGCGCCGCTCCGCGGCTCCTGTCCCGCACTTCTCGAATCGATCGTTCGGCGTTCTTCTCGATGAAGGCGGCCTGCGAGTTCAACTGGCTCTTCCGCAGGTTCCTGAACAGCACCGGATCGATCGAGAAGGAGACTTGTATCTCCTTGCCGACGACCTCCCGCGCGGCGGAGGTGATCGCGTCGGAGAAGTGGTCTTCGATCCATTGCCCGATGAACAGATTGGGGACACCGACCTTCAAGAAACCGTCGGCGCAAGTGAACTGCGTCGAGTTCTTGAACCAGACCTTGAAACGTTGCGGCCCGACCAACTCCGCCAGCCGCGTGCGGACCCGGCTTTCGACGTCAAGGTGACTTGTATCTCTTTGCCGACAGCTTCCCGCACGTTCGATCTCGACTTGCGTGGGCACGGCGCACTCCTCCTCCGCTCCACGAGCGGTCGTGGTTCCCGATATCAAGTGGTCAAATCGGACAGTCAAACTGGGACAGTCAAACTGCACACAAGCTCTCAGGCGTCCCGGCCCTTCCGTGTGCCGACCCCCCGGTAGGCCGCCCGCTTCTGCGCGGCTCCAACGTGCTGCGGACGGGCGGCAGTGTATGGAACGTCGTGCTCAGCGTCAACGAGGAAATCCTCAGCGAAAGTTGTTCACAGCACGTGACTGCAAACGTGACAGGAACTTGCGCAACAAGAAATATTTTCTTCCACGCCTTTCCCACAAGACCCACACGCCGGTGGAAAAGCGGTGGAGAATGTCGGTGGGGACGACGTATCCTCACGGCCTGCCGGAGGTTGACTTCAACGTTCGAACCAGGGCCCGGCGTCTTGCCGTCTCACGGAATCCGGTCGATTGGTAGAGCCTCATCGCGGGTGCGTTCGCGGCGTCCACGGCGAGCGTCACTGTCGGAAATCGCTCCCGCTGGGCCAGGTGGAGACCGTGCACGAGGAGAAACCTGCCAAGGCCCTGCCCGCGGCAATCCGGGTGGACTCCCATATACGCCAACTCCAATGACGGCCTCAGGGGGTCCTCCCCGAATAGGATGCACCCTGCGGCCTGCCCTTCACGCGACAGGAGCAGCCATCGGTGAGGCCGGAAGCGCCCCGCTGCTCTGTGCCCCGCAATGACGTCGTCGATGGCGCGCAAACCGCACAGCCCCGGGCAATCGAGGCTGTCCTGGTAGGTGGCCAGAATCAGCCGAGCGAACTGATCGTGACGCGTGTCGTCATACGTGATCCATTCCCACGCGACGCCTTCGAGACCGGGTGGAACCGTCGGGCGTGGCATTGGGCCTTCACCCAGGGCCCGCGGGGCCCGGCGCTCCATGTACAGCAACGTGGCAATGGCGCGGAACCCGATGCCATTCAACACCCTGTGGTTGATCGCATCATCCGGCCTGATGAGGCACTGCAATAAACCTACGTCTCGACCGGACTCCTGGCCGATCACGTGAAGGACCAGCTCTGTGATCGTCTTCGCATCGGCTTCGACCGAATCGCCGTCGATCAGGAACAGCATCGCCGTCCGACCTGGGGATTCAATGCACGTGCAGGCGGCAACCGCGTGCCCGTCAACCGTGCTCAGCCACTGGCGGCCGAGATCGAGCGACATCGCCCGCGCGTACTCAATGAACGCCGTCACCTGACGTTCCACATCACCGGCCGATTGGCCGCGCGTCGCCAGCGTCAGCCGCAACACGTTTCGGACTTCGCTCGGCGAAGCTGTTCTGGTCTCAAGCGAGGACATATCAACGGCATCCCGGGCATCCCGCGGGGCGGCGCGGCGCATCCACTGTCTCGCAAACTTGCCGTGTCGTTCTCGTCTGACGATACGCCCACAGATGCGTGAAGGCAACCACCTGCCGAGACACGGGCAAGAGCCGTCGGTGGGGCTGCCAAGGAGAAGCGCTCGGCAGGGCGGGTCGAAACTCGCCGGCCTTGGCCGGGAGAGCCTCCGCGATACGACGAAGATATAGCCGCCGGCGGGAGAACAGGCTGGAACGGATGCCCACGGGTAAGCTCCGCCGCTGGCGGCTTCGCTTACCCATGCCGCCCTGCCGGTCCAGGCGGGTGCCGCCGCTGGTGGGAGCCCCCGAAGAACGGGCGGATGACTTTTGAGCGGGCGACGGTGGTCCATTGTTGGTATCCTGTGCACGGAATCACCAAACAGGATCAAACGATGACGACCACCGAAAAGCCAGCACGATCAGACGGCACGGGTCTGACTGTCCTGGATCCCTGGCTCGAACCGTATGCCGACGCGCTTCGCCGCCGACAGCAGCACTGCCAAATGACGCTGCACCGCATTCTCGAAGCGGGAGGCTCGCTCGACGCGTTCAGCCGCGGCCATCTGTATTTCGGCCTGAACCGCGGTGAGCGCGGCGGGCAGCCGGGCGTGTGGTACCGCGAATGGGCACCGGGTGCGCGGGCGCTGTTTCTCGCCGGCGACTTCAACGACTGGAACCGCCAATCGCACCCGCTGGATCGCGACGAGTTCGGCGTGTGGAGCTTGTTTCTGGACGACGCCGAGTATGCGCAGCGGTTCACGCATGGCAGCCGTGTGAAGGTGCACGTCCACAGCGCGATCGGCCCGCAGGATCATCTTCCGGCCTACATTCGCCGCGCGATCTACGATTCGCGCTCACATGATTTCTGCGGCCAATACTGGAGCCCACCACAGCCGTATTCGTGGAGGAATCCGGTGCCGCGGACCAAGGGCAGCCTTCGGATCTATGAAGCCCACGTGGGCATGGCCTTGGAGGAACCACGCGTCGGGACGTACCGGGAATTCGCCGATCACATCCTGGCTCGCATCGCCGGCGCGGGCTACAACGCCGTGCAGCTCATGGCGATCCAGGAGCACCCGTACTACGGGTCGTTCGGTTATCAGGTCAGCAATTTCTTCGCGCCCTCGTCGCGGTTTGGCACGCCCGATGACTTGAAGGCCCTGATCGACGCGGCGCACGGCCACGGCTTGCTCGTGTTTCTGGATCTCGTGCACAGCCACGCGGTCAAGAACATCCACGAGGGCTTGAATCATTTCGACGGTACGGACCATCAGTATTGCCATGCGGGGTCACGCGGCCAGCACGTGGCGTGGGATTCGCTGGTGTTTGACTACGGCAAGCTGGAGGTCTTGCGGTTTCTCCTTAGCAACGTCCGCTTCTGGCTGGAAGAATACCGGTTCGACGGCTTTCGCTTCGACGGCGTCACGAGCATGATGTATCTCAACCACGGTCTGGATCGGCACTTCGCGAGCTACGACGAGTACTTCCCGCCGCACGTCGACGAGGACGCCGTCACCTACTTGCAGCTCGCCAACCAACTCGTGCACACGCTCAATCCGGCCGCGGTCACGATCGCGGAGGATATGTCCGGCATGGTCGGTCTCGCCAGGCCGGTCGCGGAGGGCGGCCTCGGCTTTGACTATCGGCTGGCGATGGGAATCCCGGATTACTGGATCAAGCTGCTCAAGGAACGGTGCGACGAACGGTGGCAGATGGACGAGTTGTACTACATGCTCACCAACCGCCGCCATGGCGAGAAGCACATCGCCTACGCGGAGAGCCACGACCAGGCCCTGGTGGGCGACAAGACGATCGCGTTCCGGCTGATGGACGCCGACATGTACTATCACATGATCAAAGGCAGCCAGAACGTGATCGTCGAGCGCGGGATGGCGCTGCACAAGATGATTCGGCTCATCACCTTCTCGCTCGGCGGTGAGGGGTACCTCAATTTCATGGGCAACGAGTTCGGGCACCCGGAGTGGATCGACTTCCCGAGGGAAGGCAACAACTACTCCTACAAGCACGCCCGCCGGCAATGGTCGCTGACCGACGACCCGCTGCTTCGTTACCGCGATTTGGCGGAGTTCGATCGGGCGCTTCAGCGACTCGACATCGACCACGATCTGCTGGCCCGGCCGGACTGGGAGATGTTGCAGGTTCACGAAGACCGCAAATGCCTGATATACCGTCGCGGGCGGCTCGTCTTCGCGTTCAACTTCCATCCCAATCAGTCTTATACCGATTATCGTTTCGGTCTGCCGGACCGCGTGGATTACAAGCTGATTCTCAACACGGACGAACTGTGGTTCGGCGGCCATGCGAACCTGCTCAAGGGCGAGGTCTATCCCTGCCAGGACGTGCCCTATGATGGCCGCAAGCAGAGCGTTCAAGTCTACATGCCGGCGCGAACGGCGCTGGTCCTGGCGCCGGTATAGTGAAGGGAGCCCGACGTTCTTGGCAAGAACGCATCCCAGCCCCCCGGCAGCACAGGATCTTGACGGTGATGGAACACCGGCTCCGGCGCCACGGTTCAGGGACGGGCTCTCGCGCGGATCAATCAGGGCAGTAGCCTGATCTGGACGTTGACGAACTCGAAGTCGTCCAGATCGCCGCGACACGGTGTTGCGCTGATCTTAATCTTGTTATCGCCGGCCACTAGCCACGCCGGATCGAACGACGCGGCGAACTCTCCGAAGCTGCCGTCCCGCGGAGAGCCGTCCAAACGCGCCTGCAGAAGCTTGCCGTTGATGCGAATCCGATGTGGGCACTGCACGCCCTTCGCCAACAGCCACACCTCGGCGCGGCTGTGATGCGGAGGCAGTTGCTCCGGGCTGACCTCGAAGGTTGCCCTGAAGGTCTTGCCCTCGCTGGGCTTCTGGAACTGGCTGTTGATTCTCCCCTCGAATCGATCATTGCCCAGGTGATGAACGTCGGGCTCGTCTTCGATAGCGACGGTGTACTCGGTCTGCCTGGGAAGATCGAAATCGACGGTCAAGGCTCCACGCGAGAGCGCCGCCGCCGCTATGCTTGCCGTGGCGGGCACGTATCCAGAAAGTGAAGCAGACAAGGCGAAGAACTCGGGAACCGGCGGCACCGCAAGCTCGTAGAGGCCGGCTTCGTCCGTGGTTGCCACGACGGTTTCTTCTTCGGGCAGCACCAGCCGCACCGTGGCACCGGGCAGGGGAACCTCGGATTCGGCGTCCGTGACACGGCCGCGAATCGTGCCGATGGCGTTGCCGGGCACGTCGTTCTTGCCAGGCGGCTCGAGCTCGGTCGGAAGATCGACTTCAGACGGCAGGGGGTTCACAATCGCTGTCAGGCGATGGCTTGCCTCCGCAACAGGCATCGGTAGGTCATTCGTCGGCGCGTCATCGGGCGGGTCTGCCGCATCGGCCAGACCGCACGGCGGCTCTCCGATGGCCGGATCGCTCGCCAGCGGCAGGACGGCGAGCTCGCTCGCACGTATCTCCGGCCCATCGTTGGCCGAAAGCACCGCTTCGGCACGGACCTGATCCGGCACGACGGCCTGCACCAGCAGCGACGGGCCTTCGGCGGGTTCCACCCGCGCAATGCGCCCGTCCACGGTCGGCAGGGCCACTTCATCCAAGCTTGCGAGGACAGGCTCGGTGTGACGCGCGGTGGTCGGAATGGCAGGCGGCGAACCCGGCCACGCCTCGGTCGCAGCGGCGTCCAGCTCTACCAACGTGGACTCCCCCGCCAGGTCATGTCCGGTTGACTCCGGCTGGACATGCGTGGCAACGACAGACGGCTGCGATTGAACGAATGCGCCCAGACTGGCCCTCACACCAGCCCTGATGGATTCGGTGGCGGTGGCAGCCACGATGGGCGACGACTCGTCGTGTTCCACCATCGGGCTTACCTCAACGGGGGGCAGCGACCATTCGGGCATGGCGACCGAGACCGCTGCGACATGCCGGGGCGCCTGGATGGGGGCCTCGCGGCTGGTCGACGCTGGATCGGCATCGCGAGGCCCCCGTGCTTCTGCCGGCAGACATATCGCGCCGTCGAGATTCGTTGCTTCGACTCGGTCAGGCGCAATCGTGTAGTCCAACTTCGGTGCGGCGGGCTGGGTCGTGGCGAAAACCGGCGCGGCGGCCCTGGTCGCAAGGTGAACGGCAACCTTCGGAGGAACTGGCGAATCGGCCTCGGCCGTCTCGACGGGCTCGGACTCGGGCGGCAAGGCGATGTCCATCACCGGCAGCGACTCAACAGCCTCGGTCCGTACGCCGACTTCCCGTGGCTGATCCGTGTCGGCAATAGGCTGAGGCGCATCCTGAGCCACGGGCGAGACAGTCGGCTCCTCGTTCGGTGCAGGCGACGCCCGCTCAACCGTCAAGATGGCCGTCGCGTCGATGGGCTCGACCGCCGGCGCGATGTCGGGAAGCTCGATCGCGAGGTCCTTCGGCTTCGGGGCATCGACTTGCGTCAACTGGCCGCGGATCTGGTCGGCGATCTCGTTGCCGGCGGCGGGTGACAGCAGGGCGACCTGGATCTTTCCGCGGCCCCGCACGACACTGACCAGACCCGACGTCACCTCCATCACGTTAAACAGCAGCATGAGCAAAAGGTGTACCAGCAACGACGCCAGCAGGCACCGAGCCAGCAGGCTCATCTTGCGTTGTCGGAAATCGCGGAGCAGGGCGAGCAGCAGCAGAATCAGAATCAAGGCCAGCAGCGCCCACAGCAGGTTGGGACCAATCTGCCGCCATAGCGCCGCCCAGTTGATCGAAGCCTGCCGGGTCTCGATCTCGCGGAACACCTCGCGCGAGGTGGTGCGGTACAAGTTGTAGTCAGGACGCTGCTCGGTGGTGTCCGGTTGGTTCTGCGCGGCATTTCGCCGGCTGCCTCGGTCGGAACTGAAGTGCAGCGCGTAGCCCCCAAGGCTCAGCTCGGGGTCAAGCTCGTTGGCGGTGGTGTTGACCGAGGCCCCGAGGTTCGTGGCCGGTTCGTGTGCGCCGCGCAGCCTGCGCGAACGGTACAGATCGAACCCGCCGAACCCGTCGGGCCGGTCCGAAGCGAAATATAGGAAATCGCCATACGGGCTGACCGCCGGCGCGCCTTCGTTGAACTCGGTGCAGACAGCGATCAACAGCAAGGCCGGACCGACGCCGCCCTCGGTCATGGCTGAAGCATATAAATCGTAATCGTTTTGATGCCGCTGTTCCCGAAGCGTGGCAGGCCAGGCGTCCGGATCGGGTCGGTCGAGGTCATCGGGCCTGGGCCGGTTGGAGGAGAAGTAGAGCGTTGCCCCGTCCGGCGAAAGCGCCGGGCCGTAGTCGTTGAACGACGAGTTTGCGTTGGGGCCCAGGTTGGTCGCCGGCCGCCAACCGTCCTCTCCGAGCCGGGAAACCCACAAATCGTAGCCGCCGAGGCTGCCCGGTCGATCACTGTAGAAGTACAATAACCTTCCGTCGGTGGACAATTCCGGCCCGAGTTCGTCGTACGGCGTGTTCACCGAGGTCAGGGGCTCGGGCTCGCCCCAGGTGTCCCCAGCTCGAAGACACTGGTAGATATCCGCATTCTGCCCGGCCTTGCCCCGGACGAAAAACATCGCCTGTCCGTCGGCACTCAGCTCCGGTTCGTAATCGTCCGCGGTTGTGTTCAGGCCGTCGGGCAGGGGCGTGGGCGGCTTCCACAGGATCTCCCTCAGAACGGCGATGTCCTGCGGCGTCTTGATCGTGTCGGCGTCGGTGTAGAAACGCTGCTGTCGAGGCCAAGTATGCCAAACGATGACCCCCGCGCCGGCCAGCACGATGATGCCGAAGAAGATCAGGATCTGTTTGAGCAACCGCTTCATATCGAGCACGGACGTTACGCCGGGCGCTGCACCGGCGGGTGCTGGCTATCCATTGCCAATCACACAACGCTAACTACGCACCACCAACCACGCACCACCAACCACGCGCCGCCATGGACAGCCGCGGACCTCAGCCCGCGCGATCCCCCACGAGCCGCGGACTTCGTTTGCGTCAAGCGGGGTGGCATGGGTAAGCGGAGCCGCCAACGGCGGCGGAGCTTACCCGTGGGCATACGGCGTTGGGCCGAGAGCCACTCGGCCGAGAATCTCTTCTCGGCCCCACCCGCAGCAGTATCCCCGTTCTGCAACGCTTGGAGGAAGGGATTTCTCTGGGTGTGGGTGCGAGAAGGGAATCTCGCACCAGCTAGCCTTTTCTCGCGCGTCATAAGCGACGCGCCGCCGTGGGGCGTGTCGCTCGTTATCCATGCCACACCGTTTGAACGCTAAACACGTACCGGACTTCAGTCCGCGCAGCCTCGCACGATCGCATTCGGCATCCCGAGCACGATCGGCCGCGCGGGCTCAAGACCGCTGCGCTTCGTGGTATCGCTGCCGAAGGAGCGAGTAGTCTGCATCGCGTCACCGAGATCACAGCGATTGAATCCAAGCCTCGCCTGTCTATTCACCCAAGACGGTGTCCAGGTACGGCTCCTGAATGCCGCTGCCTTTACAAATGTCCAGGACGCTGACGACGTTGGCGTACGCCGTGCTGCGGTCGCCGCGTACCGTCACCTTCTGTTCGGGATTCGCTTCGACCGCCTCGGCGATCATGGAGCGCAGGTCTTCGGGCTCGGTCAATCGGCTGCCGACGATGATCCGCCCCTCGGCATCGACATTGACGACGATCTCACGCAACGTGGCGCTGATCGGACCAGCCGAACTCGCTTCGGGCAAGGCAATCTGCATCTCCCGTTCGGCCTGATGGAACGTCGTGGCCACGAGGAAGAAGATCAGCAGCAGGAACACCATGTCGATCAGCGGCGTCATCTCGATCGCCACGCCTGTCCTCGCGTCTCTGGACTTGGCTAACATCATGCGACCCATCCTACGACCGTGCGGCGGCCGCGCTTTCCACCGGCTCCGCGCCGTTGTCTGACTGAAGGCGGAGGTTTGCCCGTGCTCGGCCGTTCGCGGTCAGCGCGCAAACCTCCACGAATTCCATGGTCATTTGGTCCATCTCATCGACCAGGCGATCAACCCTCGCGGAGATCCAGTGGTACGCGATGATGACCGGGATGGCGACCAGCAGTCCCGCCGCCGTAGTAATCATCGCCTGGTAGATGCCCTCGGCGAGAAGCTCCGTCTTGCCCAATGCCTCGCCGGATGTCGCCACCGTCTGAAACGCCTTGATCATGCCGAAGATCGTTCCGAGCAATCCCATCAGCGGGCAGATCGAGGCGATGACGGACAGTGCCCGCAGGTACTTTCGCAGGTTGAAGACCACGCGCTCGCCGGCTTCCTGGATGTGCTTCTCCAGCAGCTCGATGGACTCGGACAACCGCCGGATGGCCACCGCGAGGATCGTTGCCAGCGGAGAGACGTTCGCCTCGCAGTACTCCAGCGCCTTGGCGTAATCATCGTCAGGATCTTTCATCAGCGCCTTGAGCCCTGGGAGGAAGTCGGACGGGATCACGTTGCGCCGCCGCAGGCTCACCAGGCGCTCGACGATCACCGTCAGCGCAATCAGCGAGCACAGGCCAATGGGGATCATCATCGGTCCGCCCTTGACGACGAAGTCCCAGACGGATTGAATCTGCGCCGCAGCGGCCCCGTGGGTCTCCGCGCCCGCTCCTTCCGATGTCTGCGCCAAAACGACCTCCACCAGGATGCTCGGTATTGCGTTCACAAGTCGGACCCCTCTGCAATCAAGTTCTCGAATCACCTAGCGGCCCGGCAACGATTGCTTCGCCAATGCCGCCAGCCGCTCGCTCGCGAGCTGCGCCCACTGCGTGCCTTTGTGATTCTCGACGACCGTCGTAAACTGCCGCCGTGCCTCGGCACTTCGCGACAGCTTCTCGAAGCACCGGCCGGCCTCGTACAGCGCCGCCGCGCTCCACTCCGGGTAGGCGTACAGGATATCCACCTTCAGCAACTCGCGTGCCGCGTCCTCGTAGCGCTTCCGTGCAAACAGACACTGCCCAATCTGAAACTGTGCCCGGGCCGCCGTCGGGCCCTTGTGCCGCTCGATGACGCGCTCGTACGCTTCGATCGCTTCGTCGTAACGTCCCTGATTCTCGCGCGCCCAGCCGATCCCGAATTCGGCCTGGAACCAGTGCTCACTGCCGCCGAATTGCTCCAGATACTTGGTGAAAAGCTCCTCGCTCTTCACCCAGTGCTGTAACACGCCACGGCATTCCCCCAGCCGTAGCAAGGCGGCACCAAACGCCGGATCAGACGTCGGGCCGGCAACCACGCGCTCGAAGTGCTTGATGGCGGCCTTGTGCCTGCCAAGCTCGAACAGCGCCTCGCCACAAAAGAAGCTGGCGGAGACGATCAATTGGCTGCCGGAATGCCGCTTGACGAATTCGCCGAGCACTTCGGCCGCCTCCGTGAATTGCCGCACGTGGAAATGACAGGTGCCAAGCCGATAGGCCATCTGTTCCTCCAACGACGGCGGAAGGCCCTCCCCGGATTGCTCGACCATCTCGCGGAGTCGCTCGAGGTGCTTGATCGCCTCGGCGTGGTGGTCTCCGTTGGCCTCGATGTCCGCCAACTCGAGCAGGGCGTGGGCGTGCAAATTGCTGCCGGGATGGCTCCGGATCAATTCGCGATAGGCCTTCGCCGCCTCTTCATCCTTGCCCGTTCTGCGAAGACACCATGCCCTCTCGTATTGCAGCGATGCACCCAGCGTCGGATCTAAATCAGATGGACTGACTTGCCCCGCAAGTTCGAGGGCGGCTTCGTGCCGGTCCTGACGCGCGAGGGCGACTACAAGATTCGCCCTCGCGGCGTTCACTCGCGCGTGCGAGGGGAAACGATCGATCAACCGGTCGAACGCCTCCTCGGCGGCCTTGAATTCCTGCGCCGCCATCAGGGCCCGACCCTGCTGAAACAACGCCTCCGCCTCATCTTCAGAATCCGCACTTGCCTGGGCCACCTTGGCGAATCGCTTCGCGGCGCCGGTGAAATCGCCGCGACGCAGCGAGATGGCCGCGAGGTGCCTTCGCGCGGGCGTGGCGAAGCGCGTCTCGCCTCCTCGCGCGACCACCGCCTCGAACGCCTCGACGGCCTCGTCGAATCGCTCCAGGCCGACCAACGCCTGCCCCCGCTCGAACATCGCCTGAAGCCGATGGGGGCTCTTGTCGAATCGTTCCAACAGGCGGTCGAACTGCCGAATCGCCTCGGCGTGCTTGCCTTGACGCAGCGACGCCAGCCCGAGCTTGAGCAGCGCGTCGTCCGCCGCGGCCACCTCCAGGCCCTTTGCAAGGTACGTGGCCAATCGCTGTCCGGCCTGCTTCCACTCGCCGCGCTGAAAATGGATGTCGCCAAGCGCCAGATGCCGCGAAGGAAACTGCTCTCCGGCCTCCGCATCGACTTCCACGAGCAGCCGGCGGGCCTCGTCGAATTGCTGCAGACGGTGCAGTACCATGCCCAGCCGAAACCTGGCCGTCTTCGCCTGCGCGTCGTCGTGGTGCTTGTCGAGGAAACGCCGATATCCGGCGGCTGCGTCCTTGTAGTTGCCGGCGAGGTACTCGTTTTCCGCTGACAAGAAGGTGATCTTCGCCGTTAAGTCGTGATCGGGGTACTGTTCCAGGAACCTCCGCACATGTTCCTGGCTCTGCTCATACTCACGCCCTTGATGGGCAATCGTGGCCAGCAGGTGCAACGCGTCCGGTGCGAGGGCATGATTCGGGAATCGCGATCGATAGTCCACCAGTGCCTTGGCGGCGTCATTCGGATTGCCGCCACGCAGCAGCGCGATCGCGCGGTCGTAGCACATCTCGGGCAGCAGTCTGCAGTCGGGATGGTCGGCGATCGCACGCTTCAGACCGCGGGCGGCACCGGCAAAGTCGCCAGTTCGCAGCTTGCACTTGGCGGACCAGTAAGCCGCGTCGGCTTTCATCGCACCTTCAGCCTTCCCAACCTGTTGAAACGCCCGCGCGGCCGACTCGTACTCGCCGAGGTCAAACCACACCCGGCCGCGCAGCAATCTCGCTGCCTCCGCGAGCGGGCTGTCAGCGTGCTTCTCCAGCAGTTGATCCAGCAACTTGCCCGCTTCTTTGTGTCGGTCATCCTGCTGCAAGATCGTCGCCAGACCCAGCAGGGCATCCGCGCGATAGGGGCTATCTGTCTGGTTCAACACCTGCTCGTATTGCCGGGCCGCTGCTGCCGAATCGTCTGTGTGGTGGTAACACTGGGCCAACAACAAGGCCGCATGGGCGGCGAACGGGCTGTTCGCGTGTTTCCCCAGGAGATCGGCGAATCTCGCAGCCGCCGCGGTGTACGCCTGCCGCCCCATCTCCGCCAGGCCACCGAAGTAATCGGCCCGGTCACGGTGTGGCGAATCTGGCCATCGCGATGCGAACATCTCGCAACGGGTAACGGCCTCGTCGGTCTGGCCGTGTTCGTAAAGCGCTTCGACAAGCTGGGCCGCCGCATCATCCGCAAGGGCGTGATTTGCCGCCTCCTGCAAAACCGCCTCGAAAGCCTCAGCCGCCTCGCCATACCGGTGGCCGGCAAGATGACATTGCCCGAGCATCGTGGCGACCTCGGCCGCATAGGCGAAGTCGGGCACGCCTCGCAAGCGCGTCAGCTCTTCCGCGGCCTCGTCGAGCCTGCCGAGTCGAAACAGGCAGACCGCCAAGCCATATCGCGCCGCGGGGGCCTTCTCATGATCCTCGTGGCTGGCGAGGAACTTGCGATACTCCGCCGCCGCCAAGTCGTACAGGCCGCGGTTCAACAGACCGTTTCCGCTGTAGTAGGCCTGCACGTCGGCGTCTTGGGACAGGTCCGGCCGCTTGCTGCCGCTCGCCGGGGCGCCGGCACCGACCGATGACAATCCAAGGATGGCCCAGACAATCGAAGCGAACAGCGTCAGACGTATAAAGCACTTCACGGTTGGATGCACCTGTGGCACCGCCGTCTCGGCGGTGGATTCACGTGCGAGACGCCCGTGCCACAGTCGCAGGCAAGTGTGAACTGCTCTAGAGATCTGGTACATCCGCCGACCTCCTTGCGACGACAGACCGCGACACCGCTCCGTCGGTGCATCGGCGTTACTACGAACGGAGCGGCGAGCAAGATCGCCGCATTTTCTGAGATTCAGGGATCTTCAACACAGTCTGGCGAGTACATCGACAACGGCGTGAAGGAACCAAGGCGCGGCCCCCAAGCCGCCAAGGAGGCTGTTTCAGAACCCTACGTGGCACCGGCGCCTCGGTGGCACCAACATCTCTTTGGCCCGGCGTCTCTGTGGCACCGGCGCCAAAGCCGGTGGATATGATGACTCACCAGGCATTCTCTCGTTTGTCTCCACAGGCGGGAGGCCTGTGCCACTGTTCTGAGACAGCTTCTCACCCACTCACTGTTCTGCCACAGCCAAAACGAGGGTCTGCCAACCTCTGAGGGTGCCACTGGCGGCTTGCCCGCCAGTGAACACGGGCAGGCGCAAGCTGCCCGTGGCACCCGCCGGAATCCACCAGTTGATTAGCGATTCTTAAGCATCGCCCTCCGCGTCTCCCTCGTCCTCGATCTCCGCGGCTTGGTTCTCAAGCTCGTCGATGTCTCGTTCGATCTCCTCCGCATGCTCTTCCACTTCCCGGGCCTTCTCCTCCACCTCTTGCGCACGCTTGAACAACTCGCGGGCCTTCTTCTCCTTTGAATCGGCTCGCTTCTCCAACTCCTCGGCTTTGTCTCTCAATCGGGCAGCTTGCTTGTGATTGTCGGTCTCCGATGCCTCGTCCCGCAACTTCTGGGCCTCATCGAACAGTTCATCGCTCTCAGCCTCGAGGACCTCGGCATCAGATTCGATCTGCTCCGCCTTGCTCTCGAGTTCAGCCGCCATCTGCGTCAGCTTCTCGAATTCCCGTTGCAGCTTCGCGGTCTTCGCGAGAACCTCCTGCATCGCGTGTTGGGCCTTTGGCGTCTTCAACATCCCTCCTGCGGAGCCCTTTGATTGCTTGGTGCCCGATGCCTTGTGGGCTTTCACCGCGTGCTCGTACGCGCGCCGAGCCGCTTGCTTCGCCTCCGTTGCGATTCGACCCGGGTCCACGGAGACACCTCCCTGGCTGCCCTTGCACGTGCCATCGGAGGGATGAATCATGTTCACGAAGGCCCCAAACACCGACTGAACCGCCGGGCCTCCATGAACCGTGATCTCATCTTCTCCCGGACTCACCATCACCGGGACGTCACCCCGAGTCATCAACTCCGTCAATGCCTTCAACTTCTCCTCAGGGAGGCGATAGCCCACCTTCGTGTCTTCCTTGACTGTGATAATGTCGACAAATGCCTTGAACGTGGCATGATCCGCCTTGGTGGCGTGCACCTCGATACCGCCATCGACCTGGCGCACGCGGGTCGGTACGTCGGGTCGAATCATCAGCTTCGTCAAAGCTTCAAGTCTGCCTTCCGGGACCTTGTAGGTTCGGACGATGACGCCTTCGTCGGAACCCGGTACTGTCTTCGCTTGAGATCGCGGGGCGTAGGACTGCCCGAGCTGCCTGAGTCGCTCGAGTGGTTTCAGCTGTCCAAGTTGTCCGAGCTCGCGAAGTTGTTCGAGTTGGCCGAGTTGCTTAAGCCGCTCAAGCACTATGGGCATCTCGGGGCCCTTGATCGCATCGGACATCTTGTCAAGCTGTTCGGAGATCTCATCAAGTTGGCGCTCGAGCCGTTCGATTCGCCTCTCCAGGTCTCGCATATTCGGCCGACCGCCGCGACCCTTTTGGGCGTCGTCATCGCCGACCGCCAACAGCAGGCTCGGGACGGGAGCCACCGTGGGAACCGGTGTCACCGCCACGCTCGGCAGTGCCACGGCGATCTCGGTGGCCAACTCAACTGCCGGGGCCGAGATGGTCACGGTCGGCCCGCCTTCCTGAAACGTGACCGCGAGCGCTTCGGATTCGGGAGCCACCTTCTCCCCGGGTTCTGAGGAGCGCGCCGGCGTCGCCGCCCACGCAGCGACGACCATCGATAGGGCCAGTACCATTCCAGTGACGGAACGATTCGGTGTGGCTTGCTCTGTCATGACCATTGTAAGTCTCCTTGTGAATCGTTTGGTTCTCCCCGTGATGACACCGATGCCTGGACTCGGCACGGCCACGGCCGGCTCGGTCGTGAACCGCCGGGCGCTGATCAGGGCTTCGGCATAGGCGCGCCGGCCCTGCGGCAGCAGCCACGTCACCCAGGCATCACAACAGTTTTCCGCTTCCTCTCGCAGTCGGCTGCGCACCCACCAGATCAGCGGGTGCCACCAATACACCGCGCCGAAGACCAACTCGATCCAGCAGACCCAGTGATCTCGGCGGCGAATATGCGCCAGCTCGTGAAAAACCACCGCTCGGCGGCCGTCTTCATCAAGCTCCGACCACAACGCCCTCGGTAGAACCAGGCTCGCCTTCCTGCCGCACCAGACCATGGGCGAGATGCGATCTTGCACCATGACCGTCTCGGGAGTGGCCCGAAGTCCGACCGCCCTCGCCGCTTCCGCCACGAGTCTGACGACGGATGCGGGTGCGGCGCTGCCGGCCCGGACCTGTCTCCGAAAACGAATCGTCTGGCTCGCGCGAGCCGCCAACACGAGCAGAACGCCGCCAAGCCAGACAACCGGAGGGATCGCCGGCAACCGTCCAACGGCATCTCGGACGGCGACAAGCGCGACCACCCAACGACCAAGGCCCCGCAACAAGGGCGACGTGGACACATCGGGCGATTCGCCTTCCTCTGAGGCCATTGGCAAACGCCCGGCGGCGCCCCCCGCGGACGACGTCGCTTGGCCACCCAATTCCTCCGTCAGCATGTTGCCGGCGGTTGTCTCAGCAGCCATTGACTCGCAGTCCGACACATTGGGCGGGTGTGACTCCACTTTGCTCGCCACGGCCAGTGCTCCGGAAGCCGTCTCAGAAGATGTCGGAGCGACGCCAATGCCTCTGCAGTACCGCTTTCCCAGCAGTGTCGACCTGGTTGAGAGGCCGGTGTCGTGGCGTTCGGATAGCCTTCTTTGGGCTGGATCGGGTTCGGCATTCACATCAGCTTCGACATCCTGGATGGACCTTGGCGTGCAAGGTGTCTCGGCACGGGCAGGGAACGGAGCACGGCTGTGCCGACGGTGTTGCCCCGGCATGGGAGCGATGGAATGACGCCCGATCCGACGGGGGTCTCGTGTCAGGGCACTTTCATCAACGCGGTCCGAGACGTCCGCCGGACCATTCATTCCATCCTTCACCCCGCCGGCCGCGAGGTCATTCGGGGGCAGGCGCCCGGCGAGACGAGGTGCCGCGGGTAGATCTGATGGCACAAACAGCCTGGCCGGGACGACTGCCCAGGGTGGAGTGGGAGCGAAAGAATTCAGTGAGTCGGGGAAGCCATCGGACCGGGACCGTCTGACGGCCAAGTCCTCCGTCAGGTCAACCGCGTCTGTCCGTTCGGTCTCTCCTTGTCGTTCGACTTTCGTTGCGGCCGCGTTCGTCGCTGCGTCCAACGTCGAGAAGGAGATCGGCGGGAGGGCTAGCCCGGCGACGAGCCACCCCAACACGCACAGCCACAACGTGTGTCGCGTGGCCGGACGGCAGGGGACCCAACGGCAGATGGCCCAGATGATCAGAGCCAACGGAATCACTGCCAGGGCGTTGCGCCAAAGCAGGTCCGCCGCCGTTGAATTCCAAGCCCACATCCCCAAGTCTCCGGCATCCGCCTCGCTACTTGGCCTTGGCGTCGAGTCGTTTGATGAGCTCCCGCAATGCGTCGATCTCTTCTTGCGAGAACCTCTGGGTCTTGATCAGTTGCAGCACCAATGGCGCGGCCGTCCCGTCGTAGAGCTGCGCGACGAGGGCCTTGAGCCGTGATCGACGAACGCGTTCCCGTGTCACGGTCGCCCGGTAAACATAGGCGAAGCCATCCTTGTCACTGGCGGCAAAGCCCTTTTGTTCGAGGCGTGTCAGGAAGGTCAGGGCTGTCGTGTAGGCCACGCGCCGGCCGAGCCCGTGGAGATGCTCGAGCACCTGCCGAACGGTGCAGGGCCCCTCGTCCCACAGGATTCGGAGGACTTCCAACTCCGCGGTCCCAAGATCGTACTGGCGATCGGCCATCGGGCGCTGCTCCTGGAAATCAACTACGACTGTCGTAACTCTACTACAATCGTCGGAGGATGTCAAGCGATCCGCCGATTTCTTCTGGAATTCACGCGAGGAGTCCCTCCGTAGCGCGGGCGCCAACGCCCGTAACCACGCAAGCGGGGCGGCCATCTGCGCGCACATCCCCCGCTTCTTTGAACGCGATGGTTATGTCTTCCTCACGTTCTGATTGGGTCAAACATCGTCGGGCGTTCAACGGCGATTGGCGGGGCCTCACAGGCCGAACAAACCGAGCAAGCGGGCCAGTCCGCCTCCGCGAACGCCGATGTCCCGTGGAAGCGCTCCCGCCGGTGCCACGACGACCTCCGTCCGTCTGACCCGTCCAGCACCGGGGGGACGACAGGCGTGTACACGACAGGGATTGTGACGCGGTAGGTCAATATTTCACCCGTGTCGAGGCCTGAGAACCCAAACAGGATGGATGAAGGAATCGATTCGACCACCGTGAAGGCCGCCGTCCGCGTCAGTGTCTCGGCGCCCGGTTGAAGCCCGGCTTCGCGCGCGGCCGGTATAGTCGCAAGGGATCGGCGGCCAGGCCCGGCGATCATTCATCAATCATCGCCCTCTCCGTACAGGGCCGCGTCCGTCATCTCGTCGATCGGGAGAATCAATACGATGCCGCCGTTGCGCTCGGTGGCAGGCGGCATTCTCTTTCACGGCTGTGCGGCCGCTCAAAGACAAGGCAAATGTATGACGTCAATCACCTTGAGCGGTGTCGGTCGCCTTGCGGGCGGCTGGCGATTCGAGGATCGGCAGCTTCTCATGCTCCTGCTCGATCTTGGAGAGGTCAAGCTCCTCGAACAAAACAGCCGGCGAGACGACCGACGAAGGAGGCGTGGCACCGCCGAGGCCGAAGCCGATGTAGTTGTACACCACGGGTGACTTCCCAGCCGCGCTGATCTGCTTGAGCTTCGTGATGGTAACCGGGCCAAATTCGCAGCCACGCACCAACTCCTCGCGGCCGTCGTCCACATACACCTTGTAAACGTAGATCGGGTCGCCAAGACTGTCACCACCACCGCCGCGCTGCAACCGCATGAACATCGACAGGATGTCCGACCGGCTCGAGCCCAGTCCGGCTGTGCGGATCGAGGCGATGCGAAGCCCATACTCCAGATCTTGCTCTCGGGTGGCCTTTATCAGAGCCTCTTTCAGCGCGTCATCCGACATGCCGTCCTCGTCCTCGATGAACAGGCAGCCGATGGCCGCCTCAAGATCGCCGCCCGTCGCAGGGCGACGGCCGTGGCCGTTAGACCCCGACAGCTCCTTTGTCGGCACACGTGACATGGCCATGTCCTTGAGCTTGCCGTCCACTACGATGTTGACCTTCTGGGCCTTGACCCCTTCGTCGTCGTACTCGTAGTGGCCGAACAACAACGCATCCCCGGCCTTCTTTACGGTTGGATCGTCAAACACCTGGAAGGACTTGGGCAGGATGCGCCGGTTCAGTTTCTTCTGGAGGTTCTCCGCGCCGGTGAACCTGCGGCGCTGCGTACCGACCGGCTCCGGGCGCCCGGCCACGCCGGCGGCGAGCATTGTCCTGAACATCTGCGCGGCGGCGAGGCCGTCAAAGAGAACAGGGCCCGTGTACTGCTCGAGGATGGGGGCCTCCATCGCCTTAGTGAGTTTCGCCACGACTTCGTCAATGTCCGTGAGCATATCGTCGAGCGGAGGAAGATCCGCTGTCGTGTCTCCCGCGTACGTGAGGCTGTCCGAGAACTTCATGCCGTCTTCCGCCTGGGCCTCGGCCGTGATGATCAGCAAGGTGCCGGCATCCCCCGTGCGTAGCCGGGTACCCTCGGAATTCACGATATAGGCATTGCCGGCGGCGACGAGAAGCCGCACATTCGAATCCTGGATTCGATCGTATCGCTTGAATTGCTCGGAAAGGCGCTTGAGGTTTCGTTCCCATTCCGCCTTGTCGAAATCGAGATGCGCGCCGTCCTCGATGTGCTCGACCACGGGAGCCTTGGAGAAGTCGTTGGGGCGGTCCTCGATGTTCTTGTCTTTCATGTAAGACCGCTTCTTGGTAAGCGTCTCGACCGCGTCCTTGTAATCACCGTCGGTGGCCCGCCAAATGGCGTGCCGGATGGCCATGTAGTCATCGTCGAGTGGGAGGGAAGCCCGGCCGTCGCCGCCGCGGGAGCGGCGAAAGAAGGACCTGCCACTGTCTCCGCTGAAGTTCGTGTTGTCCAGTTCGTAGGACCCGACGCGAGTCTGACCACGGAAGTCGCGCGAGCGGTCGCGGCTGGACTCCGTGATCGCCCCGTAGGCCGCCGACAGTTGGTAGGTGATCGAGTCCTCGACGGCGTATTGGATGAAATACGGCTTCTCGAGGTCCTCCATTCGGAGACCCATCGAGCGGGAAAGCTCGTCGACCATCGCGCGCATGATGACGTCGTCATCCGGGAGGACGTCGTCGGCGAGCGCGGGAAGCGCCCACGCCAGGAGGATGAGCAACATGCCAGTGGTCCGTTGCATTCTGTCGTTCGTCACGGCTTTGGCTCCTGTTTTGCACACTCTTTTTGAACGGATCTACGATGGCTTCTTCTCTTCTTCAGCCATCGGCGCCGGTAGGATGGGCGGCTTGTCCTGCGCGCGGCGTCGCTTCTCGATCTCGATTTGAGATACAAGGATGCTTGGAGAAATCGCCGAAACCGGCACCATGCCGGACTCGGCTCCGCACGTCCCATTGAAGACCGCGGGATCGTCGCCCGTGGCAACGATCTTCGAGAAGGAGGACAGCGGCGTACCGACGATGTCGACGCCGCGGACCAGCTCATCAGGGCGTCCGTCGGCATAGACCTTGTAGACCACGACGGGCAAGACCTTGAAGGTCTGGGGGCCGCGGCGCTGAGTGCCAGTGAATCCACCGGTGATGTCCTCGAACAAGAAGCCGTACTCTTTGTCCTGCTTCTTGCACTCCTCCCGCAGCATCTCGCGCAGCTTCTCGCAACTGACAGTCTTGCTGGAGTCGATGATCAAGTTGCCCTGCCTGGCGACGACATCGTTCCCCGGTTGGCGGCGCCCGTGACCGTTCGACTTGGGGAAGTCTTTTATCGGCGACCTCGATAGCAGGAAGTTTTTGAGGATGCCGTTCTCCACGAGGTGGACGTTGCACGCGGCCACGCCTTCGTCATCGTATCTGTAGTATCCACGAAGGTCCTCGTCACCAAACTTCGCCTCGGTGGGATCGTCGCGGACGCTCATGAACTCAGGCAGAATCTGCTCGCCGACCTTCTTCGCGAAGGTCTGGCCCTCGTCGACGTCTTTTTGTCGGTGCCCTTCCATGCGGTGCCCAAAGATCTCGTGGAAGAACACACCGCTGGCCCGATTCAGAAGGATCGCCGGCCCTTCATACGGCTCGACCAGGGGGGCCTCGCGTAGGGCGAGGACCCGGTCTATTACCTTCTGGAATGCTCCCGTCAACTCGGCCTCGCCGGGCAGCTTGTCTTCGCTTGACGCGTTGAAGATGAACGACTGGCTAAGATCCATCCCGTCCTCGGCCTTCGTTCCCGCGGATACGACCGCTCGCAGCAGTTTGCGGCCCGTCTGCAAGCGCGTTCCTTCGCTCGTCACCATATACCGGTTCTCGGCCGATGCACGTAACGAGACGGATGAGGAGTAAACCAGGGGGTACTTTCGGCTCAGACGTGCGACGTTCCGGAGCCGATCGGCCCAGGTCTTTCGGTCAAGCGTGAGCGAGATCTCTGGTTCCGTGTAAACGGACGGATCTTCCTTCGAGAAATCGTCGGACTTGTCTTCCTCTTCCACCTTCGTCTTGAGGTTGGTTTGGACACGCTGATACTTCTTGACCGCCGCTTTGAAGGCCCGGTCCGTGGCGAGCCATATCGCGTGCTTGATGGCCGCCGGATCGTCTTCAATACTGATCTCGGTCGCCCCGCCGTACAAGTCCGACGGGTCGAAACCGAAGCCTGCATCGCGGATCTTGTGGGTGTTGTCCAACGAGTAGTCTCCGACGCGGATGTCGACGTCGAGCACGCGCTCGTGGCGGACGTCGTCCTGCGTCAGGGCGCCGAGCCGCGCGTCGAGCAAGACCGACTGTTCGTCGGTAATGGTATAAGCGATGTAGTACGGCTTTGTGCCGTCGGGCATGGCGAGGTTCTGCGTGGAGTAGTCCAACTCCTCGGTCAGCAGCCTGAGCAGCACGTGGTCCGGCGCCGCCTCGGCCTGCTGAGCCGCGGCCATCGAAGCCGTCAAGATCAACGCCAGCGAACTGACGATTACGAGCGGTTTCATGGTTCGCCCTTTCGAGATTGAGGAATACCAATAGACTGCACGGACCGGTTCGTCCGTGTCCTCCCCCGGTCTGGGAGCCGATAGCGTACCGGCGTATGCTGGAAGAGTCCAGCGATCATCTGCGCGGGATTCGACAGCATCCGGAGAGTACGTCGTTGTCCGACAACGTCTGCGATCGGATCACAGGTCATAAGGACCTATGCCAACTGACTCACACTGACCGGATTCTCGCGAAGACGAGCTGCGGACTTCAACCCGTGCGGTTTCTCGACGGGAATGAGCGGTCACTCTCTGCGAGAGGCCGCACGGGCTGAAGCTCGTGGCTCTTTGGGGTTATCGCGAATCTCGAAGGCGAATCGGTCAGTTTGAGTTAACTAATGTATCGGCAATGAGTTACGCAGCTACCGCATCATGCCGCCTTGTACCGGCATTGACCATGTGTGCGGATGACTTCGGGCACACTCCCGATTCAGAGCCTAGCCTGACAAACGCCGTAGTGTGGGCCTCCGGCCCGTGATGTGACGCCGCTTCTGTCGCCGGTGCCACAGTCCTGTGGTTCGTTCCTAGCCGCAGAGACCGGCGAAGATGCCTCGGGCCCGCGCGGACGACGGCGAAATCCCCTTGCGTCGGGCTTGCATTCGACGCCGGCTTCGCTATAATGCTCGTCGGGAATAGGGAGGAGCCCGCGACTCACATCTGGCCGGGTGCAACCGGCCCGTTGCGGATGGAGGAAAGGGAACGTGGTGTCACCACGAACAGTCGAGAAGCGCCTTCATCTCCGTTGTTCTCCGCGTTCAAACCCGCATCGAAGACGCTCATACCTTCAGGAAGGCGAAAGGAGAACGAATACATGGGAACCGATGACGTAGAACTGATTGTGTCGATGTCCGAAGATGAGATTCGGAGCCTCGTGCCGCCCCAGTCCGTGCTGCCGTATTGTGGCTGTCCCAACCCCGGTTGCGCGAATTACGGAGGAAGTGAGCGGGGCTTCGACATCTTCACGTGGGACCCCAATTGGGCCCCAGACATCCGTGCTGAGAAGGTCCAGTGCCGCACGTGCGCGCAGTTCTTTCCGAACAGCCAGTACGAATTCAATGGATGGGATGAGTTCCCCAATCCTTTCGACGGCAACAAGAAGGTGAAGATAGGCTATTACAGCGCGAAGGGCAGGCGACACTACTTCGGCGGATTGAACTGGTTCTTCAGGAAGACATGGTTGGTCGGCTGTGCGTGGGATCTGGCAAAGAGATATCGCAACGAAGGACGTTCGGAAGAGTTTGCGCGCCGCGTCGTGTGGATCATGGATGGCTTTGCACGGGCCTATCCCAGCTATTGCGTCGTGGAGCAGAATGCAGCGGGAAGTCCCGACGTAACTCGGGGGTATAAGCCCAAGGCAACCACTCCCCCGGGCACGCGGTGGTCTTTCTGGGAGTTCCTCGAGGTGCCGCGGTCCCTGCCGGTGGCCTATCGCAACATCAAGGGCTGCAAGGCGCTCGATGATCAGGCCACCAGAAAACGCATCGAAAATGATCTCTTTCGAGGCGCGGTTGATTATATCGTCAAGTATCTTTGGGAGACAGACAGCCGCAAGTTTCACAACGCGATGCCCTACGTGGTGCTCGGCTTGGTGCGTATCGGCATTGGAATCGGAGAGCCCGCATACGTCCATCGGGCTTGCGCATGGGTGCGCGACATGCTGGAGTTCTTTCACTTCGATGGCATGTGGCCGGAAGGGCCCGGTTATCACTATCAGACCGTCAGCCTGATTAAGGACATCGTCACCGAGCTAACTGGTTACACGGATCCGGACTCGTACAAGGGCACGCCAGAGGATCCCCGTTTCGATCACCTCGATCCCATGGCGGAACTTCGCTTCTGGCCCACGGCGCTGCAGGCGCCCGACGTCATCGCCTATCCGGATGGCGCGACGTGTCCGGTTCATAACACTTTTGTCAAGCGCGCCGCCTGGGCCGAGAATGGCATGCCCAGCCCCGTGCGACATCAAGGGACCTGCCGTCTTCTGCCGGGTTTCGGTCATGCGGTGCTTGGAGCGGGCTCGGGCGACGCGACGACTGAAGTCCACCTGCATTTCTCCGGAACAACAACGGCCCATGCCCATGGTGACAACCTGAATCTCGCCCTGTTTTCCCGTGGCCGGGAGATGATCTGCGACATGGGCTACACGCACACCAAGTACAACCACTGGACCGTCTCGACCATCGGTCACAACCTGGTTGCCGTTGACGAGGCGTGTCAAGCCCGCCACTACGATCCTGACAAGCCGCGCACCGACGGCGACCTTCTGATGTTCGTGCCTGGATTGCCGGGCCTGGCCGTGATGGAGGCCCGGGGAAAGCTGGGTTACGACGTTGCGGGCCACACGCTGGATATCTACCGGCGGATGGTCATCCTGGTCTCCATCGATCCGGAGCATCCGTATATCGTGGACGTTTTCCACGTCAAAGGCGGCCAGAAGCACGATTGGCTCATGCACGGGTCCGCCGACCATGATCAGATCGCCAGTTGCAGTCTGGGCCTGGCCGCAATGACGAGGAAACGCCCCTTGCTGGAGCCTGCGGAGGAGAAGAGCTGGCGAGAACCCCAAACGGAGTTTGACGAATTCGACTGCTATGGTCTGATGCAGGACGTGAAAGAGGGAAGCTCCCATGACAACTGCAGCTTCACATTCAAGTACGTAGACTGGCCGATTCGCATGGTAGCTAACGACGGGGAGACCAAAGTGGAGGACGGTGATCAACCGCCTCCTGGGACGCAGATCACCTTGCTGGGCGGCACCGAGACACAGTATTACCTTTGCACGACACCGTCGGTCCGGCGAGCGCTCGGGGACGACCGACAACTAGGCAAGTTCTTCATGCCGCAGATCGTTGCGCGCCGAGTGGTGGATGCTTCTCTCGATAGCATCTTCGTTGCTGTGATCGAGCCGTTCCGAGGACAGCCTCGGATCAAATCCGTCGAGCGGATCCCAACGAAGGCGAACAAGGGAAGATCCGTCGGATTGCAGGTCAACGTTGGCGATCGCGCCGACACGGTGATCGTCTCGTTACTGGAAGACGACTCGGGCACGGCGCACGTCACGACAGAGGACGGCTCCAATGTCGTCCTGAAGGGCCGGCTCGGGATGCTTACCCAAGGGCGCCGGCGAGCGTTGGCCGGCTATCTCGTTGCGGGCACGGAGTTCTCCACCGACGGGATGCAAATCCTAAGCGAGATGCCCTTTTACGAGGGAGAGATCGATGAGGCCCGCCGCATAGCTGACGGCAACGTGGCGAATGCCTTCCTGACGTCCGCGAAACTGCCCATCGGTACAGAGCTTGCAGGATCGTGGATGATCGTTACCCACGGTAACGGCCATACACACGCGTATGAGATCGATCATGTCGGCCGGGAGAAAGCTCAGACGTGGATACACGTTCGCCAGGATCATGGACTTAGAGTAGATCCGAACAGCGGCACAACGGACGAGCTGTACTGGCCCAAAAGGACGAAGATCAAGGGTCAGCATACCTTCCGCATCTACTGTGCAGCAACCGGGCAGCCTTCCAGTGGCCGGCCACTCGAGCAACCTTCGATGGGAAGTACGCAGGTTGGAGGCGAGTTCACGACCGGTGGAGGTGATTCTATGACAAAGGGGTAATTGCCACGCTTTGCGTTCGGCTCATAGCCGGGGAAGGGGCTCAAGGTACGCCGTCGCGCGTTCCTTCTCGCATGAATCTCGCTTCAAGCGTCGATCGGATCGCAAGACGAACCTGACCTCTTCTCTCAGGCTAATACGCCTTCCCAAACACGACCCGACGCCGGCTCGGTTGGCCGCTGATCACGCAGGAGCCGGCTTCGTCTTCCGCGTCCAGGGGGATGCTGCGGATGGTGACGTTCAAGTCCTTCTTGACTTGCTCCTCCACCGCGGGGTCGCCGCTCCAGTGGCACAGGGCGAAGCCACCGTGGATCTCGGGCTTCTCCTGGTTCTGCGGCGTGAAGTAATCATAAAACTCGTTCTTCGAGTCGATCTGCCGTGTGTGGGCGGCGCGGAATGCTTCGGCCCGGTCATGCAGATTCTTCTGGATCTCGTCCAGCGTCCGTGTCACATTCGCCAGGAACTCCGCGCGGGAAATGTCCTGCCTTTCCTTCGGGCTCCTATCGCGCCGCCCCATGCACACCGAGTTGCTGTCGATGTCGCGCGGGCCGATCTCCAGACGCAACGGCACGCCCTTCTTGATCCATTGCCAGGTCTTCTCTCCGCCGCGACCTTCCCGAGCGTCCAACTCGACAACCAGGGGCTGGCCGTGATAGCTCACGCCGCGCAGGTCCGCGGCGAGCGTTTCGCAGTGCTCCATCACCCGCGCCTTGGCGTCCTCTTTGTGAATGATGGGGAGGATCACCACCTGGGCCGGCGCCAGCTTGGGCGGAAGGACGAACCCGTCATCGTCGCTGTGTGTCATCAGCAGGGCGCCAACCAGCCGAGTCGAGACCCCCCAGGACGTTGTCCACGCGAACTCCTCCTTCCCGTCGGCGCTGAGAAACTTGATGTCGGCGGCCTTGGAGAAGTTCTGCCCCAGGAAGTGCGACGTCCCGGCCTGCAACGCCTTGCGGTCCTGCATCATCGCTTCGATGCTGTAGGTATTGACGGCCCCCGGGAACCGTTCGTTGTCCGTCTTCTCGCCCTTGATCACGGGCATCGCCATCCAGTTCTCGGCGAAGTCGGCGTACACGTCCAGCATCCGCATCGTCTCCTCGACGGCCTCCTCCGCCGTGGCGTGCGCGGTGTGCCCCTCCTGCCACAGGAACTCGGTCGTGCGCAGGAACAGCCGCGTCCGCATCTCCCAGCGAACGACGTTGGCCCACTGGTTGATCAGCAGCGGCAAATCGCGATACGACTGGATCCACTGGGCATAGGCCGCGCCGATGATCGTCTCGGACGTTGGCCGCACGACCAGTGGCTCCTCCAGCAGCCCGGTTGGCACGAGATGCCCGTCCGGCCCGGCCTCCAGCCGATGATGCGTAACCACCGCGCACTCTTTGGCGAAGCCCTCGACATGCGCGGCCTCCTTCTCGAGGAAGCTCAGCGGGATAAACAGCGGGAAATACGCGTTTCTATGTCCGGTGGCCTTAAACATGCCGTCCAGCACGCGCTGCATGTTCTCCCACAGGGCATACCCCCACGGTTTGATGACCATGCAGCCGCGGACGGGTGACGTCTCGGCCAGGTCCGCCGCGCGGACAACCTGTTGATACCACTCGGGATAGTCTTCCGCCCGCGTCGGGCTGATCGCGGTCTTCGCCTGCTTCGCCATGAACCGGTCCTTTCACCCGCCAAGCTGCGGCGGTGTCGTTGGGCCTCCGCGCGACCGGCCTTCGCCAATCGCTGCGACACAGGGCAGTGGCGGTGAGTATAGCACGTCAAGCCAGTCATCGACAAACGAAGGTGTCTCCACAAGCCGATCGCCCGAAATGCTGCTGGTGCGAGAATCCCTTCTCGCACACATTCCCGGTGGGAATCCTTTCCCTCGCATCGACGGAAGGGGCCGAGAAGGGATTCTCGGCCCAGCGTCGTCTTTACCTACGGAGATGACGTACACCCGCAGATCGCCCGAAATGGTGCTCGCGAAGCCTTAGCGCCATCGAACGCGGACCGTGCCAAGATCACGTCCTCAAGCGCGCCGCTTTCGGGCCGTTAAACGGCAGGCTTCCGGGGGTGTACGTCATTTGAGTATGTGTGGCGAGGAACTCGAGATCGCCCAAGACGAATCAGCTTGCAGCGACGTTCAAGAGCCCCCGGCCTTGGCCGGGTGGCAGCCGGATGTCCGTGAAAACATGCCCCCCGACCAAGGTCGGGGGCTCTTACCCCGGTGCCGAAATCCCACCTACAATCGTGACGCACACCCGGCTTCTGGTGTTCCGACGCCGTTCGTTTGACAGGTTGCAGAAACGGCGGTATGTGTACCTTTGCTCCGTGAGCAGTGCGTGGCGTTCGCTGGTGCACCGAAGAGGTTGAGACCGCTGCTCCGATAGGCGTGACAGGCCGCTTCACCCATCACATGGGGAATGCCGAAGCACCGGCTTGAGGATCGAGGTCCGGCGTATGACACAACTTCAGTTGCCCGCGGGAATGATCGCAGACACCGTGAGCCCTGCCCCCGGCTACGGCCCCATCATCGCGCTGATCCTCCTGGTCATCGTCGTCGCCGCGAGCATCGTCATCATTACGCACGTCATACCCAAGCCAAGGCGCAGCGGGCCCGAGAAGGACGGCACCTACGAATCCGGCATGCGGGTCATCGGCGACGCACGACGCCGCTTCAACGTCCGCTTCTACCTGGTGGCGATGTTGTTCCTGCTGTTCGATGTCGAGCTGATCTTCATGTACCCGTGGGCCGTCCTTTTCACGAAGGCGAGAGCCGCCACGCCAGATCCTGCGTTGATGTCCTTCTTGTTCTGGGAGATGGCTATCTTCTTCGCCATCCTCGTGGTTGGCTTCGCGTACGATTGGAAGAAGGGCGTTTTCCGATATGACTGACGGCCGCCCGTCGCCCGTCTCGGTGTGGCGATCAGCCGATCAATGGGATAGCGGCATGAAAACAAACGAGCACGGCCCCGACGCAATGCCGAAGACCGACATTGTTACCACGCAACTGAACAAGCTGGTCGACTTCATTCGCGAGCACGGCATCAACTGGGGCCGCAGAAGTTCCCTATGGCCCATGCCTTTCGCCACCGCCTGTTGCGGAATCGAGGTCATGTCCACCGGGGCCAGTCGTTATGACATCTCTCGCTTCGGCGCGGAGGTCATGCGCTTCAGTCCACGACAGAGCGACCTGCTGATCTGCGCCGGCCGCGTGGCAATCAAGATGATGCCCGTCTTGCAGCGCATCTACAAGCAAATCTGCGAGCCGAAATGGGTCATCTCCATGGGCGCGTGCGCGTCCACCGGCGGTGTCTTCGACACGTACGCCGTGGTCCAGGGCGTCGATCAGTTCCTGCCCGTCGATGTCTACGTACCCGGCTGTCCGCCGCGGCCCGAGACGCTGCTCGAAGGCCTCATGGCCATCCAGCGAATCATTGACAAGGAAGGCATCAAGACCAGCCGGCAGCGCGGCAACGGCCTGCAACTCGTCGCCGGGCCGATGGATCAGCTCGATGCTACCGCGCCGGTAGGAGGTACAGAGTAGCTATGGCAACGCCGGACGAAATCGTCGCGGTACTGCGTTCCGAGTTCCCCGATCTCACCTTCGAGCCCGAGCCGCTCGTGATGCACAACGGCCAGCCCGGCGATCAGTTCTACATCCGTGTGGAGCCGGAGAACCTGCTCGACGTGATGCGATTCCTCCGAAATCACAAGCGGACCAAGTTCGCCCAGCTCTCCGACCTGACCTGTGTGGACTACCTCGACTTCCCAGGCGCGACCGACCGATACGCCGTCACCTATTCGCTGCTCTCCCTGAAGCACAATCATCGCCTGTGGGTGAAGTGCTTCGTCAACGACCCCGAGCCGAAGGTGCCGTCGATCGTCTCGCTATGGGCTGGCGCCGACTGGATGGAGCGCGAGGTCTTCGACATGTTCGGCATCGTCTTCGAGGGTCATCCAGACCTTCGCCGCATCCTCACTTGGGACGGCTTCGAGGCCCACCCCCTTCGCAAGGACTATCCCCTCCGCGGTAAGGGCGAGCGCGAGGCCTTCGAGGTCGTCCGCCGTGACAGCGCATAATCGCACCACTTGTGAGACGCGGTAGCACGCTCCTCATCGCAGCGGTTGATCCAGGTCGTACACCCTGAAGATATCGTTCTCGGCGATCGCT